>NZ_JBVHWM010000001.1:0-323308 GCF_055564375.1 Streptomyces sp. NPDC029138
TTCGCCTACCTGCGGGCCGTCGTCGTACCGACCGGGGTGTACGCCGCGTCCGAGGACTGGGGCGCGGAAGGGCTCGCCGAACGGATCGAGCGGGCGGCGGGGGAGTTGGCGGCGTTGATGCCGTTGGCTCCGCGGCGGGGGGAGGAGGCCGTTGTCCCCTTCGCCGAGCAGCTCGCGGCGCTCCAGCGCTGAATTCCGCCCACCCACCCACCCGACTCGGTCAGCCAAGAGGTTGGCGGTTCGGGTGGGTGTCCGCTCGGGCGGCTGAGTGGTTGCCGATCGGGGCGGGTGGCGGCTCGGGCGTGGCGAGCGGTTGCCGGTTCGGGTGGGTGTCCGCTCGGTCGGCTGAGTCGTTGCCGATCGGGGTGAGTGGCGGCTCGGACGTGGCGAGCGGTTGCCGTTTGGGGTGGGTGGTGGCTCGGGCGGCTGAGTGGTTGCCGTTTGGGGTGGGTGGTGGCTCGGGCGTGGTGAGTGGTTGCCGGTTCGGGTGGGGGTTCGCTCGGGTGGGTGAGTGGGGGACGGGGGCGGTGGTTCGCCCTGTGACGGTGAGAGGGCGGTAAAAAGGGTGATCGTAGGTCCAGCGGGCCCGGTCGAACCGCCGGAGGCCTTGGCAGACTGGGGATGTGCCCCAGACTGTGCTGCTCGCTGAAGACGACCGTGCCATCCGTCATGCCCTGGAGCGTGCCCTGACGCTGGAGGGGTACCAGGTCACGGCGGTCGCCGACGGCGTGGAAGCGCTGGCGCAGGCGCACCGGAACCCGCCGGACGTGCTCGTCCTCGACGTGATGATGCCGGGCATCGACGGACTCCAGGTGTGCCGGGTTCTGCGCGCCGAGGGGGACCGCACGCCCATCCTCATGCTCACCGCCCTCGTGGAGACCGCCGACCGCATCGCGGGCCTGGACGCCGGCGCGGACGACTACGTGGTCAAGCCGTTCGACGTCGAGGAGGTCTTCGCCCGGCTGCGCGCGCTGCTGCGCCGTACCAGCCCGGTGCCGGTCCCCGGCGGCGGCCCGGAGGGCCCGGTCCGCGAGGCACAGGTCTCCCCCGAGGCACAGGTCTCCTCCGACCGGCAGGTGGAGGCCGCCGGTCTCCGCATGGATCTCCAGGCCCGCCGGGCCTGGCGCGGCCGGCGCGAGCTGGAACTGACCCGTACCGAGTTCGAGCTGCTGGAACTGCTGGTGCGCAACGCCGGCATCGTGCTCGACCACTCCACGATCTACGACCGCATCTGGGGTTACGACTTCGGCCCCGGCTCCAAGAACCTCGCCGTCTACGTCGGCTATCTGCGCCGCAAGCTGGACGAGCCCGGTGCCCCGCAGCTGATCCACACCGTGCGGGGCGTGGGTTACGTGCTCCGGGAGGACTAGGTGGGCCGCCGGTGGCTGCCGGACCGGCCCCGGCCGAAGCTGGTCTCCCTGCGCACCACCTTCGCGGTCTCCTTCGCGGCCGTCACCGCCGCCGTCACGATCCTCGTCGGCATCCTGTCGTACAACTCCGCCGCGCGGCTCGTCCGTGTGGACCAGCAGTCGGTGTTCACGCAGGTCGTGCAGGACGTCCAGGACGAGGTGCGGCAGCACACGATGGGTCCGGAGGACTTCTCCTCCTCCCGGCCGGGGCACGATCTGGTCCGCCCCGCCCGCACCGACGTCCAGGTGCTCGGCGCGCAGGGGCAGATCATGGACCACGGCAGCCCGGTGCTGCCGGTCACCTCCCGGGACCGGGCCATGGCCGTCGCGCGGACGGCCGGGAAGGTGGTCGAGCACAAGGACGTCCGGGTGGACGAGGACCTGTTCCGCATCGCCACCGTCTCGCTCGGGAAGGGGCGGGGGGCCGTCCAGGTCGCGCAGGAGTTCAGCGACACCGAGGATCTGCTGCGGGCGCTCCAGCAGCGGACGCTGATCCTGATGGCGGCGGTCGTGGTGGCGGCCGGGCTGTTCGGCTGGTGGCTGGCCCGGCGGATCACCCGGCGCCTGGTGATCCTGACGTCCGCCGCGGAGGACGTCGCCCGCACCCGGCAGCTGGGCATCCAGGTGCCGGTGGCCGGGCTGGACGAGGTGGGGCGCCTCGGCCGCGCCTTCGACCGGATGCTGGGGCGGCTCGCGCAGTCGGAGGAGGACCAGCGCAGGCTGGTGCAGGACGCCGGGCATGAACTGCGTACGCCGCTGACCTCCCTGCGTACGAACATCTCGCTGCTGCGGCGGATCGACGAACTCCCGCCCGCCAGCCGGGAGGAGCTGGTCGCCGACCTCTCCCAGGAGGCCCGGGAACTGACCGACCTGGTCAACGAGCTGGTCGACCTGGCCGCCGGGCAGTCCGACGGCGAGCCGCCCCAGCGGGTGGACCTCGCCGACCTGGCCGAGGACGTCGTGGGGCTGGCCCGGCGTCGTACCGGGCGGGAGATCGTGCTGCGCGCGAGCGGTGACACGACGACCGACGGGCGGCCCGCGATGCTCCAGCGGGCCATCTCCAACCTGGTCGAGAACGCGGCCAAGTTCGACCGGGGCGGCAAGGCGCCGATCGAGGTCGGCATCACCGGGCCGGCGCGGCCGGGCACGGTCCGGGTGGAGGTGCGGGACCGGGGGCCGGGGATCGCCGAGGGTGACCTCGTCCGCATCTTCGACCGCTTCTACCGCGCCGCCGACGCCCGCTCCCTGCCCGGCTCGGGCCTCGGCCTGTCCATCGTCCGCGAGGTGGCCATGTCCCATGGCGGAGCACCGTTCGCCTTCCGCCGGGAGGGCGGAGGCGCGGTCATCGGCTTCACGGTAGGAGGCGGAATCGTGCCGGGCGGCGGCACCGGTACCTGACCGGGTGGCGCGGGGCGGCGCCGGTGGTTGAGTACGGGTACGGAGAACACGCTGAGCGCCGCCTACTGCCACGGCGGAGGGCTGCTGGGGCTGGAGGACAAGACCGTCGACGGTGCCTACCGGATGTTCCGCGCATGGGCGCTGGACCACGTGCCCGCGAGCCAGGCCGTCCCCGGCCTGCGCCGACTGCACCAGCGGCTGAAGGGCGACGGCTGGGAGGTCTCGTCGTACCGCGAGGGCGGGAAGGGCAAGGACTGGTCGCTGTACGTGCGGGAGGCTATGAGCGGCCCGGCAGGGTGAGGAAGCCCTCCGCGCGGGCGCTCGCCAGGCCGATCCTCGGGATGTCGCTGCTCTTGGCGAAGAGCAGGAAGCGGGGTTCCCACACCGGCCGGTACTTGGCGTTGGCCCGGTAGAGGGACTCGATCTGCCACCAGCGGGAGAAGAAGGTGAGGGTCGAGCGCCACAGGCGAAGGACGGGACCCGCGCCGAGGCGGGCGCCGCGTTCGAACACCGAGCGGAACATCGCGAAGTTGAGGGAGACCCGGTCGATCCCCAACTCCTTCGCCTGGAGGAGGAGTTCGACGACCATGTACTCCATCAGGCCGTTCTCGCACGCACGGTCGCGGCGCATCAGGTCCAGGGAGAGGCCGCGCTCCCCCCAGGGCACGAAGCTGAGCAGGGCGCGCGGTTCCCCGTCGGCGTCCCGGCACTCCAGCATCACGCAGCGGCCGTCGGCGGGGTCGCCGAGGCGGCCGAGGGCCATGGAGAAGCCGCGTTCGGTGGCGCCGTCCCGCCAGTGGTCGGCGCGGTCCACGAGGACGGTCATCTCCTCGGCGGGGATGTCCTCGTGGCGGCGGACGCGGACCGTGTAACCGGCCCGGCGGACCCGGTTGTGGGCCTGGCGGACCACGCGCATGGCCCGGCCTTCGAGGGTGAAGTCGGCGAGGTCCACGATCGCCTCGTCGCCGAGTTCCAGCGCGTCCAGGCCGTGCCGGGCGTAGATCGTGCCCGCTTCCTCGCTCGCGCCCATCACGGCGGGGGTCCAGGCGTGGCGGCGGGCCTCGGCGAGCCAGGCGTCGATGGCGCCGGGCCAGGCCTCGGGGTCGCCGAGCGGGTCGCCGGAGGCGAGGCTGACCCCGCCGACGACGCGGTAGGCGATGGCCGCCTTGCCGCTGGGGGAGAAGATGACGGCCTTGTCGCGGCGCAGGGCGAAGTAGCCGAGGGAGTCGCGCTCGCCGTGGTGTTCCAGCAGGTCGCGCAGTCTGCGTTCGTCCTCCTCCGCGAGCAGGCAGGCGCCGCGGGGGGCGCGGAAGCAGGCGTAGAGGACCGCGAGGAACGCCACGGCCATCAGGATGTTGACGATCACGTCCACCCAGCGGGGGGCCTGTACGGCGGTGACGCGGTCGGCGAGCGGGCCGACGCTGATGCCGCGCAGCAGGGTGTAGGCGATCTCGTCCTTGAGACCCGCGCCGGTGACCTTGTTCGTCGCGTGGACCAGGAGCGTGCCGAGGCCGCCGCCGACGAGGGTGCCGCCGACGCCGGTGGCGAGGGCCAGGCGCGGGTTGGAGCGGTCGCCGATGGCGTCGAACTCGCGGCGGCCGAGCAGCAGGGCGGCGACGAACAGTCCGGTGAGGGCGGTGGAGACCCAGTTGAAGGCGTGCTCGCGGTAGGGGGCGCGGGTGAGGGCGGCGGCGTAGAGGCCGAAGAGGGGGCCGGCGAGGAGGAGGTTGAAGAGCCAGGCGGCTCGTTTGCGGCGGCGCATCACCACCGCGAGGAACAGGGCGAGGGCCGCCGACACCAGGCCGGCGGTGGCCAGGTACGGGGTGAAGTACTCGCCCGCGTTGTGCTCGTGTACCTCTTCGCGGAAGGGGAGGGACACGACCGCCGCGAGGTTGAGGACGGCCAGCAGGCGCAGGTACCGGACGGTGGCCGTGGCGGCGCGGGCGCGCAGCCGGTCGTCGCCGCCGATGCGGCGGAGGCGGGGGGAGAGGACGCGGGGCGGGAGGACGCGGAGGGTGCGGTGGGGGGTGCGGGGAGCGGGGACCTGCGGGGCGATCCGGGGCGGCTGTTGTGCCGGGGTCGTTTTTTGTGCGCTGGTCGTCCGCTGTTCGGACGTCGTCTGTCGTACGGGCATGGCGACTGGTCACCCTTGGGGACGGGGACGGGGCATCGCAGACCCTACAGCTTGTAGGGTAACGGAGGGGTGCCGATCCGCACAGCCGGCGCACAGCCTCTCATCCCCCGGCTGTCCTCAGTCTCCGCTTCCGCGCCGGGCCGCCGTCAGCAGCCAGGCCAGGTTGCCCACCGCCGCCCCGGCGGCCACCGCGGCGACGATCACCCCGCCGGTCGCGAGGCCGTCACTGAACAGGTGCGGGCGCCGGTCCAGGCTGTGCAGGCCGAAGCCGCACAGCTCGTACACGCCGACGGCGGCGATGGCCAGGCTCACGACCAGCATGATCAGCGTCGGCACGAGGCTGCGCGCACAGACCTCCGCGCCGGGCTCCGCTTCCGTGGTGTCCTGCATGGGTCCCCCGTTGAACAGACGTGTGAACAGCCCGGTGGCTGTTGGCGATTGGGAACCTACAATACGTAGGGTCGATTAGGGTCGACGCCGTGCGGATCTACATCAGCGTGGACATGGAAGGCATCACCGGGCTCGTCGACGCCGACGACGTCCAGCCGGGCGGCCGGGACTACGAGCGGGGCCGCGCCATGATGGCCGAGGACGTGAACGCCGCCGTACGGGGCGCGCTGACGGCCGGCGCGTCCGACATCCTGGTCAACGACGCCCACGGGCCGATGCGCAACCTGCTCCCCGAGGCGCTGCACCCGGCGGCCCGCCTGGTGCGCGGCAGGCCCAAGCAGCTCGGCATGCTGGAGGGGCTCACCGGGGAGTACGACGCCGCGCTGTGCGTCGGCTACCACTCCCGGGCCGGTGCGCTGGGCGTGCTCAGCCACAGCTTCATGGGTCATGAGATCGAGGACATGTGGCTGGACGGCCGCCCGGTCGGCGAGATCGGCCTGGCCCATGCCACGGCCGCGGCCCTCGGGGTGCCGATGGTGGCCCTCACGGGTGACGACGCGGCGTGCGCGGAGATGACGGAGTGGGACGCCTCGGTCGTCACCGTCCCGGTGAAGTACGCCCACGACCGGTTCGCGGCCGAGCTGCGGCCGGAGGCCGAGGCGCGGGGGGCCGTCGAGGAGGCGGTCGCCCGGGCGCTGACCCCGGCCCCGCGCCGCCCCGCACCCTCCGCCGCCGAGGCCACCCTGACCGTCCGCTGGCAGTCCGCCTCGGTCGCCGCCACCCTGCTGGGCATCCCCGGCGTGACGGCCGAGGACTCCCGGACGGTCCGGGCGACCGGTGAACTGCCAGCGTTGTACCGGCAGTTCGGGGTGTGGATGCGGGTGGCGGCGTCGCTCACCCATCAGCCGCCGTACTGCTGACGCCCGCTGGCCGGCTGGCCGGCCGGCAGTGGCCACTCCTTCGTACGGTCGGCCGAGCGGCGCGGGAGAGGGTTGTCCGGCGGGGGAGGCGGCGTTGTCCGGTGGCTACTTCGCTGTGCGGCGGGCGTAGGCGCGGGCCGCGCGGGCGCGGTCGCCGCAGCGGGTGGAGCACCAGTGGCGGCGGCCGTGGCGGAGCAGGTAGCGGTTGCAGGGCGGGGAGCCGCAGGCCGTGAGGCGCTCCGCGTCCGGCCCGGCCAGCAGGTCGGCGGCGTCGGTGGCGAGGGCGGCCAGGGCGTGCTCCACGATCTGGGTGGTGGGGTGGGCGGCGGCCCGGTACGGGCCACGGTCCGGGGGCCAGTGCAGCAGCGGGGCGGCCGGGGCGCGGGTGAGCGCGTCGTTGAGGGCGGCGACCGCGTCGGTGGGGACGGGGCCGCCGGTGATCCGCGCGGCGAACAGCGTCCGGACCTGCTCGCGCAGGACGCGCAGCCGGCTCGCGCACGTCTCGCGCAGATCGGCGCCGGCCGGGGCGAGACCACGGTCCACCAGCCAGTGCTCGGCGGCGGCGGGCGTGCCGAGGAGGTCCGTCGACCGGCCGCCGGGCAGGGTGACCGCCGTGTTGGCGAGGTCGAGGGCGAGGTGCTGCTCGGCGCCGGGAGCGGGGGGCAGGTTCACGCCTCTCATGGTAGGCCTTGCGCCCATCCATGAGAAAGGGCTAGCGTCCCTCACGGATGAAACCGAATCTGTCCATGAGGTGAGCGGTATGCAGATCCCCGTCCAGGTCCTCGGCGGTCCCACCGTCCTCATCGAGTACGGCGGCCTCCGCTTCCTCACCGACCCGACCTTCGACGACCCCGGCGACTACCCGGCGCCCAGCGGCCGGGTCCTCACCAAGACCGCCCCGCCCCGCGTCCCGCTCGCCGGACTCGGCCCGGTCGACGTCGTCCTGCTCTCCCACGACCAGCACGCCGACAACCTCGACCACTCCGGCCGCGCCCTCCTCGCCGACGTACCCCGCACCTTCACCACCCCCGCGGCGGCCGGCCGGCTCGGCGGCCGTACCGAGCCGCTCACCCCCTGGCAGTCCGTGGACCTGCCCCGCCCCGACGGCGGCACGGTCACCGTCACCGCCGCGCCCGCCCTGCACGGCCCCGAGGGCTCCGAGCCGATCGTCGGCGAGGTCACCGGCTTCCTGCTGACCGCCACCGACCTGCCCAGCGTCTACGTCAGCGGCGACAACGCCTCCCTGGACCTGGTCAAGGAGATCGCCGCCCGGTACGCGCCCGTCGACACCGCAGTCCTCTTCGCCGGCGCACCCCGTCTGCCCGTCCTCGACAACGCCCTCCTCGTCCTCGACGGCGCCGGTACGGCGACCGCCGCCCGGCTCCTCGAAGCGCGCCGGGTGGTCCCGGCGCACTGCGACAGCTGGGCCCACTTCACCGAGACCCGGGATGACGTGGTGCGGGCGTTCGAGGAGGCGGGGCTGGCGGACCGCCTGCAACTGGACTGAGCGGCCGGCACTGGGACTGAGCGGCCGGGCCCGGGACCGAGCGGCCGGCACTGGGACTGACCGCTGGAAACTGAGCGGCCGGGCCAGGGACCGACCGTCACCGCGCCCTTTCCCGCAGGAACAGCGCGCTCGTGACGGTGCCGAGGAGCGCCAGGGCCGCGTTCAGCGCGATCGCCGTCTTGAGGCCGCCGAGGACGGCCACGGCGCCCGTACCGCTCATGGCGGCGGTGGCGACGGCACTCATCACCGGCGTACCCATGGTGATCCCGATCTGCTGGGTCATCGTCGCGAGCCCGGTGGCCAGCCCCTGCTCCCGGTCGGCGAGACCCGAGGTGGCGGTCACCATGAAGCCGACGATGACCAGCATGTTGCCCACACCGCCCGCGAAGGTCGCGGCCAGCAGCAGCCACAGCGAGGAACGGCCGGTGCCGAGCCCGAGCAGGGCCGCCGTGCAGAGGGCCTGGCCGAGGCCGCCGGCCAGCAGCACCCGGGTGGCGCCGAGCCGGCCGATCAGACGCGGGGCGAGGGCGCCGCCGACGACGGTCCCCGCGCCCAGCACACCGAACGACAGCCCGGCGGCCAACGGCGAGAAGCCGAGCACCTCCTGGAGGTACAGGGTCAGCAGGAACACCAGGGACGTCTCGGTCAGGAACGCGACCAGACCGGCGACGTTCCCCCACGCCACCGACCGCCTGCCCAGCACGTGCGGCGGCACCAGCGGCGCGGACACCCGGCGTTCCACCGCCCCGAACACGAGCAGCAGCACCGCCCCGGCCGCCAGCGGCAGCAGCGCGGCCGGCGCGCCCCAGCCGTGCTCACCGGCCTGTGTCAGACCGAGGACGACCACCAGCAGCCCGAGCGTCACCGTGACGGCACCCGGCACGTCCAGCTTCGGACGCTCCTCGGGCCGGGACTCGGCGATGACGGCGGGCGCGACGAGGAGCACGGCGAGGGCCACCGGTACGTTGATGAAGAACGCCCAGCGCCAGGACAGCAGGTCGGTGAGCAGGCCGCCGAGGATCGCGCCCGTGGTGAAACCGGCCGACATCAGCGCCCCGTTGAGCCCGAGCGCCTTCTCCCGCAGCGGCCCCTCCGGGAAGGACGTCGTCAGCAGCGACAGACCGGCCGGGGTCACCGCGGCGGTGGCCAGTCCCTGGAACACCCGGGCCACGACGAGCACGTCGGGGCTCCGCGCCAGCCCGCCCGCCAGCGAGGCCGCGCCGAGGACGACGAGGCCGGTGAGGAACAGCCGACGGCGGCCGAAGAGGTCGGCGACCCGCCCGAACAGCAGGGTGAACCCGGCCGCGCAGAGAGCGAACGCCGTGCCGATCCACTGGAGACGGGCGAGCGAGAAGCCGAGGCCGGCGCCGATCACCGGCAGGGCCACGTTCAGGATGGAGAAGTCCACGGCCAGCATGAACTGAGCCGCCAGCAGCAGCACCAGCACCAGGCGGAGCCGGGGGGTGAGGACGGCGGAGGCACCGGGGGGTTGACGGGTGGCGGTGACGGACATGACGGAACGGTCCCCTCTGTTGGCGGAGTCGCCGACGCACGGCGGAGTCGCCGACGCATGGCGAAGTCGCCGACGCACGGCGGAGTTGTCGGGCAAGAGGCTCGTCCCTGCCGCCCCTCCCAACCAGCACCCCCGTGCGACCGGCCGTCGCGAGGGTGGTCATCGCGTGACCACCCTCAGGCATCCCGTTCGCGCCGCCCGCCGGGCAGGATGGACGACGACCGCCGCACACCCAGGGGGCGCACGCCCCCACCCGCGCGGGCACCCGCCCCACCCCCGGAGGCCTACATGGACGCGTCGTCCGAGCTGGGAGACTTCCTCAAGTCCCGCCGCGCCGCCGTGCGGCCGGAGGACGTCGGGATCACGACCGCGCCGGCCCGCCGCCGGGTCGCCGGGCTGCGCCGCGAGGAGCTGGCCCTGCTCGCGGGCGTCAGCATCACCCACTACACCCGCCTCGAACAGGGCCGCGCGGCCGGCGTCTCCGACTCCGTGCTGGACGCCATCGCCCGCACCCTGCGCCTCACCGAGGACGAGACCGCCCACCTCAGGGACCTGGCCCGGCCCGCGGCCCGGCGCCGCCCGGCCGCACCCCGCGCCGAACACGCGACCCCGTCGGCCCGCCAGCTGCTCGCCGCCATGACCGACGTACCGGCACTCATCCTGGACCGGCGCAACGACGTCCTGGCCTGGAACCGGCTCGGCCACGCCCTGCTCGCCCCGCACCTTCCCCGGGACGCGCCGGACACCCCCACCGCCCGCCCCAACCTGGTCCGGATGCTGTTCCTGGACGAGCGCTACCGGGCCCTGTACGCCGACTGGAAGGAGGAGGCGCACCTGGCGGTGGCCTCCCTGCGCCTGGTCGCCGGCCGGCACCCGGACGACCGCGCACTGGCCGAGCTGATCGGCCATCTGTCCATCCAGAGCGACGAGTTCACCGCCCTCTGGGCCCGGCACCCGGTCCGCACCTGCACCTCGGGCGGCAAGTCCCTGCGCCACCCGGCGGTCGGCACGCTGGAGCTGAGCTTCGAGAACCTGTGCCTCCCGGGCCCCGCGGGCCAACGCCTCATCGCCTACACGGCCGAACCCGGCACCCCGTCCGACGCGGCCCTGCGCCTGCTGGCCGGTACGACGGCCCCCACCGAGCCGACCCTGCCCGCCCTGGACGCACGCTGACCGCCCCTGGCCGGCCGACGACGGCCTACGCCCCCGCCCTCACCCCGAGAACGTCCAGCATCGCGCGGGTGGCCGGGCTCGGGTTGAAGCGGCTCCAGGCCAGGTACTCGGTGCGGCGCGGCCCGTCGACCACCGGGACCAGCGCCAGCCCGGGGTCGTCGGCGGCCAGCGGGCGGATGAACGCCGAGGGCAGCAACGCGATCCCGAGCCCGCGCGCGATCAGCCGGGTGATCAGCTCGACGACCCCGGCCTCGTACGCCACATCGCGGACCAGGCCGGCCGCCGCGAACGCCTGATCCGACTGGGCCCGGGCGGGCGTCCCGGTCACGAAGTCCACGAACGTCTCCTCGGCGATCTCCCCCAGCGTGACCCGGTCCGCCCCGGCCAGCCGGTGCCCGGCCGCCACCACCAGCACATGCTCGTCGTGATCGAGCACCACGCTCTCCACCCCGGAGGGCCGCTCACCCTCCGGCAGCCCCAGGAAGGCGATGTCCACGTCCCCGTTCCGGATCGCCGCCGCCAGATCGTCACTGCGTCCGGAGCGGAGCATCACCCGGACCTCCGGGTGCCGCGCCCGGTACCGCTGCAACAGCTCCGGTACGTCCACGGCGGCGGCGGTCACGATCACGCCGACGGTGAGTCGCCCCCGTACCACCCCGGTCGCGGCGGCCGCGTCGGCCACGGCGAGGTCGGCGGCGGCCAGAGCCTCCCGGGCCCGGGCCACGAACGCCTCCCCGGCACCGGTGAGTTCGACCCGTCGGCTGGACCGCGCGAACAGCCGTACCCCCAACTCCCGCTCCAGGCCCGCGATCCGGTGACTGAGCGAGGACTGCACCACGAAACAGCGCTCGGCGGCCCGGGTGAAGTTACGGGTCTCGGCGACGGCGACGACGTACCGCATCTGCTGGAGGTCCACGCATCCATCGTTCTCGTGCATGGCTGCGATGACAAGCATGTGTTGGACGCATCGACGGCGCTGCCGAGACTTCTTGCATGCCTGCTTACGCCGACAGAGCGGCAACCGTTCTCCTGACCGCCCTCGCCCCCGCCGCCTGGGGCACGACCTACGTCGTCACCACCGGACTCCTCCCACCCGGCCACCCCCTGTTCGCCGGCCTCATGCGCGCCCTGCCCGCCGGGCTGCTCGGCCTGGCGCTCACCCGCGTCCTCCCGCGCGGCGACTGGTGGTGGAAGGCCGGAGTCCTCGGCGCGCTCAACATCGGCGCCCTGTTCCCGCTGCTGTTCCTGGCGGCCGAACGACTTCCCGGCGGGGTCGCCGCCACCCTCAGCGCCACCCAGCCGCTGCTGGTCGCCGCCCTGGCGATCCCGGTGCTCCAGGACCGGCCGACCGTCCGGCGCTGGACCTGGGGCGTGCTCGGCGTGGTCGGCGTCGGACTCGTCGTCCTGGGTCCGAGGGCCCGCCTGGACGCCGTCGGCGTACTCGCCGGCCTCGGCGGTACGGCCGCGATGGCCGTCGGCGTCGTCCTCACCAAGCGCTGGGGCCGTCCCCCGGGCGCGGGCCCGCTCACCCTGGCCGCCTGGCAACTCACGGCGGGAGGCCTGCTCCTGCTGCCGCTGACTTCGACGGTCGAGGGGCTGCCGCCGCGGATCGACGCCGGGGCGGCCGTCGGTTACCTGTGGCTCGGCAGCATGGGCGGCCTGATCGCGTACACGCTCTGGTTCCGTGGCATAGCCCGCCTCCCGGTCGGCGCCTCCGCCCCGCTCGTCCTCCTCTCGCCGCTGGTCGCCACGGTCATCGGCACGGCCCGTGGCGAGTCCCTGAACCTGCTCCAGACGTTCGGCTTCGCCCTGGCCCTCACGGCGATGCTCGTCGCCCAGCTGAACCCACCGAAGAAGACAGAGAAGAAGACGCAGAAGAAGACAGAGCAGATGACCGAGAAGACAAGGGAATCGGAACCGATGAGACCACGCCTGACGATCGCTGTCCTCGGCGCCACCGGGATGGTCGGCAGCCGGGTGATCACCGAGGCCGCCGCACGCGGACACCGGGTCCTGGCCCTGTCCCGCAAGCCGACGAGCGAACACCCGCATGTGACGCCGGTCCCGGTCGACGTGAACGACCCGGACGCCGTCCACAGGGCGCTGGCGGACTCGGGCGCGGACGCCGTCGTACTGGCCGTACGCACCCATCCGGTGGACGAGGACTTCCTGCTCGGCGCGACC
This sequence comes from Streptomyces sp. NPDC029138, assembly GCF_055564375.1. Classification (NCBI taxonomy): domain Bacteria; kingdom Bacillati; phylum Actinomycetota; class Actinomycetes; order Kitasatosporales; family Streptomycetaceae; genus Streptomyces; species Streptomyces sp. NPDC029138. The sequence goes on from NZ_JBVHWM010000001.1 coordinate 12,629, forward strand.
CGGACGGTCCTGGACGCGGCCGCACAGCTGGGCATCCGCGTCCTGGTGATCGGCGGCGCCGGTGCCCTGCGCAGCCCCGGCGCCCCCGACGTCCTGGTGGCCGACAACCCCGTCTACGTCCCAGCGCCGTTGCAGCCGGTCGCGGCGGCGGGAGTGGCCCAACTGCGCACCTGCCGGACCCACCCCCACACGGACTGGGTCTACCTGAGCCCCCCGGCCCTCCTGGAACCCGGCCCCCGCACCGCCCGCTACCGCCGCGGTACGACCACCCTCCTGACCACGCCCGACGGCCGCTCCTGGATCAGCGCCGAGGACCTGGCCGTAGCGGCCGTGGACGAGCTGGAAGCCCCGGGTCAGGACCACCACATCACGGTCGCCCACGTCACCGAGGCCTGAACCGGCGAGAGCCGCCGGCACGCGAGGGGTCGGTGGCCGCGCCTCAGCCCAGCTCCTGGCACATGAACCCCAGCCGGTCCCAGGCTCAGTCCCCCGCGGCTCCCTTTCCTGGCACCGCCGACGTAGCCTGCCGGAACTTCGCCGCTTCAGCCGCCACCTGGGAGTGCCCGCGTGACCGAGTCGACCGCCCCGGAAAAGAAGCCCTTCCTGTACGTCGTCGTCTGCGCGAGCGGCGTCGCCCATGACGTCGGCAAGCTGATCACCGCCGCCCAGGAGGCGAACTGGGACGTCGGTGTCATCGCCACACCCCAGGGCCTCGGCTTCATCGACGCCAAGGCGGTCGAGGCCCGGACCGGCTACCCGATCCGCTCCGCCTGGCGCTCACCGGGAGACCCGCGCCCGCTGCCGCCCCCGGACGCGATCGCCGTCGCCCCGGCCACCTTCAACACGATCAACAAGTGGGCCGCCGGAATCTCCGACACCCTGGCTCTCGGCATCCTGTGCGAGGCGTACGGCATGGGCATCCCGACCGTGGCCCTGCCCTACCTGAACTCCGCCCAGGCCGCCCACCCCGCCTATCGGCAGAGCCTGGACCGGCTGCGGGGGATGGGCGTCCTGATCGGCTCGTCCGAACCACACCAGCCGATGGCCGGCGGCGCGGCGGACCGCTTCCGCTGGGAGGAAGCGCTGGAGCTGCTGGCCCCCGTGGTCGGCACGGTGCGCTGACGCCGACCTGGGTATCCGCCGCTCGGTTCGACGGGACGCCCGACCCGGTCGGGACAGCGCACTGCCGTCACCGCCCGCTGGACGTATGGTCCGTATATGAGTGCCCTGGTACGGCCGGTGCAGTGTCGCGCTGCCGGAGCCGCCCGCTCGTCGCCGCCGGTGTTCCTGCACGGGAGGGTGAAACGTGTCCGACACGGCCACTGACGCTCGTACTCCCGGCTTCGGACCGGACGCCGTGGACGCGGTCCTGGAGCACTGCGTCCGGAAGACCGGTGCCTACGCCGGCGCGGTCTACGTCCTGTCCCCGGACGAGCAGGTACTCCAGCTCGCGGTGCTGAGCGGAATCTCCCGACGGATCGCCTCGCCCTGGGCACGCGTTCCGTTGCCCGCCGTGAGCCCGGTGAGCGACGCGGTGCGGCAGGGAGGTCTGGTGTGGATCGGCTGCCAGGAGGAGCTGGCGCGCCGCTATCCGCAGCTGGCACTCGTCCTGCCGCATCCGTTCGCGCTGGTCGCCGCGCCGGTCGGTACCGGCCCACGGACGTGGGGCGGGCTGGTGCTGCACTGGTCCAGCGCGCACCCTCCCACGCTGAGCGCACAGGAGCGTGAGGCGATCGCCGACGCCTGCCACCACCTGGGCCTGATCCTGCGGCACGCCGCCGACAGCGGCCGCGCACTGGCCGGGCCCGAGCCGCGGATCCTGTCTCCGCCGCGGAACCGCGCCGCCGGACCGGCCGAAGCGCAGGCCGCGGCCGACTTCGCCGAGCGCCTGCCCAGCGGCTGCTGCGCGCTCGACCCGGACGGCCGGATCACCTTCCTCACCACCGCCGCGGCGGAGCTGCTCGGCGCAGGCATTCCCGACCTGCTGGGCGCCCGGCTCTGGGAGGCGCTCGCGTGGCTGGACAACCCGGCCGCCGAAGACCGCTACCGGGCCGCGGTGCTGAGCCGCCGGCCGACGTCCTTCACCGCCCGGCGGCCCCCCGAACAGTGGCTGTCGTTCCACCTGTACCCGGACGCGTCCGGCATCAGCGTGCGCATCGTGCCCACGTCCTCCGCTGATGCCGTGCTCCCTCCGCATCTGCTGCACCCCGCGCCCGCGGCGGATCCCGGCCGGGCCACGGCCCTCTACCACCTGATGCACCTGGCCGCCACGCTCACCGAAGCGGTCGGCGCCCAGGATGTCGTCGAACGCGTCGCCGACCAGATCCTGTCCGCCTTCGACGCCCAGGCCCTGGTGCTGATGGCCGCCGAGGAGGGCAGACTGCGGATCATCGGCTACCACGGCTACTCCGCCCAGCTCATGGACCGCTTCGACACGGCTCCGCTCACCTCCGACACTCCGGCGGTGCACGTCCTGACGACAGGGATCCCGAGCTTCTTCGGCACCTTCGGCGACCTCAAACGGGCCTATCCTCCCGCCGTCCGCCAGGACGACATGGCAGCCTGGGCGTTCCTGCCGCTGATCACTTCCGGACGCCCCGTCGGCTCACTGGTCCTCGCCTACGACCGGCCGCGCACCTTTCCCGCCGAGGAGCGCTCCGTTCTCATCTCGACCGCCGGGCTGATCGCCCAGGCGCTGGACCGCGCCCGTCTCTACGACGCCACGCAGCAGCTCGCCCACGACCTCCAGGCCGGCCTGCTGCCGCGCACGCTGCCCCGTATTCCCGGTCTGGACGTGGCCGCCCGCTACCTTCCCGCCAGCTACGGCATGGACGTCGGCGGGGACTTCTACGACCTCATCCGCCTCGGCGAGACAGCCGCCGCCGCGGCCATCGGAGACGTCCAGGGCCACAACGTCCAGGCCGCCACCCTCATGGGACAGGTCCGCACCGCCGTGCACGCCACCGCCGGCGCACCGCCCGGCGAGGTCCTCGCCCGCACCAACCGTCTGCTCACCGACCTCGACGCGGGCCTGTTCACCAGCTGCCTCTACGCCGACCTCGACCTCGCCCACCACCGCGTCCGCCTGGCCACCGCGGGACATCCCCCGCCGATCCTGCGCCATCCGGACGGCCACGCCGAGATCCTCCACCCGCCTCCCGGGCTCCTGCTCGGCATCGACCCCGCCGCCGACTACCCGGCGACGACCGTCCCGCTGCCTCCCGGTGCCGTGCTCGCCCTGTACACCGACGGACTCGTCGAAGCGCCCGGCACCGACATCGAGGACGCGATCACCGCCCTCGCCGACCAGCTCGCCCACGCCGGCAACCAGCCCATGGACGCCCTCGCCGACACCCTCATCGCCGCCGCCCACCACACCACACCCCGCAACGACGACGTCGCCCTACTCCTGATCAGCCCGCACCAGAGGTGACGCGACGAACTCAGGGCCACACCAGGCAGTACGGCTGATGCCCCGCCTCATGCAACCGGTGGCTGAAGTCCTGCCACTCATGAAGCAACTGGTACACATTGAACGCATCCCGCGGACCGCCCCGGTCGGGAACCGTCGACCAGATGAAGGCCGCCGCGCCGACCGCTTCCTCGCCGATTCCGCGGAGGGGGTCCACGACCGTCATGGGGAGTTTGACGACCGCGTAGTCGGGGTGCAGGACGACCAGTTCCAGGGGTGGCACCTTGTGCAGGGGGACGCCCTCGATGCCGGTCAGCACCATCGCGGCCATCGTCTCCGGCTTGATCTTGGTGAACATGCCGTTCATGCCCAGCTCGTCGCCGCCGAGTTCCTCGGGACGCATCGAGATGGGGACGCGGGCCGCGGTCGCGCCGTCCGGCGCGCCGAAGTATTTGTACGTCACCCCCACCCGACCACCATTCCTGCTCCCCGCCCGGAGGCGGTCGGCCCGCTGGTCGAGCCGGCGGTCGAGTTCCCGGTCGATCTGCCGGTCGTACCGCTCGGGCTCACTCGGTACACCCTGTGTCTGACGTGTCTCGGTCGTTTCCTCCGCGTCGCGCCGGTGCCTTCCCCGCCGGGCACGTCGAGGACCCAGGTCATCAGTCCCCTCGCCCAGTCCGCCACCGCGATGCATATCTCCACCCGACTGCTTTTCTAGGACGCGTGGCCCCCGCCGCGCAACCCGATCATCGTGTCAGTGACCTCCCCCACGGCCGCCCGCCGAAACGTGCGGTGGAACAACAGTCCACGCGGGGGGATTCCCGGCCCTGATCATCCGGCCCCTGATGAGTACGTGCGTATGGGCTTTGTGTATCAGGTCTCAGTCTCGCAGATGAGGGATGGCACCGCTGTGATCTTGGGACCCGCCGCGCCTGATCTTGGGATCCGTCGCGTCTGATCTTGGACCCGCCGCGTCTGATCCCGGGCCCATCGCGTCCGATCGGCACGGTCCGGCCGGGGCTCGGCGCGCCCTTCGGCCTACCCTGAGGAGGTCACCCCGCAACCGGAGTCCGAGAAGCCGGAGTAGTCGCACGTCATGAGTGCCATGAGCGAAACGCCCTATCCCTACGACGCGCCCGTCTCACAGGCGCTCTTCGACCGTGCCTCCGTCGTCACGCCGGGCGGAGTGAACTCCCCGGTGCGGGCCTTCCGCGCCGTCGGCGGCACGCCCCGGTTCATGGTGTCGGGCAAGGGGGCCTACCTGACCGACGCCGACGGGCGCGAGTACGTCGACCTCGTGTGCTCCTGGGGACCCATGATCCTCGGGCACGCGCACCCCGAGGTCATCGCCGCCGTCCAGGAGGCCGTGGCCCGCGGTACGTCCTTCGGCACGCCCGGCGAGGGCGAGGTCGCGCTCGCCGAGGAGATCGTCGCCCGGGTCGAGCCCGTCGAGCAGGTGCGGCTCGTCAGCAGCGGGACCGAGGCGACCATGTCCGCCATCCGGCTCGCCCGCGGGTTCACCCGGCGGTCCAAGGTGATCAAGTTCGCGGGGTGCTACCACGGGCACGTCGACTCGCTGCTCGCCGCGGCCGGGTCCGGTGTGGCCACGTTCGCGCTGCCCGACACGCCCGGCGTCACCGGCGCCCAGGCCGGCGACACGATCGTGCTGCCGTACAACGACCTGGAGGCCGTGCAGGAGGCCTTCCACCGGCACCCCGGAGAGATCGCCTGTGTGATCACCGAGGCGTCGCCGGGCAACATGGGTGTCGTGCCGCCGGACCCCGGCTTCAACCAGGCCCTCAAGGACTCCTGCCGGCGCAACGGCGCCCTGTTCATCTCCGACGAGGTGATGACCGGCTTCCGCACCAGCCGCGCCGGGTGGTACGGCGTGGAGGGCGTCGCGCCCGACCTGATGACCTTCGGGAAGGTCATGGGCGGCGGGTTCCCGGCCGCCGCGTTCGGCGGGCGCGCCGATGTGATGGCGCACCTCGCCCCCGCCGGGCCCGTGTACCAGGCCGGCACCCTCTCCGGTAACCCCGTCGCCACCGCCGCCGGTCTCGCCCAGCTGCGGCTGCTCGACGACGCGGCCTACGACAAGGTCGACGCCGTCTCCGAGCAGATCCGGACGCTCGTCAGCGAGGCGCTGTCGAAGGAGGGCGTCGCGCACCGGGTGCAGACCGCCTCCAACATGTTCTCCGTGTTCTTCACGGACCGGCAGGTGCGCGACTACGAGGACGCCAAGCGACAGCAGTCGTACCGTTTCACCGCGTTCTTCCATTCGATGCTGGCGAACGGCGTCTATCTGCCGCCGTCGTCCTTCGAGTCCTGGTTCGTGTCCACGGCCCATGACGAGCGGGCCATTCAGAAGATCGCCGACGCCCTTCCGGCGGCGGCCCGGGCGGCTGCGGAGGCCACGGCAGAATGAGCGACAGCAGCAAGGACGTCACCGTCGTCCACCTCATGCGGCACGGCGAGGTCGAGAACCCGGACGGGATTCTGTACGGGCGGCTGCCCGGCTACCACCTGTCCGAGCTGGGCCGGCGGATGGCCGAGCGGGTCGCCGAGCACCTGGCCCCGCGGGACGTCACCTATGTCTGCGCCTCCCCGCTGGAGCGCGCGCAGGAGACCGCCACGCCGATCGCGAAAGCGCACGGGCTGGATCTCGACAGCGACGAGCGGCTGATCGAGGCCGAGAACATCTTCCAGGGCAAGACGTTCGGCGTCGGCGACGGCGCCCTGCGCAATCCGGACAACTGGAAGCACCTCGTCAACCCGTTCCGGCCGTCGTGGGGCGAGCCGTACGTGGACCAGGTCGTGCGGATGATGGGCGCGCTGAACGCGGCCAAGGACCGGGCGCGCGGGCACGAGGCGGTGCTGGTCAGCCATCAGCTGCCGATCTGGATCGTGCGCTCGTACGTCGAGCGGCGGCGGCTGTGGCACGACCCGCGCAAGCGGCAGTGCACGCTCGCTTCCCTGACGACTTTCACATACCTGGGTGACAGGATCGTTTCCGTGGGCTACAGCGAGCCCGCCATCGATCTGGTCCCGGTCCATCTGCGCGCCGGCGCCAAGCCCCAGAAGGGCCAGGGCACCGCCCAGGGGAAGGCCTTCGGCGCTTGACCGGTATCAGTCGTCACTGACGGTCCGTTTGGTGTCGCTTAGCGCACTTTTACGGTTTCCGTTACGAAAATCAGAAGAATCAGCGGAACCTCCCCGATCGTCCTGCCCTCTGACTGGGTGTCCAGCAGGCAGCGACGAATCGGGGATTTCCATGCCCACCTTCTCCCGGACCTTCTCCCGGCGGGGAATGCTCGGCCTCGGCGCGGGCGCGGCGGCCGCCGCCTCGCTCGCCGGCTGCGGGAGCCTCACGTCCTCGGACGGCGGTGGCCACCCGAACGGTTCCGGCCAGGGCAAGCCCGGGCGGGCGGGCGGCGGGAGCACCGCGCATCCGGCGCGGCCCCTCGGCGACGGCTCCACCTCCTTCACCGGCGAGCAGCCGCACCAGCCGGCCAGGCCCGAGCCGCTGGAGCCGGGGCAGACCCCGCCGCAGTTCGTGATCTTCTCCTGGGACGGCGCCGGCGAGGTCGGCAACGGTCTCTTCCCGCGCTTCCTGGACCTGGCCAAGGAGCACGGCGCGGCCATGACCTTCTTCCTCTCGGGGCTGTATCTGCTGCCCGAGTCGAAGAAGCGGCTGTACGAGCCGCCGAACAACCCGCGCGGTGCCTCCGACATCGGCTACCTCACCGACGAGCACATCAAGGCCACGCTGACGAACGTGCGCCGGGCGTGGCTGGAGGGCCACGAGATCGGGACCCACTTCAACGGGCACTTCTGCGCCGGTACGGGCACGGTCGGCAACTGGACCCCGCAGCAGTGGGCGAGCGAGATCCGGCAGGCCAAGGCGTTCGTGAAGGAGTGGCGGACCAACACCGGCTGGACCGATCTGCCCCCGCTGCCGTTCGACTACGACAAGGAGCTGGTCGGCGGTCGTACGCCCTGTCTGCTCGGCCAGAACAACCTGCTGCCCACGGCCCGCAAGCTGGGCTGGCGCTACGACGCCTCCTCGCCGGGCGGCCGTCAGGTGTGGCCGGGGAAGAAGCTGGGGATCTGGGACCTGCCGTTGCAGCAGATACCTTTCCCCGGACGTTCCTTCGAGGTCCTGTCCATGGACTACAACATGCTCGCCAACCAGTCCCTGAACTCCACCAAGGCGCCCGCCTACAACTACCCCGGCTGGCGCAGGCAGTCCGCGCAGGCATACATCCAGGGATTCCAGCGGGCATACGAGACAAACCGGGCGCCGTTCTTCGTCGGCAACCACTTCGAGCAGTGGAACGGCGGCATCTACATGGACTCCGTCGAGGAGGCCTTCAAGCACATCGCGCGCGAGAAGGAGAAGGGTGCCGACGTACGGCTGGTCTCCTTCCGGCAGTTCGTGGACTGGATGGACGTGCAGAAGCCCGAGGTGCTCGCCAAGCTGCGGACGCTCGAGGTCGGGCAGCGGCCGGCGGGCGGCTGGAAGGAGTTCCTGCGGGGCACCAAGTCGGCGTCCTCCGACGCGGCCTGAGTGCGTGCGACGCCCGAAATGTCCCGTGTAAATACGCCCTGAAATGCGGTTTTCCGCCCGGCAGGGGGGCGCGCGAAGCCCCCGGAACAGGCATGCGAAACTTTTCACATGAGTACCCGTAGCCGCGCCGTCCTGCTCAGCGCTGTGGCCGCCGTCGCGGCCGTGACCCTGTCCGCGTGCGGTAAGGGCGGCACCTCCGGAGGCGGTGGCGACACCAACTTCGTCACCGGCAACAACGGCATCGACACCGTCCCCGCCGGCAAGCGCGCCACGGCTCCGGACCTGTCGGGCAGGACCATCGACGGCAAGACCCTGGACGTCGCCGACTACAAGGGCAAGGTCGTCGTCATCAACGTCTGGGGCTCGTGGTGCGGACCGTGCCGCGAGGAGGCGCAGTACTTCGCCAAGGTCTCCAAGGAGTACCGGGACAAGGGCGTCCAGTTCGTCGGCATCAACACCCGGGACACCAGCACCACCCCGGCCGTGAACTTCGAGAAGGAGCACGGCGTCGAGTATCCGAGCCTGTACGACCCCACGGGCAAGCTGATGCTCCGCTTCAAGAAGGGCACCCTCAACCCGCAGCTCATCCCCTCCACGCTCGTCATCGACCGGCACGGCAAGGTCGCCGCGCGGGCCCTGGAGGCGCTCGACGACACGGGTCTGCTGAAGATGCTCAAGCCGGTCCTGGCGGAGAAGTGACGTGAGCGCACTGCTGACGCTGGCCGCGGAGACGGGCCGCAACGAGACGGTCCTGCACGGCGCCCTGCTGGTCGCTCTGCCGATCGCGCTGCTCGCCGGGCTCGTCTCCTTCTTCTCGCCCTGTGTGCTGCCGCTGGTCCCCGGTTACCTCTCCTATGTGACCGGCGTCGCGGGCACCGACCTGGCCGAGGCCAGGCGGGGGCGGATGGTGGCCGGCGCCTCCCTGTTCGTGCTCGGCTTCAGCGCCGTGTTCGTCTCCGGCGGTGCGCTCTTCGGCTACTTCGGTTCCAACCTGATCGACTACCAGAGCACCCTGTCCAAGGTGCTCGGCCTGGTCATGATCGCCATGGGTGTCTTCTTCATGGGGCTCCTGCCCTGGTTCACCATGCGCGAGTTCCGCTTCCACAAGCGGCCGACGGGCGGCCTGCTGGGGGCGCCCATACTCGGTGCCCTCTTCGGCGTCGGCTGGACACCCTGCATGGGCCCGACGCTCTCCTCGGTGAACTTCCTCTCCTTCCAGGAGTCGAGCGCCGCGCGCGGCTCGCTGCTGATGGTCGTCTACTGCCTCGGCCTCGGCGTACCGTTCGTCCTCACCGCGATCGGCTTCCGCAAGGCCCTCGGTGCCTTCGCCTGGGTCAAGCGCCACTATGTGTGGGTGACGCGCATCGGCGGCTCGATGATGATCGTGACCGGTGTGCTGCTGCTGACCGGTGCCTGGAACAGTCTGGTGCAGCAGATGCAGACCTGGTCCGGCGGCTTCAATGTGGGGATCTGACCGATGAGCAAGACCGACACCGACACGAGCCAGGACCGGGAGGAACTGGGAGCGGCCGGCTCCCAGCTGTCCACCGCGCCGCAGGAGGAGCAGGTGAGCCTGCCCGGCCTCGGTGTCATCGGCTGGGCGCGCTGGTTCTGGCGGCAGCTGACCTCCATGCGGGTCGCGCTGCTGCTGCTCCTGCTGCTCTCGCTCGGCGCGATCCCCGGCTCGCTGATCCCGCAGACCGGCGCCGACGCGAGCAAGGTCGAGGACTTCCGCGCCGCCCACAGGACGCTGGCGCCGGTCTACGACAAGCTCGGCCTGTTCCACGTCTACAGCTCGGTGTGGTTCTCCGCGATCTACATCCTGCTGTTCGTCTCCCTCATCGGCTGCATCATCCCCCGCACCTGGCAGTTCGTCGGCCAGCTGCGCGGCCGTCCCCCGGCCGCGCCCAAGCGGCTGACCCGGCTGCCCGCCTACACCACCTGGCGCACCACCGAGGACCCGGAGCGGGTCCGTGAGGCCGCGCTCGCGCTGCTGAAGAAGCGCCGCTTCCGCGCCCACGTCGCCGGTGACGCCGTGGCCGCCGAGAAGGGCTACCTGCGCGAGGTGGGCAACCTGGTCTTCCACATCGCCCTGATCGTGCTGCTGGTCGCCTTCGCCTCGGGCCAGCTCTACAAGTCCGACGGCACCAAGCTGATGGTGGAGGGCGACGGCTTCTCCAACGCGCTGCCGATGTACGACGACTTCAAGTCCGGCAGCCTGTTCCGGAACGACGACCTGGTGCCGTTCAGCTTCGACCTGAAGGACTTCAAGGGCACCTACGAGGTCAGCGGCCCCAACCGGGGCACCCCGCGCACCTTCGAGGCGAAGATCACCTACAGCAAGGGCGCCTACGGCAAGGAGCGGCCGACGACCGTCAAGGTCAACGAGCCGCTGAAGATCGACGACGCCAAGGTCTACCTGGTCAGCCACGGCTATGCGCCCGTCATCACCGTCCGGGACGGCAAGGGGAAGATCGTCTACCAGGACGCGGTCCCGCTGCTGCCGCTCGACGGCAACGTCACCTCCAACGGCGTGGTGAAGGTGATGGACGGCTACCGCGACGCCCGGGGCAAGAAGGAGCAGCTCGGCTTCCAGGCGTTCTTCGTGCCGACGCTGAACACGCGGAGCGGCACGATGCTCTCGCAGTTCCCGGCGCTGCTGAACCCGGTGCTCGCGGTGAACGCCTACCACGGCGACCTGGGTGTGAACTCGGGTCTCCCGCAGAGCGTGTACCAGCTCGACAAGAAGCACATGACGGCGTTCAAGGACGCCAAGGGCCAGCTGCTGAAGAAGCTGCTGAAGCCCGGCGACACCATGACGCTGCCCAACGGCGCCGGGTCCATCACCTTCGAGAAGGACATCAAGGAGTGGGCCGGCTTCGAGATCGTCCAGGAGCCGGGCGGCGGCTGGGCGCTCACCGGCGCCCTCGCCGCGATCTTCGGCCTGGCCGCGTCCCTGTTCATCCAGCGCCGCCGGGTCTGGGTGCGGGCGGTGCGCGGCGCCGACGGCGTCACGGTGGTCGAGATGGCGGGGCTCGGCCGCAGCGAGTCCGCGAAGGTGCCCGAGGAGCTGGGCGACCTCGCCGGAATCCTCTACGACCGGGCGCCGGGGGCACCTGAGCCCGGCGACGACCCCGACGACGACTCCGCAGAAACCCCCGACCCCCAAGTCGTACCTGCCGAAGGGGCTGAGAAGTGACTCTCGCCGCCGCAACCGATCTGGCCGCCGCAACCAACGAACACCTCGCGAGCATCAGCAACACGCTGATCTACTCGTCGATGGCCGTCTACACCCTGGCCTTCTTCGCCTACATCGCCGAGTGGCTGTTCGGCAGCCGCAGCAAGGTCGCCCGTACGGCCGCCGCGCTCACCGCCGACAGCGAGCGGAAGGCGAGCGCGCCCGCCGTCACGGTGCAGCGGGCCGGCGGCACCGCCGTGCTGGAGCGGCCGAAGGTCGTCGTCCGCTCGGCGTCCGGCGCGCGGGACGTGCCGGACGGGCCCGGCGCGCACGGCGGCGACGAGCAGGGCGACCTGTACGGCCGGATCGCCGTCTCCCTCACCGTGCTCGCGTTCCTGGTGGAGCTGGGCGGTGTCGTCACCCGCGCGGCCTCCGTGGAACGGGCGCCGTGGGGCAACATGTACGAGTTCAACATCACGTTCTCCACGGTCGCGGTCGGCGTGTACCTCGCGCTGCTGGCCCTGAAGAAGAACGTGCGCTGGCTCGGCCTGTTCCTCGTCACGACGGTCCTGCTGGACCTGGGTCTCGCGGTCACCGTCCTGTACACGGCCAGCGACCAGCTGGTGCCGGCCCTGCACTCGTACTGGCTGTACATCCACGTCTCCACCGCGATCTTCTGCGGTGCCGTGTTCTACGTCGGCGCGGTCGCGACGATCCTGTACCTGTTCAAGGACTCGTACGAGAACAAGCTCCAGCTGGGCGGCCGGCCCGGCAAGTTCGCCTCCTCGGTGCTGGAGCGGCTGCCCGCCTCGGCCTCCCTGGACAAGTTCGCCTACCGCGTCAACGCGGCGGTGTTCCCCCTCTGGACCTTCACGATCATCGCGGGCGCGATCTGGGCGGGCGACGCCTGGGGCCGGTACTGGAACTGGGACCCGAAGGAGACCTGGTCCTTCATCACCTGGATCGCCTACGCCTGCTACCTGCACGCCCGGGCCACGGCCGGCTGGAAGGGCCGCAAGGCCGCCTACCTGGCGCTGATCGCCTTCGGCTGCTGGCTGTTCAACTACTACGGCGTCAACATCTTCGTCAGCGGCAAGCACTCCTACGCGGGCGTCTAACCGCCACCGCCGCAAGGCCGGTTCCTGTGACGCGGGTCACGGGAACCGGCCTTCGTCGTCCGGACAGGCGACAGGACGTGGACACACATCGCCGGGTCGTGACTCGCCGGCCACGCTGGCGGGTGCCGCTGCGTCAGCGCCCCGAAGGGGCGCGGGGAACGGCCGCGCGAGCGCGCGGCCGGACGACCGTTCAGCCGCTGCACCGGCAGGAGGTCTGGATGAGAAGGGCAGGCCACCAGCGACACGGCGGTGCTGCGCCGGGCCGTCGTGGACCGCGCGGGCGAGCGGCCGCAACCACGTGCGCATCCCCGGACCCGGGGGCAGGCTGGTGTCATGAGCGGTTCCATCGCACAGGGCACCAGCCAGACGCACGGGAACACGCACATCCTGCACTTCGTGGTGCGGCTCCCGCAGCGCATGGAGGAGGTCTGGCCCGCGCTGGCCACGCCCGAGGGGCTGGCGTCCTGGTTCACCGCCGCCGACGTGCTCGAACCCCGGCTCGGCGGCGCGGTCGCCCTGCGCGACCTGGGCGGCGGACAGGTCACCGCGTGGGACGTGGACCGGGTCGCGGAGTACACGGTCGAGGGCGGCGGCCGGCTCCGGTTCCATCTGGAGCGGGACGGAGAGGACGGCAGCGTGCTCCGCTTCACGCACGAGTTCCAGGGCGAGGAGGAGTCGGAACAGCGCTGGCGGAGCCGTTTCGAACGTTTGATCGAGGCGCTGGGGCCGGGACGGAGCTGAGCGCCTAGGAGACCGCGGGCAGACTGCTGTGGGCCACCGAGGCGATCCGGTCCCGCAGCCGCTCGACGTACAGCCGCATGTTCTTCGCCGCGATGTCCGTGTCCGGGTACCGGCTCGCCAGCCACAGCCCCTCGGGCAGCCGGTTCACCCACACGCACACCTGGTCGCCGTACGACACCCGCATCAGCCCGTACGCCTTCAGCTCCGCCCACCGCTCGGCGCCCGGGATGGTGCGGGCGTCGACGTACGACACGATCGAGTACAGGTCCGGGGAGGTCGGCCGGAAGTCCGCGCCGAGCAGGCTCAGCACCCGGGCCAGCGGCATCCGGGCCAGCGACCGGTTCGCCTGGAGTTCGGCGCGGACCGCCCGCAGGGCCTCCGGGAAGCCACGGGTACGGCCCACCGGCACCTCGATCGGGGCGCCGCCCACGTACCAGCCCACCGAGTCCGTCCACCGCGACTTCACCCGGGTGTGGAAGGGCACGACCGTCCGGTACACCGGCTGCCCGCCGAGTTCGTGCACGATCAGCCCGGTCGCGGCCAGCAGCCCGACCAGGCTGCCACCGTACGGCCGGCAGTACGCCTCGAACGCCGCCGCCGCGTCCGCGTCCGCCAGCGGCTCGCACAGCATCCGCTGTGTGGGCAGCGGGCCGCCCGGGGCCAGCCCCAGGTCGACCGGGAAGCCCGGCAGCGTGCCGTCGCAGCGGTGGATGAACTCCCGCCAGCGGTCCACGAACGCGTGCCCGCCGTCGATGCCGTCCGCGTCCGCGCGCTCGATCTCGCAGAAGTCGACGTAGCTCGCGGCCGGTACGGAGGCGTCCGGTTCGGTCCCGGCCAGGCCCGCCGCGTACAGCTCGTGGATCTCGGCGACGAGCCGGTGCAGCGAGTACGCGTCGACGTTGCTGTGGTCGAAGGCCATGTACACGCTCGCGCCGTCGTCCCGTGCGACCGCTGTGTAGATCAGGTTGGGCCAGCGCAGCGCGTCCGCGACCGTGTCGAAGCGGTCCTGGAGGTGCCGGGCGAGACCGCCGGCGTCGGGGAAGTCGCCCACCTCCTCCCGGCGCAGGGACACGTCGGCCGCATCGAGCGTGAACCGGCGCAGCTCGTCACCCGCCCAGCGGAAGCCGCTGCGCAGCGTCTCGTGCCGTACGGTCCAGGCGCGCAGCGCCCGCTCCAGCACGTCGAGGTCGACCGGGCCGGGGATGTCGAAGGCGGTGCCGAGCCAGGTCGGCACGAAGAGCCCGTCGTCCCGGACGCACTTGGCCGTCCTGATGTGCGACTCCTGGATGTAGGCGGGCGGCCGGGAGTCCTCCGGGAGCGCCGTCGCCGCCGCGACGGTCGCCGGGCTCAGCGTCCACTCGACGAGCCGTCCCGGCCGGACCTCGCAGCGCTGGATGTCAGTGATTCGCACGCGTCTCCCATCGCAGAAGGGGCCCCTGGATGCGGGCCCCCTGCAAGCCAATGCCGTGGGACGCGGGCGGGACATGCCCGGCCGGTTCATTTCAACGGAACGGGTGGCGGGCCGAACGCGGAAGTGAATAACCGTCGGTGACCGGTCAGGGGTTCAGTCGACGGTGATCGAGTCCAGCTTCTCGCGGAGGTACACGTGCGAGTCGACGGGCGGGTACGCCACCCGGCCCACCGGCGCCGGAAGGGACTCCACCAGCGTGCCCGGGGTGCACTCGCCGAAGTACACGAGCGAGATCAGCTCCTCGGTGGGCGCGTCGACGGGCGGCGGCAGCACCCGGTGCCGCCCGGACCGCCACCGGTCCCCGGTCCAACGGGCCAGCAGATCGCCGATGTTGATCGTGAACGCGGCCGGGTCGTACGGCGCGTCCTGCCAGCCGTCCGTGTCGGTGTACACCTGGAGCCCGCCCTGGCCGGCCTGCCGGTCGAGGATGGTGACGGTCCCGAAGTCGGTGTGCGGCCCGATCCGGAACTGCCCGGGCTCGGGCACGCCGACGATCTCCGTCCCCGGGTACCAGTTGATGTTGAAGCCGTACGTCGGATGACCCATGTGCCGGGTGAAGAAGTCGGCGCCGAGCCCGAGCGCGCACGCCAGCAGGGCCAGCAGCTCCTTCTCCAGCGCGACCATCCGGCCCAGGTACTCCTCGCACAGCCCGCGCAGCGCGGGCACCTGCGCCGGCCACACGTTGGGTGCGTACCACTCGGCGTTGACGACCGGGTCCTCGAACGGCTCGGCGGTGGCGAAGGTCAGCGACTCCTTCAGGTCCGGCGGGGTCGCGGTGCCCTCCGCGTACCCGTTGGCCTCGGCGCCCGGACCGAGCCAGCCGCGCCCGCCGACCCTCGCCGCGTAGCGCTGCTTGACCTCGGTGGGCAACAGGAAGAACTCCCGGGCGGCCGACCGGATCCCGGCCCGCAGCGCGGGGTCCACGCCATGCCCGGTGACCAGCAGGAACCCGGCCGTCTTGAGGGCCTCGTCGACGGTGCGGGCGAGCACGGCCCGCCGCATCGCGTCCCCCTCGGTCCAGATCCGCAGATCGATGGTGGGAATCACACCGGCCATGCTTCCACTCCTCGGCGGGGCTTTCACCCTTCGGCCGGCGTTCCGTACCCGGGCTGAGGCACCGCCGGCTAGCCGGCCAGCAGGCCGGTGATCGCCTGGACCGCCTGCGCCACCGGCTGGCCGACCGCGCCGACGGTGGCGGCGATGCCGGCGATGGCCATCAGCGCCCGGTGCCGCTCCTGCGCCGGGACGGCGGCTTCGGGGCTGAGGGCGGGCAGGGACTCGTCGAGCAGCTGGGCGCTGGGCGCCGGCACCTGGGCTCGCAACTCGCCGATCAGCCGGTGCAGTTCGGCGAGGGCAGCGACCAGCGCCGGGTCCTGCCCGGCCGTACCGGTGGTCATCTGGTTCTTGACGATGCCCTGGTTGCCCTGGCCGCCGTACATGGTGACGTTGTCGCCGTAGTAGTAGCTGTTGCCGGTCATCGCGTGATCCCCACGTTTCCGTTGCCGCCGTACATGTTCACGTTGTCGCCGAAGTAGTAGTTGTTCGGCGAGACGGTGAGGCGTTCCACCGTCACCCGGAACTCGGTGTCGGGGTGGTCGAGGGCGTACGAGATCTGGCCGACGAGCTGGTCCAGGTAGCGGGCGTCCTGGCTGGTGACCAGCGCGGTGGAGGCGCCGGACGTCTCGACGGCGAGGACGTAGTGGGGCTGGGCCGTCAGGACGGACATCATGTCGACGAAGAAGTAGACGGCGGCGGCGAGGGCCAGGAACCAGACCCAGCCCACATAGCCGGCCGCGCCGGAGTCGGGGCCCTGGAAGGCCAGGGAGGGCAGGCCCGGCAGCATGGCGATGAAGCCGACGACCAGCGTTCCGGCGGCGTACCGCAGGAACCGCAGGACCGCCTCCTTGCGCCTCGGCCGCAGGGTGAAGGTGTACACGCGGGCGATGTTGTGCAGCGGGTAGACGGCCGAGCCGATCCACAGAATCCGCTTGCTGACCCGCAGTTCGATGGGTGCGGGCGGGGCGGTCCGGGCGGGCGGCGGCACGTCCGGCATGGGCGGGCCGGCCGGCGCGGCGGCCGGTGGCGGTACGGCGGACGGTGGCGGTGCGGCCGACGGTGGCGGTGCGTGGGCCGGTCGCTCAGGCGGCTTGCCGGTCTCCATGGGTCCCCCAGAGGTCAGATGATCCCTCGTTACTCGTTGTCGACCATTAATCACGCCAGGGGTCGGCAGCCGCAAGTCCTTATGAACGCAAGCCGCGCGAGGGCCGCTTGCGGTGACCCGGGGGTGGCCGCATGGACAAAGCGGTACGTCGGCGATACTTGGGCACATGGCTTACGACGATCTTCGCTCCCTCCTCCGGGCGCTGGAGCGCGAGGGCGACCTCAAGCGCATCAAGGCCGAGGTCGACCCGTATCTGGAAGTCGGGGAGATCGTCGACCGGGTGCAGAAGTCCGACGGCCCGGCGCTGCTCTTCGAGAACGTGCGCGGCTCGGACATGCCCCTCGCCATGAACGTGTACGGCACCGACCGCCGCCTGCTGAAGGCGCTGGGCCTGAAGTCGTACGGCGAGATCTCCGAGAAGATCGGCGGTCTGCTGCGGCCCGAGCTGCCGCACGGTTTCGTCGGCGTGCGGGAGGCCTTCGGCAAGCTGGGCGCGATGACCCACGTCCCGCCGAAGAAGGTGAAGTCCGACAACGCGCCGGTGCAGGAGGTCGTCCTCCAGGGCGACGAGGTCGACCTCGACCGGCTCCCGGCGCTGTTCACCTGGCCGAAGGACGGCGGCTCCTTCTTCAACCTGGGACTGACCCACACCAAGGACCCCGAGACCGGCGTCCGGAACCTGGGCCTGTACCGCCTCCAGCGGCACGACAAGCGCACGATCGGCATGCACTGGCAGATCCACAAGGACAGCCGGAACCACTACCAGGTGGCCGCCCGGAGGGGTGAGCGGCTTCCGGTGGCCATCGCCTTCGGATGCCCGCCCGCCGTGACGTACGCCTCCACCGCCCCGCTCCCCGGCGACATCGACGAATACCTTTTCGCCGGCTTCATCGCGGGCAAGCGGATCGAGATGGTCGACTGCAAGACGGTGCCGCTCCAGGTCCCGGCCAACGCCGAGGTGGTCCTGGAGGGCTGGCTGGAGCCCGGCGAGATGCTGCCCGAGGGCCCCTTCGGCGACCACACCGGCTTCTACACCCCGCAGGAGCCCTTCCCGGCCCTGAAGATCGACTGCGTGACGATGCGCAGGCGCCCCCTGCTCCAGTCGATCGTCGTCGGCCGCCCCCCGACGGAGGACGGCCCGCTCGGCCGCGCCACGGAGCGCTTCTTCCTGCCCCTGCTCAAGATCATCGTCCCGGACATCGTGGACTACCACCTGCCCGAGGCCGGCGGCTTCCACAACTGCGCGATCGTCTCGATCGACAAGAAGTACCCGAAGCACGCGCAGAAGGTGATGCACGCGATCTGGGGGGCCCACATGATGTCCCTGACCAAGCTGATCGTCGTCGTGGACGCCGACTGCGACGTGCACGATCTGCACGAGGTCGCCTGGCGGGCCCTCGGCAACACCGACTACGCCCGCGACCTCACGGTCGTCGAGGGCCCCGTCGACCACCTGGACCACGCCTCCTACCAGCAGTTCTGGGGCGGCAAGGCGGGCATCGACGCGACGCGGAAGTGGCCGGAGGAGGGCTACACCCGCGACGGCGGCTGGCCGGACATGGTCCTGTCGGACCCGGATACGGCGGCCCTGGTGGACCGCCGCTGGAAGGAGTACGGACTGTGACGTCGGCCTCTGCCGCCATCCCCCAGCCCGGCCGCACCAAGGCGTTCCTCCGCCTGGTGATGATCGAGCACTCGGTCTTCGCGCTCCCCTTCGCCTACATCGCCTCCCTCACGGCGATGTACGAGTGGGACAAGAACATCCACTGGGGCCGCCTGCTCCTGGTCACCATCTGCATGGTCGGCCTGCGCACCTTCGCCATGGCGGTCAACCGGATCATCGACCGCGAGATCGACGCCCGGAACCCGCGCACGGCCCACCGCGAGCTGGTCACCGGCGCGATGTCGGTGAAGCACGCCTGGACGGGCGCCCTGATCGCCCTGGTGGTCTTCCTGGGCGCGGCGGCCCTCCTGAACCCGCTCTGCCTGGCGCTCGCGCCGGTGGCGGTGATCCCCATGGTGGTCTACCCCTACGGGAAGCGGTTCACCAACTTCCCGCAGGCCATCCTGGGTCTCGCCCAGGCCATGGGCCCCATCGGCGGCTGGCTGGCGATCAGCGGCGAGTGGTCCTGGACGGCGGTGATCCTCGGCCTCGCCGTCGGCGTCTGGATCGGCGGCTTCGACCTGATCTACGCCTGCCAGGACGTCGAGACCGACCGCGAGATCGGCGTGCTGTCGGTCCCGGCCCGCTTCGGCATCCCGGCCGCGATCTGGGGCGCGCGGGTGTGCCACACGATCACGACGGCCCTGTTCGTCTGGTACGGCCTGGCCACCCACGCCGGCGCGTTCTTCTGGCTGGGCCTGCTGATCGTCGCCGGTGCCTTCCTCTACGAACACTCCATCGTCCGCCCGCACGATCTGTCCCGCCTGAACAGGGCGTTCTTCTCGGTCAACGGCTTCATCGGCATTGCCCTGTTCGTGTGCGCGCTGCTTGATCTCCTCGTACGCGGTCTGACCGTGTGAGCGGCCCGGCACCACCCGGCCTGAGCACGGTCGGGCGCGCCGGTACGCTCAAGGTGTGAACGCAGGAGAAACGCAGCGTGTGCCTTGGATCGTGGGGGTCTCCGGAGCTTCCGGGACGCCGTACGCGGCTGCCGTGCTGCGGGCGCTGCTGGGGGCCGGGGAAGCGGTGGACCTGGTGGTCAGCCGGGCCTCGCGGCTGACGCTGCTGGACGAGACGGGCATCTCGTTCCGGGACGCCCACTGGCAGGACGACCTGCGGGAATGGCTGGCCCGTGGCGCCGACGGCAAGCCCGGGACCTTCGAGGTGGACGTCAGCGGGGTGCGGTACTGGAGCGCGGGCGATCTCGCCGCCGGCCCGTCCTCGGGGTCGTACCCGGCGAAGGGCATGCTCATCGTGCCCGCCTCCACCGCCTGCGTGGCCGGTGTGGCGCTCGGCCTGTCCAAGGATCTGCTCCAGCGCGCGGCGAGCGTCACACTGAAGGAGCGCCGGACGCTGGTCGTGGCCGTACGGGAGACCCCCTTGAACGGGCAGACGCTGCGGCACCTCGTCGCGCTGGACGACGCCGGCGCCACGGTCGTCCCGGCCTCGCCCGCCTTCTACGCGGGCGCCACCCACATCCAGGATCTGGTGGACTTCGTCGCCGGCCGCGTGCTGGACGCGGCGGGTGTCGCACACGACCTGTACCGGCGCTGGCGGGGCGAGCTGGGCGGCGGCACACCCGGCATGTAAGGCAAGCAGCAGTACCCCTCATCACTTCACGAACTTTCACCGGAAGGCTTCGATCGCATGGACGCGGTGGACAGGCAGCTCATCCAGGCCCTGAGGGAGAACGGCCGGGCCTCGTACGCGGAGCTGGGGCGCCTTGTCGGCCTGTCGGGGCCCAGCGTCACCGACCGCATCAACCGGCTGGAGGCGGCCGGTGTCATCACCGGCTACCGCGCGACGGTGAACGCGGCCTCCCTCGGCCTCGGCGTCACCGCCCTGATCGGCATCTCGCTCTCCGACGCCGCCGACCACGAGGACGTCGCCCAGCGGCTGCGGGACCTGCCGGAGATCGAGGACTGCTGGTTCATCGCCGGTGACGACTCCTTCATGCTCAAGGTGCGCTCGACGGACGTGGACGGCCTGGAGAAGACCATCCGCCGGCTCAGCGGGACGAAGGGCGTCTCCCGCACCCGTACCACGATCGTGCTGTCCACCAAGTGGGAGAACCGGGTCGGAGAACTGCCGGAAGAGGTCTAGGGATACCGTGGGTCGCGTTGTCGTAGAAAGGTGTGGGTATGGACGTCGGCCTCAAGCGTGAGCTGGAGGAGAAGGTCCGCTCCGGTGAGCGGCTGACCCGCGAGGACGGCATCGCGCTCTACGAGTCGGACGACCTGGCCTGGCTCGGCGGACTCGCCCACGAGGTACGGACCCGCAAGAACGGTGACGTCGTCCACTTCAACGTCAACCGGCACCTGAACATGACGAACGTGTGCACGGCCTCCTGCGCCTACTGCTCGTTCCAGCGCAAGCCGGGCGAGAAGGACGCGTACACGATGCGCATCGAGGAGGCCGTCAAGCTCGCCAAGGCGATGGAGTCGGAGAACCTCACCGAGCTGCACATCGTCAACGGCCTGCACCCGAACCTGCCGTGGCGGTACTACCCGCGCTCCCTGCGCGAGCTGAAGCAGGCCCTGCCGAACGTCTCCCTCAAGGCCTTCACGGCGACCGAGATCCACCACTTCGAGACCATCAGCGGTCTGTCGGCGTCCGAGATCCTCGACGAGCTGATCGACGCGGGCCTGGAGTCGCTGACCGGCGGTGGCGCCGAGATCTTCGACTGGGAGGTCCGGCAGCACATCGTGGACCACCGCACCCACTGGGAGGACTGGTCCCGCATCCACCGCCTGGCGCACGAGAAGGGTCTGAAGACCCCGTGCACCATGCTGTACGGCCACATCGAGGAGCCCCGGCACCGCGTCGACCACGTCCTGCGCCTGCGTGAGCTCCAGGACGAGACCGGCGGCTTCCAGGTCTTCATCCCGCTGCGCTACCAGCACGACTTCGTGGACATGAAGGACGGCAAGGTACGCAACACCCTCCAGGCGCGCACCCGGATGGCGACCGGCGCGGAGGCGCTGAAGACCTTCGCGGTGTCGCGGCTGCTGTTCGACAACGTCCCGCACGTCAAGGTCTTCTGGGTCATGCACGGCGTGCAGACCGCCCAGCTCGCCCTCCAGCACGGCGCCGACGACATGGACGGGTCGGTGGTGGAGTACAAGATCACCCACGACGCGGACAACTTCGGCACGCCGAACAAGCTGACCCGCGAGGACCTGCTGGAACTGATCCGCGACGCGGGCTTCCGCCCGGTGGAACGCAACACGCGGTACGAGATCATCCGCGAGTACGACGGCCCCGACCCGGCGCGCCGGGAGTCCCCCCAGCCGATGCGGGTGTGACTTTCCGGCGAGGGCCGGCTGAGCCGACCAGGGGCGCGGGGAACTGCGCGAGAACCCCCCACGCACCCGCACCCGGGCGACGGCCTGATCGACCCCTCGATTCCCCGCCGGAACGAGGGGTACCCGCCGGGCATGCCAGCAACGAAGGCCCCCGAGGACGCGTACACCGCGGAGCCGTTCGTGCCGGACGGCGCCGACCTGCAAGCCCTCCGCCAAGCCGCCGCAGGGTGTCGCGGCTGCCCCCTGCACCGCGCCGCCACCCAGACCGTCTTCGGCGCCGGGAACACCGACGCCCGCGTGATGCTCGTGGGGGAGCAGCCCGGGGATCAGGAGGACCGGCAGGGGAGGCCGTTCGTCGGTCCGGCCGGCAAGCTGCTCGACCGGGCCCTGGCGGAGGCCGGTATCGACCCCTCCGAGGCCTACGTCACCAACGCGGTCAAGCACTTCAAGTTCACCCGGGCCGAACCCCGCAAGCGCCGTATCCACAAGGCGCCGAGCCTGCGCGAGATGACGGCCTGCGGCCCCTGGCTCGCGGCGGAGCTGGCGCTGGTGGAGCCGGAGCTGATCGTGATCCTGGGCGCTACGGCCGGGAAGGCGCTGCTGGGGTCGTCGTTCCGGGTGAGCCAGGTGCGCGGGACCGTACTGGAGGAGGAGATCCACGGCCGGCCGGAGCGGCTGGTGCCGACCGTGCACCCGTCGGCGGTGCTGCGCGCGGACGACCGCGAGCAGGCGTACCAGGGCCTGGTGGCCGACCTGAAGGTGGCTGCACGCGCCCTTGGGTAATAAGTAAACTGCCGACGTGCCTCTTACCTTCACGCTGGACCCCGCCATCACCCCCGCCCTCCGCGACGGCATCCTCGACCTGTGGACGGACGTCTCCGACGCGGGCGGTGCCGTCGGCTTCGTACCACCGGTGACCCGCGAGGAGATACGCCCGGAGCTGGTACGGCACTTCGTGCAGATGGCCGAGGGCCGCACCCGGCTGCTCGTCGGCCACGACGAGACCGGCGAGGTCGCCGCGGCCGCCTTCCTCACCCGCAACACCCACCGGCTGATGACCCACTGGCTGTGGCTGTACACGGTGATGGTCCACCCCCGCCACCAGGGCCGGGGCTACGGCCGCGACCTGCTGGCCGCCGCCGCGGACGCGGCCCGCGCGATGGAGGGCATCGAGGCGATCCGGCTGACCTGCCGGGGCGGGCTGGGCCTGGAGCGGTTCTACGGCTCCTGCGGCTACAAGGAGGTCGGACGCGTCCCGGACGCCATCCGGGTCGCGCCCGGGGACGACCGCGACGACATCATCATGCTGCTCCCGCTGCGCTGACGCCGACCCCCCTGCGTGATCGCCCACCGCTCGTGCTTCACTGGACGATGACCCCTTTTGGAATCGGACGAGTGGATTGAGATGCTCCGCTACACGCTGATGCGCCTCGGTATCTTCGCGGGCTGCCTCTTGATCGTCTGGGGAGCCGTCTACTCGGGCATCTTCCCGCGCGGCTTCGGCGAGTCCAACGGACTGTGGGTCCTGCTGCTCGCCCTGGTCCTCTCGGCGCCGATCAGCTGGGTGGTGCTGCGCAAGGAGCGGGACCGGGCCTCCGTGCAGATCGTTCAGAAGGTCGACCGGATGAAGGCCAACCTGGACGCCAACCGCAGCCAGGAGGACGTCGCCGACGACGCGTCGCGGACACAGGGCGAGGCCGCCGCGTCCAGCTAGTCCCGCCGCCGGTCCCACTAGGCTTGCCCGCATGGGTGCCGTCAAGACCAAACGGATGCCGAGGGCGGTGCGGGAGCAGCAGATGCTCGACGCTGCCGTACGGATCTTCGGGCAGCGCGGGTACATGGCCGCCTCGATGGACGAGATCGCCGAACTCGCGGGCGTGTCCAAGCCGTTGGTCTACCTGTACCTGAACTCGAAGGAAGACCTCTTCACCGCGTGCATCCGCCGCGAGGCCGCCGCGCTCACGGAGGCCGTGCGCGCGGGTGTCCGGCCGGGGCTGCCCGCCGACCGGCAACTCTGGGACGGCTTGCGGGCGTTCTTCGCGCACACCGCCGAGCACCCCGACGGCTGGTCGGTGCTGCACCTCCAGGCCCGTACGCACGGGGAGCCCTTCGCGGCCGAGGTCGCCGCGATGCGCGCGGAGATCGTCGCGTTCGTGACCCGCCTGGTCGCGGTCGCGGCCCGCGAGGCCCACCGCGACCCCGACCTCCCGGAACACGAGGTGGCGGGCCTGGCCGAGGCCCTGGTCGGCGCCGCCGAGTCCCTCGCCGCGTGGGCCAACGTCACCCCCGGCACAACGGCCCGCCAGGCAGCGGCCACCCTGATGAACTTCGCGTGGTCGGGCCTGGGCAACCTGATGCGCGGTCAGATGTGGACACCGCCGAATGAGCCGACCTGAGGGGCGCGGGCAACTGCGCGACCAGCCACAACGGACCCGCGCCCGGCAACGACGGGGCACCCCGGTGGCGCCTAGCCCAGTCGGCTCCGCACATCCCCCTCCACATGCACCCGCCCGCCCTCCGCACCCCGCAACTCGAACCGCCCGCTCCCATCGGCCCCGTACACCACCGTCCCCGGCAACAGCACCGGCGCCCGGAACCGCGCCCGTACCTCGGTCGCGTCGGGGATGCCGTGGGCGGCCAGGCAGCGGGCCAGCGTCCACATGCCGTGGGCGATGGCCCGGGGGAAGCCGAAGAGGCGGGCGGTGAGGGGATGCAGGTGGATGGGGTTCCGGTCGCCGGACGCGGCACCGTACCGCCGCCCCACGTCCCCGGCGAGGCTCCACTCGGCGACGACGGGCAGCGCGGCGTCGGTGGCCTCTCGTGGCGCGGGTGACGTACCGGGGCCGGTGCGGTGCCGGGCCAGATACGTGCTGCGGGACTCCCAGACCGCCCTCCCGCCCGACCGTAGCTCCGTCACCACCATCGCCTCCGTCCCCCGCCGATGCGGAATCAGCCCCTCGACCCACACGGACAGCTCGTACTGCCCGTCGGCCGCCAGCGCGGCGCCCCGCTCGATCTCGATCGACGTGTGCACCAGCCCCAGCAGCGGCAGCGGAAAGTCCCGTCCGCTCATCAGCCGCATGGCCAGCGGGAAGCCGAGGACGTGCGGGTAGGTGACCGGCAGGTCGGGTTCGCCGGTCGGGAAGCCGCAGACCCGCTCGTACGCGGCCAGCTTCGTCAGGTCCACGCGTACGCCGGGCAGCACCAGGCGGGTGCGGGGGAAGGCCGCGTCGGGGGCGGGGCGCTTGAAGGGCGAGCGCAGGGCGCCCCGGGCCAGCAGCGGGGCCAGCGCGGGGGGCGCGGTCAGGGTGACGGCGGTCATCACGCCCCCAGCAGGCTCTGGCCGCAGACGCGGACGACCTGGCCGTTGACCGTGCCGGAGGCCGGGTGGGCGAGCCAGGCGGTGGCCTCGGCGACGTCGACGGGCGACCCGCCCCGCGCTAGGGAGTTCATGCGGCGACCCGCCTCGCGGGGCGCCGGGTGAGGAAACGGCCGGGGGCCGTGCCGGTGAAGCTGAGGTGGCGGTCGGCCATGTGCGACTCCCGCGCGACTCGGTTCCGGAGAACGGGAAAATGCTTACTCTTGAGTAAGGTTACCGGAGGTAAGTCGAGGTGGGCCACTGCCGGGTGAGCCACCGCCACGGGTGAGGAGCGGATCGACATGAGCCCCCTGGACCATCCCGCGCACGCCGGGTCGCGGTGCTCGGCGGCACCCGCGTCCCGTTCGCCCGCTCCGACGGCCCCTATGCCACCGCGAGCAACCAGGAGATGCTGACCACCGCCCTGATCGGCCTCACCGACCGCCACGACCTCCAAGACCTCCACGGCCCCGGCGTGGTCGGCGAGTTCGTCGCCGGCGCGGTCCTCAAGCGCAGCCGGGACTTCAACCTGCCCCGCGAAACCGCGCTCGGTTCCCGGCTGGAGCCGCGCACCCCCGCCTACGACATCCAGCAGGCCTGCGGCAACGGACCCTGACACCGGGCCGCCAGGCAAAGGTGAGCACCCGTCACATAGCCCCCGATGCTGCACATCCCCGGCCCCGGACCCTCCCCGAACCCGCACAACCCCCTCACAGCGGAGCCGTACGATCACCTGCCTAACCAGCGGTAACCCCTTTCCGTGAAAGGCTCACCGCAGGTGCACGAACGCCAGAGGAGCCGCCCGTGTCCACGCCGTACCCGACCCCGCCCGCCTCCTCCGGCACCCCGGTCTCCGCCACCGACTACGACGGCCGCCCGGTCCTCGTCGAACCCGAGATACGCCGGCTGGACGGGGCCGTACGCGAAGTGGCGGTCCCCCCGTTCGCGCCCCCGGTCACCCACGGCTCCCTGGCCGACCTCCCGTACGAGAACGCGGAGGCCGCCCCCGACCAGGTCGTCCTCAGCCGCAAGCTCTCCGACGGCAGTTGGCGGGATGTGACGGCCGCCCGCTTCGCCGCCGAGGTGCAGGCCGTGGCGAAGGGACTGATCGCCGAAGGGCTGGTGCCCGGCGACCGCATCGCCGTCATGTCCCGCACGACGTACGACTGGACCCTGCTCGACTTCGCCGCCTGGGCGGCCGGCCTGGTCACGGTCCCGATCTACCCCACCTCCTCCGTCTTCCAGACCCGCTGGATCCTCCACGACTCCGGCGCGGTCGCCCTGGTCACCGAGACCGCCGCCCAGGCCGCCGCCATCGGTCCCGAACTCGCCCACCTGCCCGACCTGCGCCACCTGTGGGTGATGGAGAAGGACCACGTGGCCCGCCTCGCCGACGCGGGCGCACCGGTGCCGGACGGCGAGACCGGCGTACGCCGGGGCATGCTCGGTCCCGACACGCTCGCCACCCTGATCTACACCTCGGGCACCACCGGCCGGCCCAAGGGCTGCGCCCTCTCGCACGGCAACTTCTTCGCCGAGGTCGACAACGCGATCGAACTCCTCTACCCCGTCTTCAAGGCCAAGGGCGAGGACCCGTCGGTCCTGCTCTTCCTCCCCATGTCCCACGTCTTCGGCCGCATGGTGGCCATCGCCTGCGTCCGCGCCCGGGTCCGCCTCGGCCACGCCCCCAGCCTGGCCCCGCAGGATCTCCTCCCGGACCTGGACGCCTTCAAGCCGACCTGCCTGCTGACCATCCCCTACATGCTGGAGAAGGTCTACAACTCCGCGCGCGCCAAGGCGGAGGCCGGCGGCCGGGCGTCGGTCTTCGACCGGGCGGCGGCCGTGGCCCAGCGCTACGGCGAGGCGCTGGAGGCCCGCCAGACCGGCGCCGGCAACGGCCCGGGGCGCGCCCTGAAGACACAGCGCGCCTTCTACGACCCCCTCGTCTACCGCCGCCTCCGCGCCGCCATGGGCGGCCGCGTCCGGTACGCCATCTGCGGCGGCTCCCCGCTCGGCCGACGCCTCGCCGCGTTCTACGCCGGTGCCGGCATCGAGATCTTCGAGGGCTACGGCCTCACGGAGACCACCGGCGCCTCCACGGTCACGCCGCCGCTGAAACCGCGCCTGGGCACGGTCGGCTGGCCGCTGCCCGGCACGCGGGTGAGGATCGCGGCGGACGGCGAGATCCTCATCGGCGGCGACCACGTCCTGCGCGGCTACTGGGACCCCCAGGCGGGCGGAGTGGTCCCCGCCACCCGCGACGGCTGGCTGCCGACGGGCGACCTCGGCGAACTGGACGACGAGGGCTACCTGACCATCACCGGCCGCAAGAAGGAACTCCTGATCACGGCGGGCGGCAAGTCGGTGGCTCCGGCCCCGCTGGAGAACTGGCTGCGCCAGCACCCGCTGATCTCGCAGGTGATGCTGGTCGGCGACGCCCGCCCCTACGTCGCGGCGCTCATCACCCTGGACCGCGACGGCATCACACACTGGCGCCAGATGATCGGCAAGCACCCGGTACCGCCAGAACTCCTGGTCGACGACGAGGAGTTGAGGGCCGTCCTCCAGCGGGCGATCGACGAGGCGAACCGCATGGTCTCCCGCCCCGAGTCCATCCGCCGCTTCGCCGTCCTCCCGGTCGACTTCACCGAGTCGGCAGGCCACCTGACCCCTTCCATGAAGCTGCGACGCGAGCAGATCCTGCGGGACTTCGCGGGCGAGGTGGAGGGGTTGTACGAGCGCTGAGGGGAGCGGAGCGGGGAGGTTGCTGTTGGGCCGCTCGCTTCTTGGCCAGTGTCGTGCTTCCGCGGGCCGCGTCAAGGGCGCTTCGCGTCGCCTTCGGCGATGGGCCTCCGGCCCACCCTTGACCCGGCCCGCTCCAGCACGAGGAAGAAGCGAGCGAGCGGCCCGGAACAGCGGTGGCCCCAGCGGCAACGGGCCCCCGGCTCAACTGCGCCCGCACCCGGCGCTAGGGGTACGCGTCGGCGCCTCGCCAGCACGCCGGGCTGGCCTAGCGGCTTGCGGCCGGTGGGGGTGCGCGCCCGCGTCTCGCCTGCACGCCGGGTGAGTTTGGCGGCTGGCGGCTTGCGGCTTGCGGGTGGTGGGCGCGGGGTGACTCCCGGCTGCTGTCCTGGGCGTCCCATGAGCCCCTCAGGTCACACGGGCCCGGTGATTGGCGGATTTGGGCCACTCCCGGCGACCGCCCAGCCCCCCGACCTGCCCATTTGTCCGCACCCCTTGGCACAAATCTGCCAATCACGGTGTGAGGGGCCCGCCGTCGGGGGAGCCGCCCCTCCCCACACCCGCCGTTCGCCGCTAAGCCCACCCGGCGTGCTGGCGAGGCGGGACGGCGCCCCACCCACTGGGCGTTCGCCGCTAAGCTCACCCGGCGTGCTGGCGAGGCGCGTCCGCGCAGCCCTGCCGACGATGCGGAGGCAACTGGCCCGAGGGCCCGGTACCGGGCTGGGCCACCGGCTTTCCGGGCCGCTCGCTCGCTTCTCCCTCGTGCTGGAGCGAGGTGAGTCAAGGGTGGCCCGGAGGGCCATCGCCGAAGGCGACGCGCAGCGCCCTTTACTCAGCTCGCGGAGGCACGACACTGGCCGAGAAGCGAGCGGCCCAACGGTCACTTCACAGCACAGCGAAGGTCGGCACCCGCTCCCCGCTGGTCCCACCTTCTCCGGAATCGGCGGGGCGTGGAGCGGGTTGCCGCCTGGGTCGGTCGCGGCCCGCTCACGATCCTCGCGCGCTGTGCTGAGCCCAGTCAATCCTTGGGTTTCCTCATCAAACCCCAGTGTTAACTTGGGGGTTGTGACCCTGGAAGACCTCCGCGTGTTCGTCGCCGTGTGCCGTGCGGGCAGCCTCAGCTCGGTAGCCCGTGACCTCGGCCGCACCCAGTCCGCCGTCAGTCAGCACGTCAAGCGACTTGAGCGGGAGACCGGCGTGGCCCTGCTGGAACGCCAGCCGCGCGGAGTCGTCCCGACGCAGGCCGGCCGGATACTGGAAGCCGCCGCAGCCGAGGGCGTCAACGCCCTGGACGTCGCCGTACGCCAGCTCCGCGACCTGGTCGACGGCCACAGCGGGTACGTCCGCGTGGCCACCGGCGCGACGACCGTCCGGCACTTCATGTCCGACGCGGTCGTCACGTTCCGCCGCCGGCACCCCAAGGTCAACCTTGAGTTCCGCACGGTCAGTTCGGGCCGGGGCAGTTTCGACGCGCTCGCCGACGGCACGCTGGACCTCGCCTGGATCACCATCGGCCCACCGGTCCGGGGCATCGAGCAGCGAACGGTCGTGGAACTGCCCTGGCTCCTCGCGGTCCGGGCGGACGACCCGCTGGCCGACCGCCCGCACCTGGACCCGGCGGAGCTGTCCGACGCACGGGTCATCCGGCTCCCACCGAACTCCACATCCGCCGCCCACCTGGAAGCGGCGTGCGCCGAGCGGGGCGTGCGGTTCGCCTACGAGCCGAACGTGGCCGACTGGGACACGGCCCTGCTGCTCGCCGAACTGGGCATCGGACGGGCGGTCGTCCCCGCCGTACCGGGACTGCCGGTCCCCGGCGACGGCCCACTGCGCCTGATCCCGCTGCCCGGCCTCCGTCCCCTCCCCGTCGGCTGGGCCGTCCGCCGCTGGGACGCCCTCAGCCCGCCGGCCCGGGCCTTCGCGGACACGGTCGCCGCCCTCCGCTGAGCGCCAACTCCACCCAGACCGTCTTGCCGACGTCCCGCTCTGACACGCCCCACAGCCTGGCCAGCACCTGTACGACGACGAGACCCCGGCCGTTCTCGTCCTCCAACCGCCCGTCCAGGAACCGCAGGGCGCGGTCGCCCCGGGCGTCGCTCACCTCGATACGCAAGGTGTCCTCGGCGGGGAGCAGTGCGAGCCGCAGTTCGAAGTCCCGGCCCGGTACGCGACCGTGCGTGACGGCGTTGGCGGCGAGTTCCGCCACGATGAGCTGGGCGGTGTGGCTGAGGTCGCCGTCGTGCGGGTATCCCCAGGTGGCGAGCGCGGTACCGGTGAGCCGACGGGCCAGCCGGGCGCCTCGGGGCGTCGAGCTGAGCCGTTGGACGAGTTCGGTTGTGGGGGTGGAGATTTCTACGTTCACATCACCGACAGTGGTCACTTCTCTCTACCCTGACCAGGGGAAACTCGGCGACTCTCCGTAGTCGTACGAGTGCGGGCCGTCTGGTGTACGGGTGTCGTGGAGGGTGTCGTGATGGAGGAGCGGAGGCCGGAGACACCGGCGGAGGCGAACGGGTCGCACGCGGTGTTCATGGTCATCGGCAAGCAGCTGAAGTTGCTGCGGGAGAAGGCGGGGCTGAACCAGAGGGAGTTCGGTCAGCTGGCGGGATACGGTCCGGATCTGATCTCGGCCATCGAGCGGGGGGTGCGGACGCCAAGGCCGGAATTCCTGCGGAGGGCAGACGAAATCCTCAAGGCCGACGGGCTGTTCACAGACGTCATCCCGGAGGTCGAGGAGGCGATGGCCAAGGCGCGGACCCGGCACCCGGAGTGGTACCGGAGCTACGCGGCGATGGAAGCGGAGGCTGTGGAGCTGCACCACTACTCCAACCACGCGGTGCAGGGGTTGTTGCAGACCGAGGCTTACGCGCGGGCGGTGTTCACCAAACGGCGGCCGTTCCTCAGCGAGGAGACCATCGAGAAGCGGGTCGCCGACCGACTCTCACGCCAGCAAGTGTTCGAGCGCGTACCGGCCCCCGTGGTCAGCTATGTACTCGAAGAGGTCGTGCTCGATCGACCGATCGGCGGGCCACGCGTTCACGCCGAGCAACTGCGCCGCCTGCTGGACGTCGGCAGCATGAGGAACGTGGAGATCCAGGTGATGCCGACGCGCCTACAGGAACACCCGAACATGGACGGCGCGTTCAACCTCCTTGTTCCCAGGGGGCACTCGCAGGTCGCGTACACGGAGATCCAGGGGTTCCCCCGCCTCATCACGGACCGGGAGGAGGTACGGAAGATCGCCGACCGCTATGGGATCATGCGGGCCGTAGCACTTCCACCCTTGGAAACACGGGCGTTGATCGAAAAGAAGCTGGAGACGCTATGAGCAGCGCAGAACTCACTTGGTTCAAATCCAGCCACAGCGGTGGAGAAGGCGGCGATTGCGTGGAAGTCGCCCCCCACCCCACCGCCATCCACATCCGCGACTCGAAGCAACCCCTCGCCGCCCACCTCACCGTCACCCCTTCCGCTTGGTCAGCCTTCCTTCTGGGCGAGAAGGAACGCCTGCGGGACGGGTGATTCGCCCCGGGTCACCTCGGGTCCGCGCACGGTGGTGGAGCGGAGGGTGAAACCGGCGTCGGAGAGCAGGTCCGCCATCTGCTCGGGGTGGCGCCGGTGGTAGTCCAGGGCCACGTCGTGACCGAAGGGGCGTTCGAGGCGGAGCGGTACGTCACCCACCTGGAAGGCGAGCAGGAGGCGGCCACCGGTGGCCAGTACCCGGTGGAACTCGGTGAACAGGTCGGGCAGTTCGTCCACAGGTGTGTGGATGCTGGAGTACCAGGAGACCACCCCGGCCAGCGAACCGTCGGCGACAGACAGCTTCCGCATGGAGCCCTGTTCGAACCGCAGCGCGGGGTGCCGGCGGCGGGCGATGGCGATCATGGCGTCGGAGAGGTCCAGGCCGAAGACGGACAGGCCCAGGCCGGCCAGGTGGGCGGTGACGTCGCCGGGGCCGCAGCCGAGGTCGGCCACCGTGCCGCGGGGGCCGACCTGTTCGGCGTACGCGCTGAGCAGGGCCCGCTCCAGGGGCCTCTCGGCCAGGGGATCGCGGAAATGGTCGGCGTAGTCCTCGGCGATGGTGTCGTAGAAGGCGCGGGTGTCGGTCATGGGGAGGGACCGTAGCGGCCCGCACCGACACTCCGCTTAGGCTGCTGCCGTTGGCCAACGCATCAACTGGGGGGTACAGGCCGATGAACCAGTCGACGGAGGTGTTCCAGCCACTCCAGGCGGACGACCCGCCCGTGGTGGCGGGCTACCGGCTCGCCGCGCGGCTGGGCGCGGGCGGTATGGGCCGGGTCTACCTGTCCCACACGCAGGGCGGCCGGCCCGTCGCGCTCAAGGTCGTACGGCCGGAGCTGGCGGACGACCCCGATTTCCGGCGGCGGTTCGGCAGGGAGATCAAGGCGGCTCGGCGGGTGCGGGGGGCGTACACCGCCGAACTGATCGACGCCGACGCCGACGGCGTACCGCCGTGGCTGGCCACGCTGTTCGTGCAGAGATCGATTCGAGGGGGAGCGAAGCAGGCCGAAAGCAGCTGGAGCCTCCTCCAACGAGTCCGATCCATGGGGTCAGCACACACGGCGCTCGCTACCATGATCCGCGATCTCGTCAGTTAATCGTTTCTCTCAAAGGAACCGCATGCGACTTCCTCGTCGTGCCCTGGTCTTACTGACTACGCTGGCCACCCTCATAGGCGTCAACCTGCTCATCTCCACCCCCGCGCAGGCCGCCACCTCCTGCTCCGGCACCATCACTCATACCGAGACCTTCTCGTACCCAGGAGAAGGCGTAGTTGGTGAGCTGACCATCTATTACAACAGCAGCAACGGCGGGACCAACAGCGCCTGCTTCTACCACCGAGGCCGCGCCTACGGCGTTGTCGCTGAGACCTACGTCTACATCATGCGGTGTGCGCAAACGTCCGGCGAGGGTCAGCCATGCAAGTCCACCTTCCCTGGCGGCTCTGACGACGGTAACTATGCCTACCAGGCAGGTCCCGTCGGTGTGACCGGCACGGCAAACGACTGTGTCGGAGCGATAGGCTGGATCGCATGGCACGGGACGATCATCGGCACAGGCAATCCTAAGACGTGGGGTTGTTGATCGCGGCGTTCATGGCGGGGCTGTGGCAGATGCCGCAGTCCGGTCAGTCACCGGGCCCTCTGTGAGTACCGTCTCCTCCTCAAGTACGCAACGAAGCACAGTTGGACGCTCAGCATCGCGGCGACCGGTACCGAGTTCTGCATGAAGGACGACGAGGGCAACATCGGGCTGTACGTGATCCAGACGAAGTCCACCGCGATGCCCGACATCGCCTTCCTCACCGGCGACCTGACCGTCTGGCGGAACGCCGCCTAACCCACCCCCGCCAGCCGCAGCAGTGCCGTCGTCGTGGCCGCCCCCAGCACCACCACGGCGAACGGTGCCCGGCGCCAGGCCAGTGCGGCGCCGACCAGGACGCCGGCGGGGCGGGCCCAGCCCGCGAAGCCGCCGGACTCGGTCAGCGCGCCCGTGGCCAGCAGGGCGACCAGGAGGACCACCGCGCCCGCCGAGGCCAGCTCCTGGACGCGGGGCGGGACCGTGACCCGG
Organism: Streptomyces sp. NPDC029138; assembly: GCF_055564375.1. Classification (NCBI taxonomy): domain Bacteria; kingdom Bacillati; phylum Actinomycetota; class Actinomycetes; order Kitasatosporales; family Streptomycetaceae; genus Streptomyces; species Streptomyces sp. NPDC029138. The sequence goes on from NZ_JBVHWM010000001.1 coordinate 45,937, forward strand.
CCGTGCAGGACCGGGCCGACCAGCCGGAAGGCGTACGTGCCGACGGCCAGGGCGAGGATCACGGCGAGCGTGGCGTTCATGCGGCGGCTCCCCGGCGGCGGTGCAGAGAGAGTCCGGCCAGGGCCAACAGGACCGGGACCCCGGCCGGGACGGCGGGCGTGGCCGCCGGGGCCAGGGCGGCGCCGAGCAGGGCGCACCGCCGTACGGTCGCGTCGGCGCGGAGGGCGGGCAGGACCAGGGCGACCAGGACGGCGGGGAACGCGGCGTCCAGTCCGTAGCGGGCGGTGTCGCCGAGGGCGCCGCCCGCGAGCGCGCCGGCCAGGACGCCGGTGTTCCACACGGCGAACAGGCCGAGCCCGGATATCCAGAACGCCCGTCGCCGGCGTACCGGGTCGGACTGGGCGAGGGCGAAGGCGACCGTCTCGTCGGTGACCAGGTGGGCGCCCAGGAAGCGGGCCGCGCGGCCCGTGCCGATGATCTCGGCCACGGCCAGACTGAAGGCCGCCGTCCGGGTGTTGAGCAGCAGTCCGGTGGCCACGGCGGCCACCGGACCGCCCCCGGCGAGCAGCACGCCCACCGCGCTGAACTGGGCCGAGCCCGCGTAGACCACGAGGGACATCAGCACCGGCACCCACATCGGCAGCCCGCCGGCGACGGAGACGGCGCCGAAGGAGACGCCGACGATGCCGCTGGCCAGCCAAATGAGCGAGCTGTCGCGGACGAGTGAGCCGTGGCCGGCCCTCGCGGGTGTTCGCTGTACCGAACGCATGTTTCCTACAATGGACAGTGAGCGCCCTGTCCGTCAAGGCGAACGATCGTACCGATGGAGCGAACGCACATGTCCGAGGTGCCCGCCCGGCTCCCCCTGGAGTGGATCGCCGCGTCCCTGAAGCGGGAGCGCGGCCGTGCCGGTCTGTCCCTGTCCGAGCTGGCCAAACGCGCCGGAATCGCCAAGTCCACGCTGTCCCAGCTGGAGGCCGCGAGCGGGAACCCGAGCATGGAGACCATCTGGGCGCTCGCGGTGGCGCTCGGCGTGCCGTTCAGTGCGCTGGTGGAGTCACCGACGCCCAGCGTCCAGGTGGTCCGGGCCGGCGAGGGGCCCACGGTCGGCTCGGAGCAGTCCAGCTATGTGGCCGCGCTGCTGTCGGCGAGCCCGCCGGGGGCGCGCCGGGACATTTATTACGTGTGGCTGGAGCCCGGGACCGTACGGGATTCAGAGCCCCACATTCCGGGGACCGTCGAGCACATCGTGGTCAGCGACGGGGCCGTGAAAGCCGGTCCGCGCGGCGGGGCCGTGGAACTCGGCCCCGGGGACTACATGTCGTACCGGGGAGACCTGCCTCACACGTACGAGGCGCTCGCGGCCGGGACCAAGTTCGTGCTGATCATGCAGCACATGTGAGCGTTCGTGAATACGAAATGAACGGGGAAAGGCAGGAGCCCCGTCGCCGGTGGCGCGGGGCTCCTTGGGTACTGCACTCAGGTTCTGCGATCAGGCAGTGATCAGACGGGAGTGACGTTCTCCGCCTGCGGGCCCTTCGGGCCCTGCGTCACGTCGAAGCTCACCTGCTGGTTCTCCTCGAGGGAGCGGAAGCCGGAGGCGTTGATCGCGGAGTAGTGAACGAAGACGTCGGGGCCGCCGCCCTCCTGGGCGATGAAGCCAAAGCCCTTTTCGGCGTTGAACCACTTGACGGTTCCGGTAGCCATAAGCCCTCCTTGGGCTCAAAAGGGTTGCCCTGCCTCCAGAACCTGCAAGTGCGAAACGGTGCTGCACGACTGCATTCGTCTGAAAACGACGAGAGCCTGCGGTTACATGCTCCGCAGGCTCTGTACTGCAAGGGAAACCAAACTGCAACTTGCGGCAAGCCTAGCATCCGGGCAGCCGAAAGCAATAGGGATCAAGATCACGTCACCCGGATGTTTGAACGTCCGCTAGGCCGTTCGGGGGTGGGGTCGGTCCCAGCACCGTACCCCACGGGGTCTAGTCTCGCGATGTGGACAATTCTCGCACCCGGCCGCGCGTCGGCCACATCCAGTTCCTGAACTGCCTGCCCCTCTACTGGGGGCTCGCGAGAACCGGCACGCTCCTCGACTTCGAGCTCACCAAGGACACCCCGGAGAAGCTCAGCGAGCGGCTCGTGCGCGGCGACCTCGACATCGGCCCCATCACCCTGGTGGAGTTCCTGCGCAACGCCGACGACCTCGTCGCCTTCCCCGACATCGCCGTCGGCTGCGACGGTCCGGTGATGTCCTGCGTGATCGTCTCGCAGGTCCCGCTGGACCAGCTCGACGGCGCCCGGGTCGCCCTCGGTTCGACCTCGCGCACCTCGGTCCGGCTCGCCCAGCTGCTGCTCGCCGAGCGGTACGGCGTCCAGCCCGACTACTACACCTGCCCGCCGGACCTCAGCCTGATGATGCAGGAGGCGGAGGCCGCCGTCCTCATCGGCGACGCCGCCCTGCGCGCCAACCTCCTCGACGGACCCCGCTTCGGTCTCCAGGTGCACGACCTCGGCGCGCTGTGGAAGGAGTGGACCGGCCTGCCGTTCGTCTTCGCGGTGTGGGCGGCCCGCCGGGACTACCTGGAACGCGAGCCGTCACTCACCCGCCAGGTCCACGAGGCCTTCCTCGCCTCCCGCAACCTCTCCCTGGAAGAGGTGCACAAGGTCGCCGAACAGGCCGCCCGCTGGGAGGAGTTCGACGAGGCCACCCTGGAGCAGTACTTCACCACCCTCGACTTCAGCTTCGGCGCCCCGCAGCTGGAGGCCGTCGCCGAGTTCGCCCGCCGGGTCGGCCCGACGACCGGCTTCCCGGCCGACGTGAAGGTGGAACTGCTCCAGCCCTGAACGGGGTAGGAACCCGGGACAGGCCGACCGAGGGGGGAAGCGTGGGCGGGGTGACCACAGGGGCGCTGGCGCTCGGCGCCCTGCTGTGGGGCGCACTGGCGGGGGCGCTGCTGCCCCGCGCCGCCTACCGTTTCGCCGTACCGTCCGGCGAGCCCTGGCGCGACCGCTGTCCCGGCGGCCACCATCCGGTCCGGGGGTGGCTGGGCGGGGTCCGGTGCGGGGAGTGCGCGCGCGGGGGCGAACGCGGGGGAGCCGAGGGGCGGGCGCCCGTCACGTCGTACGAGCCGTACGCCCCCTCCGCGCCCCTCCTCGCCACCGCCACCGCCCTCGTCTGCGCCGCCATCGCCGCCGCCACCGGCACCCGGCCCGAGCTGGGGGTGTGGCTGCTGCTCGCGCCCGTCGGCGTGCTGCTCGCCGCCGTCGACTTCCGGGTGCAGCGGCTGCCCGATCCGCTGACCCTCCCGCTGGCCGCCACCGCCCTCGCCCTGCTCGGCCTCGCCGCCCTGCTCCCCGAACACGCCGGCCACTGGCGCACCGCCCTGTACGGCGCCCTCGCGCTGGGCGCCGGCTACTACGTGCTGTACCGCGTCAACCCGGGCGGCATGGGCTTCGGCGACGTGAAGCTGGCCGTGGGCGCGGGCGCCGTACTCGGCTGGTACGGCTGGCCCACCGTGCTGCTCGGCACCTTCGCCGGGTTCCTGCTCGGCGCGCTCTACGGCGGCGCGCTCGTGCTGGCCCGGCGGGCGGGCCGGAAGACGGCCGTGCCGTTCGGCCCGTTCCTCCTCGCCGGTGCCCTCACCGGACTGCTGATCGGCGCGTACGCGGCCTGAGCGCGGGCGGCCGAAAGGGCTGGCGTAGGCTGACTCAGTCCGTCCACAACCCTTGACGAAAGGGACGCCCTGGTGACCGAGAAGGCCGACCTCACGTCTGTCCTCGACCGTGCCGCCGCCGGTGGGCGGATCACCCCGGAAGAGGCGCTCGTCCTCTACCGCGACGCCCCCCTGCACGCCCTGGGCGCCGCCGCCGACGCCGTGCGCCGCCGCAAGTACGCGGGCATCGAGCACATCGCCACGTACATCATCGAGCGGAACATCAACTACACGAACGTGTGTGTCACGGCGTGCAAGTTCTGCGCCTTCTACGCGGCCCCCAAGGACAAGGAGAAGGGCTGGACGCGGGATCTGGACGACATCCTGCGCCGCTGCGCCGAGACCGTCGAACTCGGCGGCACCCAGATCATGTTCCAGGGCGGTCACCACCCGGACTACGGCGTCGAGTACTACGAGAAGCACTTCCGGGCCATCAAGGAAGCCTTCCCGCAGCTGGTCATCCACTCCCTGGGCGCGTCCGAGGTCGAGCACATGGCCCGGATCAGCGGAGTCTCGGTGGAAGAGGCCATCACCCGGATCCACGAGGCCGGCCTGGACTCCTTCGCCGGTGCCGGCGCGGAACTGCTCCCCGAGCGCCCCCGCAAGGCCATCGCGCCCCTCAAGGAGAGCGGTGAGCGCTGGCTGGAGATCATGGAGACCGCGCACCGGCTGGGCGTCGAGTCCACCTCCACCATGCTGATGGGCACCGGCGAGACCAACGCCGAGCGGATCGAGCACCTGCGGATGATCCGGGACGTACAGGACCGTACGGGTGGCTTCCGCGCGTTCATCCCGTACACCTACCAGCCCGAGAACAACCACCTGAAGGGCCGCACCCAGGCGACCCTCTTCGAGTACCTGCGGATGATCGCCATCGCCCGCCTCTTCCTGGACAACGTCCAGCACATCCAGGGCTCGTGGCTCACCACCGGCAAGGAGGTCGGCCAGCTGTCCCTGCACTACGGCGCGGACGACCTGGGCTCGATCATGCTGGAGGAGAACGTGGTCTCCTCGGCCGGCGCCAAGCACCGCTCCAACCGCCTGGAGATCATCGACCTGATCCGCAAGGCGGGCCGCGTCCCGGCGCAGCGGGCGACGACGTACGAGCACCTGGTCGTCCACGACGACCCGGCGAACGACCCCGTGGACGACCGCGTGGTCTCCCACATCTCCTCGACGGCCATCGAGGGCGGCACGGCCCACCCCGAACTGAAGCTGCTCGCGTCGAACTAGGGCCGTCTTGCTGACGATTCACGCGGACTCCAGAGGGCACGCCTTCCTCGTCAAGGGGGAGTGGATCGAGGCGGTCGGGCCCCTGGAGGAGCTGGCCGCCGCGCAGCCACGCGTGCGCGTGCGCACCTGGCCCGGCATCCTCACGCCCGGGTTCGTCAACCTCTACGGCAACGAGCTGCTGGAGCGGACGTACCACCCGGACCCACGGGAGGCCGACGACCTCGGCACCGAGCCGCTGTCCGGGGACGCGCTCGCCCTGCTCACCCTGGACGACGTCCGCTGGGGCGCGAGCGCCCGGCGTGGCATCCAGCGCATGCTGACGTACGGCACGGTCGCCGTGGCCTGCGAGCCCTTCGCCAACCGCGCGGTGCGGGACGCCGTACGACGCACCGGGCTCGGGACCGTGGGACGGCTGGGCACCCCCGACGACCCGCCGTCCCTCGATCCGTTCGGCTCCGCCCGGCCCCCGATGCCGGCAACCGAACGCCGGGAGGGCTCCGCCGCCCGCTTCGCCGTCTTCGACGTACGCGACGAGGAGGAACTGGCCGAGCGGGGCGCGGCGACGTGCGTGGCGACCGTGGTGGCGGGGCGACTGGTGTTCCGCCGCCGCTGAGGCGCCGTAGCGACTCGCTCAGCCGGAGAAGCGGCGCGCGAAGGCGCCGGAACTCTGGCTCACCCCGCTGCAATCCGTGGCCGCCTCGTCCTGCCCGGGCTGCCCGTCCTCGCACTTCTGGTCCCGGAGCGTCGACCACATCGACACCCAGGCGACCCCCTTCCGCTCCGCGAACCCCCGCACCTGACCCGCGTCGGAGAGCGTGAACGTCTCGCCGGACACGTCGTTGACGCCGATCATCGAGGTCAGCGCCATGCCCCGCCAGGCACCCGCGTCCGACAGCCCGAACACCTTCTTCAGCTGGGCGTGCGCGGCCGTCGCGGACGTCACGGCGTAGTCCCCCATGTCGCCGTCGTACGACTCGCCGTAGTTCATGGTCATGAGGTCGACCGTGGAGACCTGGACGTCGTACGTGTTCGCGGTCTCCAGCAGCGCGAGGCCGTCCGCGTCGAGCCCCGACGGCATCACCGGAAGGGTGAAGGAGACCTCCAGATCCGGCCGTTCCTTCTGCAACCGCGCTATCGCCCGCGAACGCAGGTCGACGGAAGCGGAGTTGGCCAGCTCGTCCCCCTCGATGTCGAAGTCGGCCGCACTGGAGCCCGCCGCGTCCAGCGCCTTGCCATAGGCGGCGGCGAGTTCCGAAACACTGTCACAGGCGGCGGCCAACTCCTTTCCGGAGGCGCCGCCGAAAGACACCCGCACCGTGGCGCCGTTTTTCTTCAGCGCGGATATCCGGGATGTCACGGCGGAGTCGACGATCGCCTCGGTGCCGTTCCACTTCGGCGTACAGCCACCGCCACCGGAGATCACGAAGGCGAGGTTGTACGCCGCCGGGGACCCGGCGGAGTCGGTGGCCGCGGCCTCGGTGGCGCTGACGTAGGGGGCGTAGGCGGTGCCGGCCGCGGGGGCGGCGGCGGTGCTGGAGGCGGCGGCGTGCGGTGGGCTCGTGGCCTGCGCGGAACAACCCGTCACCGCGAGCGCGACCGCGCAGCCGGCGCCGGCCATGGGCCTCAGTGGACTCCTCATGAGGCGAAATCTCTCACACCGGGGTATGGACTCCGTGCGTCCTCTCAGCCCGGCAACAGGTTCAGGGCGCCTTCATGGGCGGCTCACAAGAATCTCGGCCGGCTCACAAGAATTCCCGAGAAAAGGCCACATAAAGGCTCTCTAATATCCGGGGAATGCAATCCGAACCCGCCATCGAAACTCGCGCCGCCGGGCGCGGTCGTCGCCGCAAACATGGCAACGGGCCCACCGAGGGACCCGTGTTCGTCGACACCACCGGACGCCGGTCCAAGGTGCTGCGCCGCCTCGGCCTGTTCCTCGGTGCCGTCTGCCTCACCTACGCGGGCGTGCTCGCCGCCGCCTTCATGGGCTGGGGCACCTCCCTGAACCCGTCCTCCCTGCTGCCCTTCGGCACCAACGCCGACGGCGGCCGGGCGCCCGGTCGGATACGGCCGGAGGGCGGCATCGGCCGCCAGATGGACCTGCCGAAAGCCACCGAGTCGGCTTCCCCCACCGTGTCCCCTTCCGTGTCCCCTTCCGTGTCCGCGCCGGTGTCCGCGTCCGCGGGCCTCGACTGACCGGAGCGCAGCGGCAGTCATGACCACTCCGACGTCCTCCCGGGGCCGCAGGCGCGCGCCCACCCGCATCGAGCGCGCGGCAGGCAAGGCCGCGGCGCTGCAACGCCCCCGCGTCATCCTCGCCTTCCTGCTCCTGCTCGCGCTGACCTGCGTGATGCTGCTCGACGGCTATCTGCGCGCCGAGGTCGGCGGCGACCAGCGCGTGCGCGGCGGGGCCGACTCCAGCGAGGTCCCGGACGCGATCCTCGACGGCGGCCCGATCCTCACCTTCCGGGGCGGCCAGGCCACCACGGTCTCCGTCCCCGCCAGGACGGCTCGATGGTGTCCCGCTACCCGGGCATCGTGAGGACGATGGCCGAGCAGGGCAACGAGGTCGGTGTCCACACCTTCACGCAAGGTGACGTACCACACCTTCGGCTGGGCCTGGTGCGGCCTGGTGTTCCCCTCCAGGGGCGTCATGTTCGCCCTGGCCGGCACCCTGCTGGCGAAGTCCCTGGAACGCCCGGCCGTGAAGGTCGTGAGAGCAGGTTCAGGAGGCTCCTGCCCCCCTTCTGGTTCTGGGGCTTCTTCGTGGTGCTCGCGATGCTGATCCACGGCTGGATGCCGGGCCGGCAGTTCGTCTACTGGGTCGTCCCGCTCGGCGACCCGCCGGGCAGCGCGTGGGGCGAGCAGGCCTGGGAGATCCTCTGGTACCTGCGCACCTACCTCTGGTTCGTGCTGCTGTCCCCGCCGCTGCTGCGGGTCTTCCGGTTCGCCCCGGTCCCGGTCCTGGTGCTGTCCCTCGCGCCGGTCCTGGTGCTGAACTTCGTCCGGTCCGGCCCGGACGACCGGCTGGGCAGCGCCCTGTGGGACCTGTCGACGTACCTCTGCTGCTGGATGCTCGGCTTCGCCCACCGCGACGGCGTGCTCCGGCGGGCGAAGCCGGCCCCGGTGGTCGTCCTGCTGCTGATGTGGGCGAAGTCGTACTTCCGGATCGACTTCGCCCGGCTGACCCGGTCGCGGCGCCTGGACCGGACGGTCACCGTCTTCAGCGCGCGCGGTGACGATCTACCTGTGGCACGAGATCGCGCTGGTGCTGGCCGTCCCGCTGATCGACCGGCTCTGGAACGTGCCGGCCTTCGAGACGTACCTCCCGCTGGACAGCCAGTGGTTCATGTTCGGCGTCGGCTGGGTGCTGATCGCCTTCTTCGTGCTCGCGTGCGGGTGGGTGGAGGACGTCGCGGCACGCAGGAAGCCGACGCTCCTGCCGGGAGGGCGGGCTGCAAGAATGGGCGGGTGACCCGCGCTTCCCTGAACAAGCAGCCGCACGAAGTCGCCTCGATGTTCGACGACGTGGCGGAACGGTACGACCTGACGAACGACGTGCTGTCGCTCGGCCAGGACCGGCGCTGGCGCAAGGAGGTGGCGAAGGCGGTCGACGCGCGCCCCGCGCAGAAGGTCCTGGACCTCGCCGCCGGTACGGCCACCTCCTCGCTGCCCTTCGCGCGGACGGGCGCGTACGTCGTCCCCTGCGACTTCTCCCTCGGCATGCTCCAGGTCGGCAAGAAGAAGCACACCTGGCTGCCGTTCACCGCGGGTGACGCGACGAGGCTGCCCTTCAAGGACGACACCTTCGACGCGGTGACGATCTCCTTCGGGCTGCGCAACGTGCAGGACACGGACGCGGCCCTGCGCGAGATGTACCGGGTCACCCGGCCCGGCGGACGCGTGGTGATCTGCGAGTTCTCCCACCCGACCTGGACGCCGTTCCGGACCGTCTACACCGAGTACCTGATGCGGGCACTGCCGTCGGTCGCGCGCACGGTGTCCTCGAACCCGGACGCGTACGTCTACCTCGCCGAGTCCATCCGGGCCTGGCCCGACCAGCCCGCGCTCGCCGAACGGCTGCGCAAGGCGGGCTGGTCCAAGGTGGCGTGGCGCAACCTCACCGGCGGGGTCGTCGCGCTGCACCGGGGCTTCAAGGAGTAGCGGGCTTCGAGGACCGGCAGCCCTGGGATGGGGCAGGGCTTCGGGACGAGCTTCAAGGAGAGCTGAATCCGGCCACCGCGTACGGGTCGCCGGGCTGCTCCAACTCCCGTTGCAGTCCGCCCGTCGGGGGTCGCGGAACGCGCGGCTCCCGCACGCCTCCGCCGCCCTCACCCTCACCGAAGTCGAACCACACGTACACCATCGAGTCCGGCGGCACCTCGGCACCGGGCTGCGGATACTGGCGTACGACGTGGTCGACGACGGTGCGGTGGAAGTCCGGGCGGTCCGGCGCGTTGAGGAACAGCCCCCGCGCCCTGGCCGTTTCGCGCGCGTCCACAGCCATCAGGCCGACCAGACGCGGGACGCGCACTTCGGGTGTTTTGGGTGTTATGCGCACAGATGTCACCCCCAGCGGTACTGGCAGGGTAACTCTCGCCCGGCCCGCCCGGAAGGCGCCGGTGTCTTTCTGTAACAGATAACTACGCTGTGTGATGAAGGCTGAGCCGGAAGCACAGGGCCGGCTCGTTCAGCGTGGGGTGCGTGTAGGTCTCCGCCCGCTCCATGCCGAGCCGCCGGGCCACCGCGATCGACCGCTCGTTGCCCTGGAGGACCATCGCCACCACCGCCGGCACCCCGGCCTCCCGCACCCGCCGCAGCGTCTCCCGCGCCGCCGCCGTCGCGTACCCCTTGCCCCAGTGTGCCCGCCCGAGCCGCCAGCCGATCTCGGTCTCGCCGACCGGACCCCAGTCCGGCCGCCACGGCTGCGCGCCGGTGAAGCCGATGACCTCCCCGGACTCGTTCAGCAGGGTCCACAGGCAGAAGCCGTGTTCCGCGTCGTGCCGCCGCTGGCGCGCGGTGAGTTCCTCGTAGACCGACAGCTCCGCCGGCCTGCCGCCGTGAAACTCCATGACCTCCGGGTCGGCGAAGATCCGGTGCCAGGCGATCGCGTCCTCGTGCGTGGGAACGCGCAGCCGTACCGCGGGGAGAGGTCGGTTCACGGGGCAGCCCTTCAGCCGGTGATCAAGTCCGCTGAATAGACTGCCCATGTCCAGTGCCGGTCGGCACGCAGATTTCGAAACCTTGGGGAGATCCCGCCGTGACCGAGCCCCTCTCCGACCACACCGCAGATGTGATCGTCGTGGGCGCGGGGCCAGCCGGCTCCACGACCGCATACCACCTCGCCAAGGCCGGTCTCGACGTCCTGCTCCTGGAGAAGACCGAGTTTCCGCGCGAGAAGGTGTGCGGCGACGGCCTCACCCCGCGCGCGGTCAAACAGCTCGTCGCCATGGGCATCGACATCTCCGAGGAGGCCGGCTGGCTGCGCAACAAGGGCCTGCGCATCATCGGCGGCGGCTCCCGCCTCCAGCTCGACTGGCCGGATCTCGCCGCCTACCCGAACTACGGCCTGGTCCGCAAGCGCGACGACTTCGACGAGCAACTCGCCCGCAACGCCCAGAAGGCCGGCGCCCGCCTGTACGAGCGCTGCAACGTCAGCGGCCCGGTCCTCGACGACCGCACCGGCCGCATCACCGGCGTCACCGCCAAGCTCGGCGAGGAGAAGCGCGAGGTCACCTTCCACGCGCCGCTCGTCGTCGCCGCCGACGGCAACTCCACCCGGCTCTCCCTGGCGATGGGCCTGCACCGCCGCGAGGACCGCCCGATGGGCGTCGCGGTCCGGACGTACTTCGAGAGCCCCCGCCACGACGACGACTACCTGGAGTCCTGGCTGGAACTGTGGGACCGCCGCGGCCCCCAGGACCGCCTGCTGCCCGGCTACGGCTGGATCTTCGGCATGGGCGACGGCACGTCGAACGTGGGCCTCGGCGTGCTGAACACCTCCGCCTCCTTCAAGGAGCTGGACTGGCGCGAGATCCTCAAGGCGTGGTGCGCCTCCATGCCGGAGGACTGGGGCTACACCCCGGAGAACATGACCGGCCCGATCCGCGGCGCCGCCCTGCCGATGGCCTTCAACCGCCAGCCGCACTACACGCGCGGGCTGCTGCTCGTCGGCGACGCCGGCGGCCTGGTGAACCCCTTCAACGGTGAGGGCATCGCCTACGCCATGGAGTCCGGCCAGATCGCCGCCGACGTCATCGTGCAGGCCCACGCGCGCGCGACGCCCGCCCAGCGCGAGATCGCCCTCCAGCGCTACCCGCGCGTCCTCAAGGACACCTACGGCGGCTACTACACGCTCGGCCGCGCCTTCGTGAAGCTCATCGGCAACCCGAAGGTCATGCAGATCGCCGCCCAGCGCGGTCTGACCCACCCGCTGCTGATGAAGTTCACCCTGAAGCTGCTGGCGAACCTCACCGACCCGACGGGCGGCGACGCGATGGACCGCATCATCAACGGCCTGAGCAAGGTGGCGCCGAAGGCGTGACTAGGCGCTGAACGTCGCGGCGTTGGCGGCCCGGCGGGCGTACACCTCGTCCCGCCGGCCCGCCATCTGCCCCAACGCATCCTTCTTGTCCCGTTTCGAGAGCCGGTCCAGATAGACGTACCCGTTGGTGTGGTCGGTCTCGTGGGCCAGACACCGCGCGAAGTACCCGGTGCCCTCGACGACGACGGCGTTGCCGTCCCTGTCCTGCCCGCGCGCGACGGCCCGGTCCGGCCGCGGTACGGCCATCACGGCACCGGGCACCGACAGGCACCCCTCGCCCTCGTCCAGCAGCCGTCGCCCGGTCGTGGGCGTTTCGAGCACCGGATTGACGATGTGCCCGACATGTCGGACTCCGTCGTCATCGGGGCAGTCGTACACGAACAGGCGCAGATCCACCCCGACCTGATTCGCCGCCAGTCCCGCGCCCTCGGCGACATACATGGTCCGGAACATGTCGTCGATGAGCGCGGCGAGGTCGGGCCCGAACGCCGTGACGTCCCGGCACGGCTTGTGCAGCACCTCCTCGCCGACCTCGGTGATGCGGCGCACCGCACCCCGCGCGGCCTCGGGGGCGTGCCGCGGGTAGTGGTCGGCGGGAATTCCCTGTACGAACACGCGTGGCATCGCGTGGACTCCTTCGCTCGGCGACGGACCACCGGACGGCGGCCCGAGCAGAGCATGGCAGGGACGACGCGGGGCGTGTCAGGGGCGACGCGCGGCGCTTCAGGGGCAGCGTGAGGCGTTTCGGGGACAGCGCGAGGGCCGCTGCCCCCGAGCGGCTGCGGCCCTACGCGTCTGAGAGGTGCGGAGTGCGCTCAGAGCACCCGCACGGCGCCCGTGGGCGGGTCGTACGACAGCGGGCGCTCCACGACGCCGCTGGAGGGGTTCTGCGCGCCCACGAACATGCCGTCGCCGACGTACACCGCGACGTGGTACGCGCTGCCCGCGCCACCCCAGTACAGGATGTCGCCCGGCTGGAGGTTGCTCAGCGAGACCTGGGTACCGGCCGTCGACTGGTCCTGGGAGACACGCGGCAGGCTGATGCCGACCTGCTTGAAGGCCGTCTGCACCAGGCCGGAGCAGTCGTAGGCGGAGGGACCGGTGGCACCGGAGACGTACGCCTTGCCGACCTGCGCCTTGACGAAGCTGATGACGGCCGCGGCCGAACCGGTGGCCGTGGACGTGCTGGTGGAGGTGGACGTGGAGGTGGAGGTGGAGCCGGCGTCCGCCGTGGTGGACAGCGTGGTCCGCTCCGCGGTGCGGGAGGCGCGGGCGGCGGCCTCCTTGCGGGCGGCCTCCTGGGCCTTCTTCTTGGCCTCCGCCGCCTTCTTCTTGGCGTCGGCGAGGTCCGCCTTGGCCTGCTTCGCGGCCTTCGCGGCAGCCGCGTCACGCTCGGCCTGCAACTGGTAGTTCGCGGCGGCCTGCTCGGTGGCGTCCGCGGACTGGGCCGCCTGAGCGGCCAGGTCGGCCGTCAGGGTGGGCAGTTCGAGGGTCTGCGTCACCGGCTCGGCCGCGTTCGCCGAGCCGGACGCCCCGGCGACTGCCAGGGTGCCGAGGACGCCACCGGCAACTCCGGCCCGCATCGCGAGGGTCGACGCGCTGCGGCGGGGCTTCCGGTGGCTGCGTATGTGAGCGGTGTGGGACATGGGAACAACCGGTACCAGGGGCTCCTTCATATCTTCAAGAAACGTGTGCTGCGCCACAGTTGTTCAATCGAGACCCGGAATCCCGGGCGTGTCGCTCTTTATTGACGCCGTAACGGACATTGCGGACGTCCGCGATCAAGCCCTTGATCACGGTCTTTGATCATTACGTCCGGATTGCCCCCCACCTACCACTGGTTGGGTTCGTTGGCCAAGCCCGGTTCTCAGAGGCCTCTCATGAACGTGACGGAGGTCACGGAACGATTATCGGAATCGCGGCGTCCGGCGCCTGTGCGGCTCGTGAACGCGTGCACGCGCCCCGAATCGCGTCCACACCCCGCCCCGGCCTCCTTCCGATGTGTGAACGCGCCCCTCTATCAGCCCCTCGCGTCCAACTCCAATTTGCATGCACCGGAACTCTCTTGATATAGAGACGCCCCTTCTGGCCTGCGATGACATACAAGATTGTCACTTCTGGTGATCAACTGAACGCTTCGCGTATGAAGATCACTCATCATCCGACTTCATGATCCTTCGTCAGGTGGTGGAGATCACAAAGCTTGTGTAATACCCCGTGTCGCAGATCACAGAGCGGCGGGCATAAGATGCGAGGCAGTTGGGCTTGTGACCTGCTTCACATGTTCGCGATCTTCGCCGGGGCGAGCGGGGTTCGTGGGACCGGTGAGGCGGATGTGAGCCCAGTGCAACCGCCAGCAGTCAGCGCCGACTGAGAGGAGCGAGGAGCGGTGAACGCGTATGCGCCCATCCTCGTACTGGGAGCCCTCGGGGCAGGCTTTGCGATCTTCTCCGTGGTCATGGCCACGCTGATCGGTCCGAAGCGGTACAACCGCGCGAAACTCGAAGCCTACGAGTGCGGCATCGAGCCGACCCCCACGCCGGCCGGCGGCGGGCGCTTCCCCATCAAGTACTACCTGACGGCGATGCTCTTCATCGTCTTCGACATCGAGATCGTCTTCCTCTACCCCTGGGCCGTCACCTTCGACGCCCTGGGGATTTTCGGGCTCGTGGAGATGCTGCTCTTCGTGCTCACCGTCTTCGTCGCGTACGCGTACGTATGGCGGCGCGGCGGCCTGGAATGGGACTGAGGGGCCTTTAACGACATGGGACTCGAAGAAAAGCTGCCGAGCGGCTTCCTGCTGACCACCGTGGAGCAGGCCGCGGGCTGGGTGCGCAAGGCGTCCGTCTTCCCGGCCACCTTCGGCCTGGCCTGCTGCGCCATCGAGATGATGACCACCGGCGCCGGCCGCTACGACCTGGCCCGCTTCGGCATGGAGGTCTTCCGCGGCTCACCGCGCCAGGCGGACCTGATGATCGTCGCCGGCCGGGTCAGCCAGAAGATGGCGCCCGTCCTGAGGCAGGTCTACGACCAGATGCCCAACCCCAAGTGGGTGATCTCCATGGGTGTCTGCGCCTCCTCCGGCGGCATGTTCAACAACTACGCGATCGTCCAGGGCGTCGACCACATCGTTCCGGTCGACATCTATCTGCCCGGCTGCCCGCCCCGCCCCGAGATGCTGATGGACGCGATCCTCAAGCTCCACCAGAAGATCCAGTCCTCGAAGCTCGGCGTGAACGCCGAGGAGGCGGCCCGCGAGGCGGAGGAGGCGGCGCTCAAGGCCCTGCCCACGATCGAGATGAAGGGGCTGCTGCGGTGAGCGACGCGAACGGCACCCAGGGAAACCCTGGGGCGAACGGCTCCGCGAACGGGGTGAACCCCGAGAAGGATCTCTCCGCCTCCAACCTCCCCGGCCAGCGCGGCCAGGGCGGCGAGGAGATCCGCGTCCAGCGCGGCATGTTCGGCGCCGAAAACGGCGGCGACACGTCCGGCTACGGCGGCCTGGTCCGCTCGGTCCGACTCCCGGGACCGGCGACCCGGCCCTACGGCGGCTGGTTCGACGAGGTCGCCGACGAACTTGAGGGCGCCCTGGAGGAACAGGGACTCCTCCCCGGGAACGCCATCGAGAAGACCGTCGTCGACCGCGACGAGCTGACCTTCCACATCGAACGCGAGCACCTGGTCCGCGTCGCCCGCACCCTGCGCGACGACCCGGCCCTGCGCTTCGAGCTGTGCACCGGCGTGAGCGGCGTCCACTACCTGCACGACAAGGGCCGCGAGCTGCACGCCGTCTACCACCTGCGCTCGATCACCCACAACCGGCTGATCCGCCTCGAAGTCAGCGCCCCCGACAGCGACCCGCGCATCCCGTCGCTGGTCTCCGTCTACCCGACGAACGACTGGCACGAGCGCGAGACCTACGACTTCTTCGGCATCGTCTTCGAAGGTCACCCGGCCCTGACGCGGATCATGATGCCGGACGACTGGCAGGGCCACCCGCAGCGCAAGGACTACCCCCTCGGCGGCATCCCCGTCGAGTACAAGGGCGCCCAGATCCCGGCTCCGGACCAGCGGAGGTCGTACTCGTGAGCACGCAGTCAGCATCCGCCGCGTCGGCCGCGTCCGCGCGCGAGACCACCGAGGGCACCGTCTACACGGTCACCGGTGGCGACTGGGACGAGGTCGTCCAGTCCGCGGCCCGCGCCGACGACGAGCGCATCGTCGTCAACATGGGTCCCCAGCACCCGTCCACCCATGGAGTGCTCCGCCTGATCCTGGAGATCGAGGGCGAGACGGTCACCGAGGCCCGCTGCGGGATCGGCTACCTCCACACCGGCATCGAGAAGAACCTCGAATACCGCACGTGGACGCAGGGCACCACGTTCGTGACGCGCATGGACTACCTGACGTCCTTCTTCAACGAGACCGCCTACTGTCTCGCCGTCGAGAAGCTCCTCGGCATCGAGGACCAGATCACCGAGCGCGCCAAGATCATCCGGGTGCTCCTGATGGAGCTGAACCGGTTGTCCTCCCACCTGGTGTGCATCGCCACCGGTGGCATGGAGCTGGGCGCCACCACGATCATGATCTACGGATTCCGTGATCGTGAAATGATTCTCGACATCTACGAGCTGGTCACGGGCCTGCGCATGAACCACGCGTACATCCGGCCCGGCGGACTCGCCCAGGACCTGCCGCCCGGCGCGGTGGACCAGATCCGCGAGTTCGTGAAGAAGATGAAGAAGAACCTCCCGGAGTACGACAAGCTCGCCACCGGGAACCCCATCTTCAAGGCCCGCATGCAGGACGTCGGCTACCTCGACCTGGCCGGCTGCATGGCCCTCGGCGCGACCGGCCCGATCCTGCGCGCCACCGGCCTGCCGCACGACCTGCGCAAGGCCCAGCCGTACTGCGACTACGAGACGTACGACTTCGACGTCCCGACCGCCGACACCTGTGACGCCTACGGCCGCTTCCTCATCCGCCTGGAGGAGATGCGCCAGTCGCTCGGGATCGTCGAGCAGTGCCTGGACCGGCTCCAGCCCGGCCCGGTCATGGTCGCCGACAAGAAGATCGCCTGGCCCGCCCAGCTCGCCCTGGGACCGGACGGACTCGGCAACTCCCTCGACCACATCAAGAAGATCATGGGCACCTCCATGGAGGCTCTGATCCACCACTTCAAGCTGGTCACCGAGGGCTTCCGCGTCCCGCCGGGACAGGCGTACGCGGCCGTCGAGTCGCCCAAGGGCGAACTCGGGGTGCACGCCGTGTCCGACGGCGGCACCCGCCCCTACCGGGTCCACTTCCGCGACCCGTCCTTCACCAACCTTCAGGCCATGGCGGCGATGTGCGAGGGCGGCCAGGTCGCCGACGTCATCGTCGCCGTCGCGTCCATCGACCCCGTGATGGGAGGCGTCGACCGGTGACCACCTCTTCTTCCGAGCGGGGCGTCAGCCTGGGCATGCCCGAACTGCCCGCACCCGCCTACCCGGACGACGTCCGGGCCCGGCTGGAGGCGGACGCGCGCGAGGTGATCGCGCGCTACCCGGACTCCCGGTCCGCCCTGCTGCCGCTGCTCCACCTCGTGCAGTCGGAGGAGGGCCATGTCACGCGCACCGGCATGCGGTTCTGCGCGGACATGCTGGGCCTGACCACGGCCGAGGTCACCGCCGTCGCCACCTTCTACACGATGTACCGGCGCAAGCCGTCCGGTGACTACCAGGTCGGGGTCTGCACCAACACGCTGTGCGCGGTGATGGGCGGCGACGCGATCTTCGAGTCCCTCCAGGAGCACCTGGGCGTCGGCAACGGCGAGACCACCGACGACGGCAAGGTCACCCTGGAGCACATCGAGTGCAACGCGGCCTGCGACTACGCGCCGGTCGTGATGGTCAACTGGGAGTTCTTCGACAACCAGACCCCGGCGAGCGCCAAGCGCCTGGTCGACGATCTGCGGGCGGGGCGCTCCGTGCAGCCCACGCGCGGGGCGCGCCTGTGCACCTTCAAGGAGACCGCGCGGATCCTGGCCGGCTTCCCCGACGAGCGGCCCGGGGCCGTCGAGGAGGGCGGCGGTGCGGGACCCGCGTCGCTGGTGGGCCTTCGCCTGGCAAGGGGAGAGGCCGCACCCGCGCGCGTGGTCCATCCGCGCGGAGGTCCGCATGAGGAGCCGCAGGACAGGGTGCACGAGCCGTCGCCGGCCGAGCACCTCAGCTCCCATGACGCGCCGCAGGAGACATCGGCCTCCGACCCTGCCCACCCCGCGGGGCCTACCGCAGAGGAGGGGGAGTGATGACCGTGGTATCCGAGGTCAAGGACCCTAGCCCGGAGAAGCTGCTCGCACCCGTGCTGTCGGCCTTCTGGGACGAGGACCGGTCCTGGACTCTGGACGTCTACCGGAGGCACGAGGGGTACGAGGGGCTCCGCAAGGCCCTCGCCATGTCACCGGACGACCTGATCGCGTACGTCAAGGACTCCGGGCTGCGGGGCCGCGGCGGCGCGGGATTCCCGACCGGGATGAAGTGGCAGTTCATCCCTCAGGGTGATGGAAAACCGCACTATCTAGTTGTCAACGCCGACGAGTCGGAGCCGGGCACCTGCAAGGACATCCCGCTCCTCTTCGCGAACCCGCACAGCCTCATCGAGGGCATCGTGATCGCGTGCTACGCCATCAGGTCGTCGCATGCCTTCATCTATCTGCGGGGTGAAGTCGTCCCCGTTCTTCGGCGGTTGCACGAGGCCGTGCGCGAGGCCTACGCGGCGGGCTACCTCGGCGAGAACATCCTGGGCAGCGGGCTCGACCTCCAGCTCACCGTGCACGCGGGCGCCGGCGCGTACATCTGCGGTGAGGAGACCGCACTGCTCGACTCGCTCGAAGGCCGCCGTGGTCAACCGCGGCTCCGTCCCCCCTTCCCTGCGGTGGAAGGCCTCTACGCCTGTCCCACTGTCGTGAACAACGTCGAGTCGATCGCGTCGGTTCCCGCCATCCTGAAAAACGGCAAGGACTGGTTCAGGTCGATGGGCAGCGAGAAGTCCCCGGGCTTCACGCTCTACTCGCTCAGCGGCCATGTGGCGAGCCCCGGCCAGTACGAGGCCCCGCTCGGCATCACGCTGCGCCAGCTCCTCGACATGAGCGGCGGCATGCGGCCGGGCCACCGCCTGAAGTTCTGGACGCCGGGCGGCTCCTCGACGCCGATGTTCACCGACGAGCACCTCGACGTCCCCCTCGACTACGAGGGCGTCGGCGCCGCCGGCTCCATGCTCGGCACCAAGGCGCTCCAGTGCTTCGACGAGACGACCTGCGTGGTGCGGGCCGTGACCCGCTGGACCGAGTTCTACGCCCACGAGTCCTGCGGCAAGTGCACGCCCTGCCGGGAAGGGACGTACTGGCTGGTGCAGTTGCTGCGGGACATCGAGGCCGGCAAGGGCGTGATGTCCGACCTCGACAAGCTCGCCGACATCGCCGACAACATCAACGGCAAGTCGTTCTGCGCGCTCGGCGACGGCGCCGCGTCCCCGATCTTCTCCTCGCTGAAGTACTTCCGCGAGGAGTACGAGCAGCACATCACGGGCCGGGGCTGCCCCTTCGACCCGGCCAAGTCGACGGCCTGGGCGGACCGCCCGGAGGTGAACGCATGACCGTGACCACCAACGCTCCCGCGGGTGGCGGAGAGGCGGCGGTCCCGCCGGAGGACCTCGTCACGCTGACGATCGACGGCATCGAGATCAGCGTGCCCAAGGGCACCCTGGTCATCCGGGCCGCCGAGCAGCTCGGCATCGAGATCCCGCGTTTCTGCGACCACCCCCTGCTGGACCCGGCCGGTGCCTGCCGCCAGTGCATCGTCGAGGTCGAGGGCCAGCGCAAGCCGATGGCGTCCTGCACCATCACCTGCACCGACGGGATGGTCGTCAAGACGCACCTGACCTCCCAGGTCGCCGAGAAGGCCCAGCACGGGGTGATGGAGCTGCTGCTCATCAACCACCCGCTGGACTGCCCGGTCTGCGACAAGGGCGGCGAGTGCCCGCTCCAGAACCAGGCGATGTCGCACGGCAACGCCGAGTCCCGCTTCGACGGCAAGAAGCGGACCTACGAGAAGCCCGTACCGATCTCCACCCAGGTGCTGCTCGACCGCGAGCGGTGCGTGCTGTGCGCCCGCTGCACCCGCTTCTCCAACCAGATCGCGGGCGACCCCATGATCGAGCTGGTCGAGCGGGGCGCGCTCCAGCAGGTCGGCACCGGCGAGGGCGACCCGTTCGAGTCGTACTTCTCCGGCAACACCATCCAGATCTGCCCGGTCGGCGCGCTCACCTCGGCCGCCTACCGGTTCCGCTCCCGCCCCTTCGACCTCGTCTCCTCTCCGTCGGTGTGCGAGCACTGCTCCGGCGGCTGCGCCACCCGCACCGACCACCGGCGCGGCAAGGTGATGCGGCGGCTCGCCGCCTACGACCCCGAGGTCAACGAGGAGTGGATCTGCGACAAGGGACGCTTCGCGTTCCGGTACGCGCAGCAGAAGGACCGCCTCGACACGCCGCTCGTGCGCAACGCCGACGGCGTCCTGGAGCCCGCCTCCTGGCCGGAGGCTCTGGAAGCGGCCGCGCGGGGCCTGAGCGCCGCCCGCTCCCGGGCCGGTGTCCTCATCGGCGGCCGGCTGACCGTCGAGGACGCCTACGCGTACAGCAAGTTCGCGCGCGTGGCGCTCGACACCAACGACATCGACTTCCGCGCGCGCGTGCACAGCGGCGAGGAGGCCGACTTCCTGGCGGCCCGGGTGGCCGGCCGCGGCCGTGACCTGGACGGTACGGGCGTCACGTACACCTCCCTGGAGAAGGCGCCCGCCGTCCTGCTGGTCGGCTTCGAGTCGGAGGAGGAGGCACCCGGCGTCTTCCTGCGGCTGCGCAAGGCCTGGCGCAAGCGCAAGCAGCGGGTGTTCGCGCTGGCCACGCACGCCACCCGGGGCCTGGAGAAGGCGGGCGGCACGCTGCTGCCGGCCGCTCCGGGCACCGAGACGGAGTGGCTGGACGCGCTCGCGAGCGGCGTCGGCCTGGGGGAGCCCGGCACGCTCGCCGCCGAGGCGCTGCGCACCGAGGGCGCCGTCATCATCGTGGGAGAGCGGCTGGCCGGTGTCGCGGGCGGACTCGCCGCCGCCCTGCGCGCCGCCACCGCGACCGGCGCTGAGCTGGTGTGGATTCCGCGCCGGGCCGGTGAGCGCGGCGCCGTCGAGGTGGGCGCGCTGCCCTCGCTGCTGCCGGGCGGCCGTCCGGCGACCGACCCGCGCGCGCGGGAGGAGGTCGCCGCGGCCTGGGGTCTCGCCGAACTCCCGGCGCGTTACGGCCGCGACACCCACCAGATCGTCGAGGCCGCCGCGACCGGCGAACTCTCGGCACTCCTGGTCGCCGGTGTGGAGGTCGCCGACCTGCCCGACCCGGCACGCGCGCGTGAGGCGCTGGAGAACGTCGGCTTCCTGGTGTCGCTGGAGCTGCGGCCCAGCGAGGTCACCGCACACGCCGACGTCGTCCTGCCGGTCGCCGCGGTCGCCGAGAAGGCGGGCACCTTCCTCAACTGGGAGGGCCGCGTGCGCCTCTTCGAGGCCGCGCTCAAGCCCGACCAGATGACCCGCCCGCTCGCGCCGACCGACACGCGCGTGCTGCACATGCTCGCCGACGCCATGGACGGTGTCGAAGGCGCCGACGGACGCCGGCAGCTGGGCCTGCCGGATCTGCGCACCACGCGCGCGGAGATCGACCGGCTCGGCTCCTGGGACGGCCCCCGCGCCTCCGGACCCATGGAGATCGCGGGCGCGCTGCCCCGCCCGGCCGCCGGCGAGGCCGTGCTCGCCGGGCACCGGCTGCTGCTCGACCAGGGCGTCCTCCAGGAGGGCGACGAGGCGCTCGCCGGAACCCGGCACGCCGCACGCGCGCGCGTGTCCGCCGCGACCGCCGCCGAGGCGGGCGTCGCGGACGGCGGCATCCTCACCGTCACCGGCCCCGCCGGCACGGTCGGACTGCCCCTGGAGATCACCGAGATGCCCGACCGGGTGGTCTGGCTCCCGCTGAACTCCGTCGGTGCCGGCGTCGCCTCCGACACCGGGGCACGGCCCGGCTCCCTCGTCCACATCGGCCCGGCGGCAGTCGCCGAAGAGGCCCCCAAGGAGGTGGAGGCATGAGCCCGTACCTCGCAGCTGAAGACCTCTCGATGTTCGGCCGCGACCCCTGGTGGCTGGTCGTCGTCAAGGCAGTCTTCTGCTTCGCGTTCCTGATGGTGACCGTCCTGTTCTCCATCGTCTGGGAGCGCAAGGTCGTCGCCTGGATGCAGCTGCGCATCGGCCCCAACCGGCACGGCCCCTGGGGCATGCTCCAGTCGCTCGCCGACGGCGTGAAGCTGATGCTCAAGGAAGACGTCATCGTCAAGCGCGCGGACAAGGTGGTCTACGTCCTCGCGCCGATCGTCGCGGCCGTCCCGGCCTTCATGGCGATCGCGGTGATTCCCTTCGGACCGGCCGGCAACGAGATCTCGATCTTCGGCCACCGCACCGCGATGCAGCTCACCGACCTGCCGATCGCGATGCTCTACATCCTCGCGATCGCCTCCGTCGGCATCTACGGCATCGTGCTGGCGGGCTGGAGTTCCGGGTCCACCTACCCGCTCCTGGGCGGCCTGCGCTCCTGCGCGCAGATGATCTCGTACGAGATCGCCATGGGCGCCGCGTTCGCCTCCGTGTTCCTCTACTCGGGGTCGATGTCGACGTCCACGATCGTGGAGCAGCAGCACGACCGCTGGTACATCCTGCTGCTGCCGGTCTCCTTCATCCTGTACATCGTCACGATGGTCGGCGAGACGAACCGCGCCCCCTTCGACATGCCGGAGTCCGAGGGCGACCTGGTCGGCGGCTTCAACACCGAGTACTCGTCGATCAAGTTCGCGATGTTCATGCTCGCCGAGTACGTGAACATGGTGACGGTCTCGGCCGTGTCGGCCACCCTCTTCCTCGGCGGCTGGCGCGCTCCCTGGCCGGTCAGCTCCTTCTGGGAGGGCGCGAACCACGGCTGGTGGCCGCTGCTCTGGTTCGTCATCAAGGTCCAGCTGCTGCTGTTCTTCTTCATCTGGCTGCGCGGCACGCTCCCGCGCGTGCGCTACGACCAGCTGATGAAGCTCGGCTGGAAGGTCCTCATCCCGGTCTCCGTGACCTGGCTGATGCTGGTCGCGACCGTCCGCGCCCTGCGCAACGAGAACTACGACTTCGCCGACATCGCCCTCTACGTCGGCGGCGGTGTCCTCGCCCTGCTGTTGATCTCCTTCGTCGCCGACATGTTCCGCGAGAAGGGGAAGACGGCCGAGCAGCCCGCCGCCCAGGAGCCGGCCTTCGACCCGATGGCGGGCGGGTTCCCCGTGCCGCCGCTGCCCGGGCAGGAGCTGCCGCCGGCGCCGAGGCGCCGCCCCCGGTGGGGCGAGCGGGAGCTGATTGTCAGTGGCGGGTCGGACACTGTCAGTGACGGAACTTCGGATGGAAAGGAGGCGTCCGATGGCTGAGGAGCCTCAGGAGGCCGGGCAGACCAAGCCCGGATTCCAGAACCCCGTGGCCGGCTTCGGCGTGACCTTCAAGGCCATGTTCAAGAAGCGGCTGACCGAGCAGTACCCGGAGCAGAAGAAGACCACGGCTCCGCGGTTCCACGGACGGCACCAGCTCAACCGCCATCCGGACGGCCTGGAGAAGTGCGTCGGCTGCGAGCTGTGCGCCTGGGCCTGCCCCGCCGACGCCATCTACGTGGAGGGCGCCGACAACACCGACGAGGAGCGCTACTCGCCGGGCGAGCGGTACGGCCGCGTCTACCAGATCAACTACGCCCGCTGCATCCTGTGCGGGCTGTGCATCGAGGCGTGCCCCACGCGCGCGTTGACGATGACGAACGAGTTCGAGCTGGCCGACTCCAGCCGCGCCAACCTCATCTACACCAAGGAGCAGCTGCTCGCCGGTCTCGAAGAGGGCATGGTCGACACGCCGCACTCGATCTTCCCGGGGACGGACGAGCAGGACTACTACCGCGGCCTGGTGACGCAGGCCGCGCCCGGTACGGTCCGCCAGGTGGCCGTCTCCAAGGGCGAGGCCCCGCAGGAGGCCGCCTCCACCTTCGGCGAGGACGAGCCGGCCTCGGAGAAGGTGATCGGCCGATGAGCGCGCAGCAACTCGCCGCCTACACCACCTCCACCGGTGAGGCCTTCCAGTTCTGGGTCCTCGGCACGATCGCGGTGATCGGCGCCCTGTGCACCGTCTTCATGAAGAGGGCCGTGCACAGCGCGCTCTGCCTCGCCGGCACCATGATCGTCCTGGCGGTGTTCTACCTCGCCAACGGCGCCTACTTCCTCGGGATCGTGCAGATCGTCGTCTACACCGGCGCGATCATGATGCTGTTCCTGTTCGTGGTGATGCTCGTCGGCGTCACGGCCGCGGACTCCCTGAAGGAGACCATCAAGGGCCAGCGCTGGCTGGCCCTTCTGTGCGGGGCCGGCTTCGGTGTCCTGCTGTTCGCCGGCATCGGCAACGCCTCCCTGAAGGAGTTCAACGGCACCGGCCGGGCGAACGCGAACGGCAACGTGGAGGGGCTCGCGACCCTCATCTTCACCAAGTACGTCTTCGCCTTCGAGATCACCGGCGCGCTGCTCATCACGGCCGCCGTCGGCGCCATGGTGCTCACCCACCGCGAGCGCACCGAGCGCGCCAGGACCCAGCGCGAGCTGTCCGAACAGCGCATCCGCGAGGGGAAGCACATCCCGCCGCTGCCCGCCCCCGGTGTCTACGCCCGGCACAACGCCGTGGACATCGCGGGCCTGCTGCCCGACGGCACCCCGTCCGAGCTGACCGTCAGCAAGACGCTGCGCGAACGCGGCCAGATCCGTGACGTGTCCGCGGAGGCGCTCAACGACCTGCGGGCGCTGGAGCAGCGCGCGGAGGAGCGCCTGGAGCGCCGGGCGATCGAGCCGGAGACGTTCAAGCGGCCCGAGGAGGCGTCGAAGTGAACCCGGTCAACTACCTCTACCTCGCCGCCCTGTTGTTCACGATCGGCGCGACCGGCGTCCTGATCCGGCGCAACGCCATCGTGGTCTTCATGTGCATCGAGCTGATGCTGAACGCCTGCAACCTCGCGTTCGTCACCTTCTCCCGGATGCACGGCAACCTCGACGGCCAGATCATCGCCTTCTTCACGATGGTCGTCGCCGCCGCGGAGGTCGTGGTGGGCCTCGCGATCATCGTGTCGCTCTTCCGTGCCCGCCACTCGGCCTCGGTCGACGACGCCAGCCTGATGAAGCTGTAAGGGGTCGGAAGAATCGTGGAGAACCTGATCGCGCCGCTCATCGCGGCGCCCCTGCTCGGAGCGGCCGTCCTCCTGGTCGGCGGCCGGCGCCTGGACCGCGTCGGCCACTGGATCGGCACGCTCCTGTCGGCCGCCTCCTTCGTGTTCGGCCTCATCCTCTTCGCCGACCTGCTCGGCAAGGGCGCGGAGCACCGCACCCTGACGCAGCATCTGTTCAGCTGGGTTCCGGTGGCCGGCTTCCAGGCGGACGTCACCTTCCGCCTCGACCAGCTGTCCATGACGTTCGTGCTGCTCATCACGGGCGTCGGCTCGCTGATCCACCTGTACTCGGTCGGGTACATGGAGCACGACGAGCGGCGCCGCCGCTTCTTCGGCTATCTGAACCTGTTCCTCGCGGCGATGCTGCTGCTCGTCCTCGCCGACAACTACCTGCTGCTGTACGTCGGCTGGGAGGGCGTCGGTCTGGCCTCGTACCTGCTGATCGGCTTCTGGCAGCACAAGCCCAGCGCCGCCACGGCCGCGAAGAAGGCCTTCCTGGTCAACCGCGTCGGCGACATGGGCCTGTCGATCGCGATCATGCTGATGTTCACCACGTTCGGCAGCTTCGCCTTCGGCCCGGTCCTCGGCCACACCGGTGACACGTCCGAGGGCAAGCTCACCGCGATCGGCCTGATGCTGCTGCTCGCGGCCTGCGGCAAGTCCGCCCAGGTGCCGCTCCAGTCCTGGCTCGGGGACGCCATGGAGGGCCCGACTCCGGTCTCCGCCCTCATCCACGCGGCGACGATGGTGACCGCGGGCGTCTACCTGATCGTCCGCTCCGGGGCCATCTTCAACGCCGCCCCCGACGCGCAGCTGGCCGTCACGGTCGTCGGCGCGGTCACGCTCCTGTTCGGTGCGATCGTCGGTTGTGCCAAGGACGACATCAAGAAGGCGCTGGCCGGCTCGACCATGTCGCAGATCGGCTACATGGTCCTCGCGGCGGGCCTCGGCCCCATCGGCTACGTCTTCGCGATCATGCACCTGGTGACGCACGGCTTCTTCAAGGCCGGGCTGTTCCTCGGCGCGGGTTCCGTGATGCACGGCATGAACGACGAGGTCGACATGCGGCGCTACGGCGGCCTGCGCAAGTACATGCCGGTCACGTTCATCACCTTCGGCCTCGGCTACCTCGCGATCATCGGCTTCCCCGGCCTGTCCGGGTTCTTCTCCAAGGACAAGATCATCGAGGCGGCGTTCGCCAAGGGCGGCACCGAGGGCTGGATCCTCGGCGGCGCGGCCCTGCTGGGCGCGGCCATCACCGCCTTCTACATGACGCGCGTGATGCTGATGACGTTCTTCGGAGAGGAACGGTGGCGCCACGCCCCGACCCCGTCCCCGGCCGAGCCCAGCGTGGAGCCCGCCGCCGAGACCAGGGGCGAGCACGCCGAGCCGCACCCGCACGAGTCCCCGAAGGTCATGACGATCCCGATGATCGTGCTGGCCGTCGGTTCGGTCTTCGGCGGTGGCTTCTTCAGCATCGGCGACCGCTTCCTGCACTGGCTGGAGCCCGTCACGGGGCACAGCGAGGGCGACTCCCCGCTCAGCGCGGCCACGGTCACCGGCGCCACCATGGTCTGCCTGGTCATCGGCGTCGCCATCGCCTGGGCCCAGTACGGCCGCAAGCCCGTCCCGGCCGTCGCCCCGCGCGGCTCCCTGCTCACCCGCGCGGCCCGCCGCGACCTGCTCCAGGACGACTTCAACCACGTGGTCCTGGTGCGCGGCGGCGAGCACCTGACGCGCTCCCTGGTGTACGTCGACCACACCCTGGTCGACGGCGTCGTCAACGGCACGGCGGCCGGCTTCGGCGGCCTGTCCGGACGGCTGCGCCGGCTCCAGAACGGCTTCGCCCGCTCCTACGCGGTCTCGATGTTCGGCGGCGCGGCACTCCTGGTCGCCGCGACCCTGCTGATGAGGGCGGTCTGATACCGATGTCCTTTCCTCTGCTGACAGCGACGGCGGCGCTCCCGGCCCTCGGGGCCGTCGCCACGGCCGCCGTACCGGCCGTCCGGCGCACCGCCGCCAAGTGGCTGGCACTGGTCGTCTCGCTCGCCACGCTCGCCCTGGCGATCACCGTCCTGGTCCGCTTCGACCCGGGCGGCAGCCGTTACCAGCTCACCGAGTCCCATGCCTGGATCAAGGACTTCGGCGTCAGGTACGAGCTGGGCGTCGACGGCATCGCGGTCGCGCTGATCGCGCTGACCGCCGTACTGATCCCCTTCATCATCCTGGCGGGCTGGCACGACGCCGACCCGCTGGAGACCGGCAGCCGCCGCTGGCGGCCCACCCAGGGCTTCTTCGCGCTGATCCTGGCCGTCGAGGCGATGGTGATCATCTCCTTCGAGGCCACCGACGTCTTCCTCTTCTACATCTTCTTCGAAGCCATGCTCATCCCGATGTACTTCCTCATCGGCGGCTTCGGGGACCGTGCCCATGAGCACGGCGAGGAGACGGCCGCCACGCAGCGGTCGTACGCCGCGGTGAAGTTCCTGCTCTACAACCTGGCCGGCGGTCTGATCATGCTGGCCGCGGTGATCGGCCTGTACGTGGTGGCCGGGAACTTCTCGCTCACGGAGATCGCCGAGGCCCGCGCGAACGGCTCGCTGCACATGGCGACCAGCACCGAACGCTGGCTGTTCCTCGGCTTCTTCTTCGCCTTCGCGGTGAAGGCGCCGCTGTGGCCCCTGCACACCTGGCTGCCCAACGCCATGCAGGAGTCCACCGCCCCGGTGGCCGTGCTCATCACCGCGGTCGTCGACAAGGTGGGCACGTTCGCGATGCTCCGCTTCTGCCTCCAGCTGTTCCCGGAGGCGTCGAAGTGGGCGACGCCCGTCATCCTCGTCCTGGCGCTCATCAGCATCATCTACGGCGCGCTGCTCGCCGTCGGCCAGCGGGACATCAAACGCCTGGTGGCCTACGCGTCGATCTCGCACTTCGGCTTCATCATCATGGGCATCTTCGCGATGACCAGCCAGGGCCAGTCCGGCGCCACGCTCTACATGGTCAACCACGGCATCTCCACGGCCGCCCTGATGCTGGTCGCCGGCTTCCTCATCTCCCGGCGCGGCTCGCGGCTCATCGCCGACTACGGAGGGGTGCAGAAGGTCGCCCCGGTGCTCGCCGGGACCTTCCTGATCGGCGGCCTCGCCACCCTCTCGCTGCCCGGCCTGGCGCCGTTCGTCAGCGAGTTCCTGGTCCTGGTCGGCACGTTCACGCGCTACCCGGTGATCGGCATCATCGCCACCTTCGGCATCGTCCTCGCCGCGCTGTACACCCTCGTGCTGTACCAGCGGACGATGACGGGCCCGGTGAAGCCGGAGGTCTCCGCGATGCCCGACCTCCGCGTGCGCGAGCTGGTGGTCGTCGCCCCGCTGATCGTTCTGCTGATCTTCCTGGGCGTCTATCCGAAGCCCGTGACGGACATCGTCAACCCGGCGGTCAAGCAGACCATGTCCGACGTCCAGAAGAAGGACCCCAAGCCCGAGGTGGAGGCGGCCAAGTGAGCGCACCAGCCGTCCACAGCCTGTGGACAACCGCGGCCGAACCGATCTCGAAGATCGACGCGCCGAAGATCGAATACGGACAATTGTCGCCGACGCTGATCGTCATCGGTGCGGCGCTCGTCGGGGTGCTCATCGAGGCGTTCGTGCCGCGCCGGTCCCGCTACTACGCGCAGGTGTTCGTGTCCGCCGTCGCCCTGTGTGCCGCGTTCGCCGCGGTCGTCGCCCTCGCGGCCGACGGGTTCGGCACCACGAAGGCACACATCGCGGCCATGGGCGCCATCGCGGTCGACGGCCCCGCACTCTTCCTCCAGGGCACGATCCTGCTGGCCGGCCTCGTCGGCCTGTTCACCTTCGCCGAGCGGCGCCTGGACCCGGCGGCGCACGGCAACCGGGTCGACTCCTTCGCAGCGCAGGCCGCCTCCGTACCCGGCAGCGACAGCGAGAAGGCCGCCGTGAAGGCGGGCTTCGCCACCACGGAGGTCTTCCCGCTGCTGCTCTTCGCGGTCGGCGGCATGCTGATCTTCCCGGCGGCGAACGACCTGGTGACCCTGTTCGTGGGCCTGGAGGTCCTCTCCCTGCCGCTGTACCTGCTGTGCGCGCTGGCCCGCCGCAAGCGGCTGATGTCGCAGGAGGCCGCGGTCAAGTACTTCCTGCTCGGCGCGTTCGCCTCCGCGTTCACCCTGTTCGGCATCGCGCTGCTGTACGGCTACGCGGGCTCGATGTCGTACGCGCGCATCGCCCAGGTCGTCGACGGCACGGTCACCGATGTCGACCCGGCGCTCGCCAACACCATGGGCAACGACGCGCTGCTGCTGATCGGCGGCGCCATGCTGGTCATGGGCCTGCTGTTCAAGGTGGGCGCGGTGCCGTTCCACATGTGGACGCCCGACGTCTACCAGGGCGCGCCCACCCCGGTGACCGGCTTCATGGCGGCGGCGACGAAGGTGGCCGCGTTCGGCGCACTGCTGCGTCTGCTCTACGTCGTCCTGCCCGGGCTGCGCTGGGACTGGCGGCCGGTCATGTGGGCCGTGGCGATCATCACCATGCTGGGCGGTGCGATCGTCGCCATCACCCAGACCGACATCAAGAGGCTGCTGGCGTACTCGTCCATCGCGCACGCCGGTTTCATCCTCGCGGGTGTCATCGCCACGTCGAAGGACGGCGTGTCGTCGGTCCTCTTCTACCTGGCGGGCTACTCGTTCGTGACGATCGGCGCGTTCGCCGTGGTCACGCTGGTGCGCGACGCGGGCGGCGAGGCGACCCACCTGTCCAAGTGGGCGGGCCTCGGCCGTCGGTCTCCGCTGGTGGCGGCCGTGTTCGCGGTGTTTCTGCTCGCCTTCGCCGGCATCCCGCTGACCTCCGGGTTCGCCGGGAAGTTCGCCGTCTTCAAGGCGGCGGCGGACGGCGGCGCGGCCCCGCTGGTCGTGATCGGTGTGATCTCCTCGGCCATCGCCGCGTTCTTCTACATCCGCGTGATCGTGCTGATGTTCTTCAGCGAGCCGCGACCGGAGGGCCCGACGGTCGCGGTCCCGTCCCCGCTGACCATGCTCGCGATCGGCCTGGGCGTGGCCGTGACCCTGGTCCTCGGTGTGGCGCCGCAGTACTTCCTGGACCTGGCGAACCAGGCGGGAGTCTTCGTGCGCTGACGTCCGCCTCCGACATGCCGCTGCCCGGCACCCGCGTCCTGAAGGGTGCCGGGCAGCGGTGCGTTCGTAGGCCTCACTGACTCCGGTCGCGGCGTGCCTTGATCTGCGTCAGGTCCAGGTCCACCGGGAACGGCACGTCCACCTTCATCCGCTCGCGGAAGATGCCCGTTCTGGTGTACGTGCCGGTCGTCGGCTCCAGCTCGAAGACGTGCACCGCTGCCCGGCCCTTCTCGTTCTCGACCCGCCAATAGTGCGGAATCTTGGCGCGGGCGTACTTCAGGGGCTTGGTCTCGCGGTCGCGGGAGACGGAGTCCTCGGAGACGACCTCGATGGCCAGGACGACGGACTCCGCCGGGAAGCGGGTCTGGTACGGGTCCTCCACCACGTCGGCCCGGACCACCACCACGTCCGGCTCTGGCCGGTTCTGGCGATCGATGTCGATGGTGAACTCGCGGACAGTCTCGAATTCCTCCGGCGCCACAGACTGGAGCTGCCATTCAAAGAAGCTCACAGCGCGTACGTGAAACATCGTCTGCGGACTCGCGAAGACCAGGCTCCCGTCGATCAATTCCGTGTGCGGAGGAAGATTCGGGAGGCGGTCCAGGTCGTCGGCGGTCCAGCCGCCTTCCGGCGGGGTCGGCCAGCTGGGCGTGGACGCCTTCGGTGCGACGCTCATCAGTGCTCCCATGGGACGGAGTCTCGCCGGTGCGTTCAGAGTATCGGCCGGAAACGGGCAGGTCTCCCGCGAACGTGTGAACGACAGTCGTGTCCTTGACGTGCGGTTTTCCGGGCGACCTGTGGATAACTCCGGGGCTGTCGGTCCGGAGCCCTATGGTGGAGGCAGCGGTCGAGAGACGACACACGGGGGACCGACGGGGGACAGGGCGATGGGCGTGACGGGCGGGATCAGCGAGATGACACAGGTGACCGAGGGGCCGGGCACGGCCGACAGCGAGGCGCTGGCCGCGCTGCACCGGGTCTTCGGATACGACGCCTTCCGGGGCGAGCAGCAGGCGATCATCGAGCATGTCGTGGCGGGCGGCGACGCCGTCGTCCTCATGCCGACCGGCGGCGGCAAATCGCTGTGCTACCAGATCCCGGCCCTGGTCCGGCCCGGCACCGGCGTCGTGATCTCGCCGCTGATCGCCCTCATGCAGGACCAGGTGGACGCCCTGCGCGCCCTCGGCGTCCGCGCCGGCTTCATGAACTCCACCCAGGACTTCGACGAGCGGCGCATGGTCGAGGCCGAGTTCCTGGCCGGCGAGCTGGACCTGCTGTATCTGGCGCCGGAGCGGCTGCGCGTGGAAGCCACGCTGGACCTGCTCTCCCGTGGCAAGATCTCCGTCTTCGCCATCGACGAGGCCCACTGTGTGTCCCAGTGGGGCCACGACTTCCGCCCCGACTATCTCGCCCTCTCCCTGCTCGGCGAGCGCTGGCCGGACGTCCCGCGGATCGCCCTCACCGCCACGGCCACCCACGCCACCCACCAGGAGATCACCCAGCGGCTGAACCTGCCGACGGCCCGGCACTTCGTCGCCAGCTTCGACCGGCCCAACATCCAGTACCGGATCGTGCCCAAGGCCGACCCCAGGAAGCAGCTGCTCGCCTTCCTCCGGGAGGAGCACGCGGGAGACGCCGGCATCGTGTACTGCCTCTCGCGCAACTCGGTGGAGCGCACGGCGGAGTTCCTCAACACCAACGGCATCGCGGCGGTGCCGTACCACGCGGGCCTGGAGGCGGCCACGCGCGCGGAACACCAGGCCCAGTTCCTGCGCGAGGACGGCCTGGTCGTGGTGGCGACCATCGCCTTCGGCATGGGCATCGACAAGCCGGACGTACGCTTCGTCGCCCACCTGGACCTGCCCAAGTCGATCGAGGGCTACTACCAGGAGACCGGCCGGGCGGGCCGCGACGGCCTGCCGTCCACGGCCTGGATGGCCTACGGCCTGAACGACGTCATACAGCAGCGCAAGCTGATCCAGTCCGGCGAGGGCGACGAGGCGTTCCGCCGCCGGGCCGCCGCCCACCTCGACGCCATGCTCGCGCTGTGCGAGACCGCCCAGTGCCGCCGTGGCCAGCTGCTCGCCTACTTCGGCCAGGATCCCGACGCGGCGGCCTGCGGCAACTGCGACACCTGCCTCACCCCACCCGAGACCTGGGACGGCACGGTCGCCGCGCAGAAGGTGCTGTCGACGGTGGTGCGGCTACAGCGCGAACGCGGGCAGAAGTTCGGCGCGATGCAGATCGTCGACATCCTGCTCGGCAAGCGCACCGGCAAGGTGATCCAGTTCGACCACGACCAGCTGTCGGTCTTCGGCATCGGCCAGGATCTTTCCGAGGGCGAGTGGCGCGGGGTCATCCGGCAGCTGCTGGCCCAGGGGCTCCTCGCGGTCGAGGGGGAGTACGGCACCCTGGTGCTCACCGAGGCGAGCGGCTCGGTGCTGCGGCGCGAGCGCGACGTGCCGCTGCGCAAGGAGCCGAAGAAGCCGGCCGCCTCCCGGTCGCGGTCCACCGGTTCCTCCGGGGGCGACCGCAAGGGCAAGGCCGTCGCGGCCGAGCTGCCCGAGGCGCTGCTCCCCGCCTTCGAGGCCCTGCGGGCGTGGCGCGCCGAACAGGCCCGGGAACAGGGTGTCCCGGCGTACGTCATCTTCCACGACGCCACCCTGCGGGAGATCGTGACCCGGTGGCCCGGTTCGGTGCGGGAGCTGGGCACGGTGAACGGCGTCGGCGAGAAGAAGCTGGTGACGTACGGCGAAGGGGTGCTCCAGGTGCTGGCCTCCCTGGACGGGCCTGCCTCGGTGACCGCCGACCCCCCGGCGGCCGCTGACACCCCGGCCGCCGTCGACACCCGGGACGCCACCGACACCCAGTTCGCCGACTGGCCCGAGCCGACGGACGAGCCGGAACCGGACGACTGGATATAGCCGGCCGGGGGCAGCCGGGACAGTCCGGGGCAGCCGGGACAGCCCGACGGCAAAACCGTCGGACCTCAGGACAGTGCCGTCCGGCTCTCAGGACAGTGCCGTCAGGCCCGGGGCGAAGGTGATCAGCAGCGGGAGCAGCGGCACCAGCGCGGCCACCGTCGTCGTCAGCGCCCGGTGCCGGCGCAGCAGCCGTGGCGGCGGCTCCAGCAGGCGGTCCACACGCTCGCCGAGGAGGCGGCGGCTGGAGTCGCAGGACAGGACACCCCGGTGCTGGTTCAGCTCGATCAGGGCGAGGGCCGTGGTGAGGTGCCCGCAGCGCCGGGAGGCCGTGTCATCGGCGGCCAGCTCGACCAGGCGGTGCGTCTGGTCGCAGAAGTGGGCGAAGAGCGGTACGCGGGGGAAGCCCGTGGCGAGGGCGGTGGACAGGTGCAGCAGCCAGTCGTGGTGGGCGCGGGCGTGGCCGCGCTCGTGGGTGAGGACGGCGTCCAGCTGAAGGTCGGTGAGGCGGTGCAACGCCCCCGTGGTGACGACGAGTTGCGAGGGGTGCCCCGGCATCCACCAGGCGTCCGGGTACTCGTCCTCCAGCACCAGCATGGGCCCGCGTGCCGCCGGCAGCCCGGCCGGCAGCTCGGGGGCGCGCTCGCGCAGGTGCGCCCGGGCCTGGCCCCGGCTGCGGCGGGCCTCGAAGAGTTCCCGGGCCAGCATCGCCGTTGTCCAGGCGGCCCCGCAGGCCAGCAGCATGGTGAGCGCGGCGGCCCACACCGGCGCGGTGGACAGGTCGTACGCGGCGGTGACGGCGGGCGGCGCGGGAGCGAACACGCGGTCGCGGACGGTGTGGAAGACGGCCGCCGCGCCCAGGACCAGTGCGGTCAGGCAGCACAGCAGGACGGTGGCGACCAGGCACTGCCACACCCACAGCGCGACCACGGGTTCCCGCTCGGGCCAGGCGGCACGGGTCAGCGCGCGCGGCGCCGGTACGGCGGCCGTCAGGGCGACGACGCTCAGCAGGAGCAGGCAGACAGTCATGCCGGGGCTCCGGTTCCTGGTCGGAGAGGTGGGCGGGTGACGGTGGTGCCGGGCACGCGTCACGCGACGGCGGCTCGCGCGTGGTGCGTGTCCCCGTCAGTATGACGAAGACGGGCGGTCGGAGTCAGGTGTCGACGCCGATCCGCCGGGACCGGCAGGCAGGCCCGCGACCCCTGCCGCGCCCGACCGCCCCGCCGCGCCCGACCGCCCCGCCGCGCGAGCCACCCGACCCACCCGGCAACCCCGCCCGACACCCTCACCCCGGCACCCCGCAACGTCAGCCCGACACCACCCGCCCGCTGACCTCGCCCAGTCCCACCCGGCGGCCGTCCGCGCCCGGGGCCCATGCCGACAGGGTGACCACGTCGCCGTCCTCCAGGAAGGTCCGCTTGCCGTCGGGGAGTTCGAGGGGGTCGCGGCCGTTCCAGGTCAGTTCCAGCAGGGAGCCGCGCTGGCGTTCGGCGGGGCCGCTCACCGTGCCGGAGCCGTACAGGTCGCCCGTGCGCAGCGAGGCGCCGTTCACGGTCATGTGGGCGAGCTGCTGGGCGGCGGTCCAGTACATCGTGGAGAAGGGTGGTTCGGAGACGACGTGGCCGTTGACCGCGACGGAGATGCGGAGGTCGTAGCCGCCGGGCTCGGTGCCGGGCGCCGAGTCGTCCAGGTAGGGCAGCAGCGGATGCGTGCGCTCCGGAGGCGCCACACGCGCGTGGTCCAGCGCCTCCAGCGGGGTGATCCACGCCGACACCGAGGTGGCGAAGGACTTGCCGAGGAACGGGCCGAGAGGGACGTACTCCCAGGCCTGGATGTCGCGTGCGGACCAGTCGTTCAGCAGGCACAGCCCGAAGACGTGCTCCCGGAAGTCGCCGAGCGCGACCGGGGTGCCGAGCCGCGACGGCACGCCCACGACGAAGCCGACCTCGGCCTCGATGTCGAGCCGGATGGAGGGACCGAAGACGGGCGCGGGGTCGGCGGGGGCCTTGCGCTGCCCGGACGGCCGTACGACGTCCGTGCCGGAGACGACCACGGTGCCGGAGCGGCCGTGGTAACCGATCGGCAGGTGCTTCCAGTTGGGGGTGAGGGAGTCCTCGGCGTCCGGGCGGAAGATCTGACCGACGTTCCGGGCGTGGTTCTCCGAGGCGTAGAAGTCGACGTAGTCCGCGACCTCGAAGGGCAGGTGCAGGGTCACCTCGGACAGGGGGTGGAAGAGCGGCTCGACGGTCGCGCGGTTCGCCGGGTCCGTGACCCAGGAGGTGACGGTGCGTCGTACGTCCGACCAGGTGGCGCGGCCGGCTGCCAGCAGCGGGTTGAGGGTGGCTCGGGCGAGCAGCGGCTGGTGGGGCGAGCCGAGCGCGGCGGCCGCGGCGCCCGCGTCGAGGACGTGGTTCCCGAGCCGGACGCCGATCCTCCGCTCCGTGCTGCCGGAGGGCGAGAACACGCCATAGGGGAGGTTGTGCGGACCGAAGGGGTCGCCCTCGGGGACGTCGAAGGGGGGCATGGGGTGCTGCCTCACTCTCATCCGGGCCATGCATGGCGATGCGTTCCATGTGGTCGGGCCACACGTTACGGCCGAGCTGCGCGTCTTGGGCAGTGCCTCACCAGGCGCAACCGGCCCGCCGTGAACGGCACCACGCGGATCGGCACCCGTGAGGGACTGCTCAGCCTGGCCCGCGGCTGGGGCGAGGAGCCCGGCGTGATCCTCCGGGAGTTCGCTTCGCCGTGCCTGATGGAGCACCTGGCCGTGGCCCACCGGTGAGCAGCGCCCATCGCCTGGTCCATGGCGGGCGGTTGGGGCGGGACGGCACGTAAGTGCGGGGAACGGCGGGTGAGTCGGCGGTGCGCCCTGTCCGTATTCTCTGATCATGGCACCCACCCCGGCATATGCACTGATCGCCACTGACCTGGACGGGACGCTGCTGCGCGGCGACGACACCGTCTCCGACCGGTCGCTCGCCGCGCTCGCGCGGGTGGCGCGGGCCGGCGCCCGGCACCTGGTGGTGACGGGCCGCCCGGCCCCGCGGGTACGGCCGCTGCTCGCGGACCTCGGCTGCGCGGGGCTCGCGGTATGCGGGCAGGGGGCGCAGGTCTACGACGCCGGGACCGACCGTCTGCTGTGGTCGGTGCGGCTGGACCGGGAACTGGCCGACACGGCGCTCGGCAAGATCGAGGCGGAGGTGGGGCAGGTGTACGCGGCGGTCGACCAGGACGGCGTGGAGGGGCTCACGCTCATCGAGCCCGGCTACCGGATGCCCCACCCGACGCTGCCCGCGGTGCGGGTCGGCCGGCGGGACGACCTGTGGTGCGCGCCCATCAGCAAGGTGCTGCTGCGGCACGCCACCCTGTCCGACGACGAGTTGGCGGCCGTGGCCCGGGCCGCGGTGGGCTCGCTGGCGACGGTCACCATGTCGGGGCCGGGCACGGTGGAGCTCCAGCCGAGCGGGGTCACGAAGGCGACCGGGCTGGCGCTGGCCGCCGAACGGCTCGGGATCGCCGCCGAAGAGGCCCTCGCCTTCGGCGACATGCCCAACGACATCCCGATGTTCGACTGGGCCGGGCGCGGTGTCGCCATGGCCGACGCGCATCCCGAACTCAAGGCGGTGGCCGACGAGGTCACCTTGTCGAACGAGGACGACGGCGTCGCCGTCGTCCTCGAAAGACTCTTCCCGACCGACTGACCGGAATATCAGTAGCGTCCGGCCGGGCCGCCGGTGCCGGTCAGTACGCGCCGAACACGTTGTCGATCGACCCGTAGCGGGCGGCCGCGTAGTTGCAGGCGGCGGTGATGTTGGCGACCGGGTCGTAGATGTCGAAGGACGTTCCGGCCACGTGGTACGCGTTGAACGTCGGGTCGATGACCTGGAGCAGGCCCTTGGACGGGATGCCCTTGGCGGCGTTGGAGTCCCAGAGGTTGATGGCCTTCGGGTTGCCCGAGGACTCGCGGATGATGTTGCGGTAGATGCCGTTGTAGGTGCCCGGGATGCGCTTCTCGGCCATGATCGCGAGCGACTCGCGGATCCAGCCGTCGAGGTTGTTCGGGTAGCCGGCCGGGGTGGTGGCGGCCGTCGCGGTGGTGCTGGGGGCCGCGGAGGCGCTGGTCGCGCCGATGAGCGGCAGGGCGAGGACGGCGGCGCCGGTGCCGACGGCGGTGAGGGCGCGGACAACGCGGCTGTTCCGGGTACGGCGGGGCTGAGCGACAGCAGACATGGGGGCGTTCCTCTCCGGCGCCTGCGAGGTGAGCTGTCGGGTTCGGGCGGGGAGGTGCCCGGCCGTGCCCCTGACGGAGGCATGGCTTCACCCCTAGCCGTCCCGGCGCGGCGTGTGCCGTCCGGACCAGCGGCTTACCTGGGTCCCCCGCTCCTGCCGTACGAATGAGTTCGTGGATGGGTATACGGGCGGCGGCAGGATTCGGCGTCCGCCCGACGGCCCGGAACGTATGCGAGAGCACATGTCGGGAACAAGTGCCGGATTCATAGAACGTGCGATTTGACCTTGATCGACGGCGTATGAGGTGCTTGATCCTTTGCGGTTGCCAATCCTCAACTCGCCGACGGCGCAAGGTATCGAGCAGGTTCGGTCGAGGGGGCGGGTCCGCCGGGCGCGTGACCCAACTCACGAAATAGCAAACAGATTTAAATCGGACATGGGGGATTAGGGGGATTCACGCCTGAAGTCGGAGTGATGGTGGAACCCGGCATGGGGTGCGCGTCGTTGTCGAGGTGAGGGCACAGTGTCCGGATTACTCTTATATGGAGAAATGTCCGCTCACATCATGTGATCAAAACCATGTCGATCATGATCCGATATCGCCCGGGCTGGACCGGTGGGCGCTATCGGTGATCGAAACAGGACCGGATACGCTGACTTGAGTGATGGCAGCGACCTATCGACAAACCGTGTAATCGCCAGCAGACACCAGCAGACAGGAGACCCCTCGTGACCGTCGTCGGGCCGTTCGGGCTGAGCGTGCGGGACCAGGCTCTGGAAGCCGATGTCCAGGCCGGATTGGCGGCTGTCGAGGAAGGCTTGCTCGAAGCCACCAAGAGCGAGGTCCCGTTCATCACGGAGGCCGCGCAGCACCTCGTGCGGGCGGGCGGGAAGCGGTTCCGGCCACTCCTCGTGATGCTCGCCGCCCAGTTCGGCGACCCCTACACGCCGGGCGTGGTGCCGTCGGCCGTGGTCGTGGAGCTGACCCATCTGGCCACGCTGTACCACGACGACGTCATGGACGAGGCGGCCGTACGGCGCGGCGTGGACAGCGCCAACACGCGCTGGGGCAACTCGGTCGCGGTCCTCACCGGCGACTTCCTCTTCGCCCGAGCCTCCCAGATCCTCGCCGACCTCGGCCCCGAGGCGGTCCGGGTGCAGGCCCTGGCGTTCGAACGGCTCGTCACCGGCCAGATCCTGGAGACCGCGGGTCCCTCGGACGGCCGAGACCCGGTCGAGCACTATCTGGACGTGCTCGCCGGCAAGACGGGCTCCCTGGTGGCGGTGTCGTGCCGGTTCGGCGCGATGATGTCCGGCGCCGACGAGACGGTCGTCGACGTGCTCACCCAGTACGGCGAACGGCTCGGGGTCGCCTTCCAGCTCGCGGACGACGTCCTGGACATCGCCTCCGACTCTCACGAGTCCGGCAAGACCCCGGGCACCGACCTGCGCGAGGGCATCCCGACCCTGCCGGTACTGCGGCTGCGCGAGCGGGCCGCCCGGCTGGGGCTGGCCGAGGACGTCGCGCTGTGCGAGCTGCTGGACTCCGACCTCAGCGACGACGCCCGGCACGCCGAGGCGCTGGCCGCGCTGCGCGCGCACCCCGCGCTGGAGCAGGCCCGCCGGGACACCGTGCGGTACGCGGAGGAGGCGCGGTCCGCGCTCGCCCCGCTGCGCGAGTGCGATGCGAAGGCGGCGCTGCTCGAGCTGTGCGACGCGGTCGTGCACCGCGCCGGCTGACCCGGCCGCTCACCCGTACGGGTGCCGGCCCCCGGTACGACCCCTACGGGTCGGGTGGAGAAACCGCCGCCGGGTGTCATACCGCAGGTGTAGACGGAGTTGGCTCCGAGGTCTGACGCTTGTTCACGGCCGATTTGGTCAGATGGACACCACGGAAATCACCACTCCTCACCGATTCGGGTGAGAATGGCGGCTCAGGGTGGACCAGCGGACCAGCGTGAGGACAGCCGCCGCCGACGACGGAGGTAAGGCACACATGGCACCGTACGAATCCGACGACGCAGTGGGCGCGGCGCGGGACGAGCACCCGCGCTCGGGCCGGCGCAAGGCCGCCCGGTACGCCGTGCCGGTCGCGGTGGTGGGGGTGGCGGCGGCCACGATCGGGCTGGTCCCGGCGCTCGCCGACTCCGGTGACCCCGACCTGCCGAAGATCAGCGCACAGCAGCTCATCGAGAAGATCGCCAAGTCGGACGTGCAGCAGCTGTCCGGCACGGTGAAGATCAGCACCGACCTCGGCCTGCCCGACCTCGGCGGCCTGGAGAACGGCCTGATGTCCGGCGCGGGCCGGGACGGCTCCGGCGACGGTTCCTCCGCCGACCCGCAGGCCAAGCTCACCGAGCTGGTCTCCGGCACGCACACCCTGCGCGTCGCCGCGGACGGCCCGGACCGGCAGAAGCTGTCGCTGCTGGAGAGCGGCGCCGAGTACAGCCTGATCCACGACGGCAAGGACGTCTGGGGCTACGACAGCAAGAGCAACGAGGTCCACCACTCCACCGCGGCCGGCCCCGGCAAGGACCGCGAGGCCGAGCCGCCCGCCACGCCCAAGGACTTCGCCGACGAGGCCCTGAAGTCGGTGGACGACACCACGTCCGTCACCGTCGACGGCACCGCCCAGGTCGCCGGGCGCGACGCGTACAAGCTGCTGATCCGGCCCAAGCAGTCCGGCACCACGGTCGGCGCGATCAGCATCGCCGTGGACGCGAAGACCGGCATGCCGCTGAAGTTCACGCTGACCCCGAGGAGCGGCGGCGCCGCCGTGATCGACGCGGGCTTCACCCAGGTCTCCTTCGCCCGGCCGGCCGCCTCCACGTTCGACTTCACGCCGCCCAAGGGCGCGAAGGTCACCGAGGAGAAGGACGCGGCCGGGGACCGGGAGCACGCCCCGAAGCACGGCGAGGAGTTCGCCGGGGGCCTGGATGGCATGGACGGGCTGAATGTGCTGGGCAAGGGCTGGACGTCCGTCGCCACCTTCGACACCGGCGCCAAGGGCGGCCTGCCGACCGGCTCCCAGGGCGGTGACCTCGGCGGCTTCCTCGGCTCGCTCGGCGACCCGGTCTCCGGGAAGTTCGGCAAGGGTACGGTCTTCTCCACGCGCCTGGTCAACGCCCTGATCACCGACGACGGCAAGGTGTACGCCGGCGCGGTGACCAAGGAGGCCCTGGTGAAGGCGGCCGACACGGGGAAGTGATCTCCACCGGGAACTACGCGGAGTGACCGGGCGTTGACCCTCCGGGGCACGACGAATCGAGGGGAAGCCGATGGACGAACCGTCCGCCACGCAGCCGGACCCGGGCGACGCGACGGCGAGTGTGATCGCCACGCGCGGCCTCAGCAAGCGCTACCGCGGCGGGCAGCTCGCCGTGGACGGTCTCGACCTGACCGTCCCGGCGGGCAGCGTCTTCGGCTTCCTCGGCCCGAACGGCTCCGGCAAGACCACCACCATCCGCATGCTGATGGGCCTGATCGAGCCGACCGCGGGCACGGCCAGGGTGCTCGGCCGGCCCATGCCGCGGGCGGCCCGTACGGTCCTTCCGCAGGTCGGCGCCCTCATCGAGGGCCCCGCCCTGTACGGCTTCCTCTCCGGCCGGGACAACCTGCTGCGCTACGACGCCGCCGACCCGACCGCCGACCCGCGCACCCGGCGCGCCCGCGTCGCCGCCGCGCTGGACCGGGTCGGCCTCGCGGCCGCCGCCGGCAAGAAGGCGAAGGCGTACTCGCTCGGTATGAAACAGCGTCTGGGGCTGGCCGCCGCGCTGCTCCAGCCGCGCAGGCTCCTCGTCCTGGACGAGCCCACCAACGGCCTCGACCCGCAGGGCATGCGTGAGATCCGCACCCTGATCAGGGAGTTGGCCGCCGACGGCACGACCGTCTTCCTCTCCTCCCACCTCCTCGACGAGATCGAGCAGGTGTGCACCCATGCGGCGGTCATGGCACAGGGCCGGCTCGTCACCCAGGGCGCGGTGGCCGACCTGGCCGCCGGGGCGCGCGGCCGGCTGGTGGTGACCACCCCGGACCCGGCCGAGGCGGCGCGCGTCCTGAAGGAACTCGGGGTCGGGGACGTGACGGCCGACGGCGACCGGGTCACCGGCGAACCGCCCGCGCGGGATCTCGCCGAGGTGACCGAGGCCCTGGTCACGGCGGGCGTCCGGGTCCGGGGCCTCACCGTCGAACGGGCCTCGCTGGAGGACGCGTTCGTGGCGCTGACCGGGGAGGGCTTCGATGTCGCGGGCTGATGTGCTCCCGGCGGGCGCCGGGCGCCGGCCGAACCCCCTGTGGACCCTCGGGCTGTTGCGCAGCGAGCTGGTCACCACTGTCCGCCGCTGGCGCACGCTCGCCCTGCTCGGGGTGCTGGCCGCGGTGCCGGTGCTGGTCGGGATCGCCGTGAGGATCGAGACGCGGGGCGGCGGACCGGCGGGCGGAGGCGGCGGCGAGGGCCCGGCGTTCATCTCGCAGATCACCAACAACGGCCTGTTCCTCGTGTTCACCGCGCTGGCGGCGACCCTGCCGTTCTTCCTGCCGATGGCGGTCGGTGTCGTCGCGGGCGACGCGATCGCCGGGGAGGCCGGCGCGGGCACCCTGCGTTATCTGCTGGTCGCCCCGGCCGGCCGCACCCGGCTGCTGCTCACCAAGTACGCGACCGTGCTGGCCTTCTGCCTGC
Source organism: Streptomyces sp. NPDC029138 (assembly GCF_055564375.1). Lineage (NCBI taxonomy): Bacteria > Bacillati > Actinomycetota > Actinomycetes > Kitasatosporales > Streptomycetaceae > Streptomyces > Streptomyces sp. NPDC029138. Next base: position 87,745 of record NZ_JBVHWM010000001.1, read on the forward strand.
TGGCCACGCTGGTCGTCGCCGTCTCGGCGCTGCTCGTCGGCGCGTTGCTCTTCCCGCTCGGCGAGCTGACGACGATCTCCGGCACCCGGATCAGCTTCGCCGAGGGGCTCGGCCGCGCCCTGCTGATCGCCCTGGTCGTCGCGGCCTCACTGGTCGGCGTGGCGGCCCTCGGCCTGTTCGTGTCGACGCTCACCAACAGCGGCATCGCGGCGATGGCGACCACGGTCGGCCTGCTCATCACCGTGCAGATCGTCGACCAGATACCCCAGCTGCACGCGCTCCAGCCGTACTTGTTCTCGCACTACTGGCTGTCCTTCGCCGACCTGATGCGCGACCCCGTCTACTGGGACGACCTGGTGAAGAACCTCGGTCTCCAGGGCCTGTACGCGGCCGTGTTCGGCGCGGCGGCCTGGGCGCGGTTCACGGCGAAGGACATCAACGCCTAGCGTCCGCTCACCGCAGTGGGGCGCCGGCGTCCTCGTACGGGAAGCGTGCGAGGGGCGCGTCCTGCGCGAAGAACGTCTTCGCGCGCGCCTGGGCTTCGGTGTCCTTGCGTACGTCGCCGGGCGCGCTGCCGTTGCCGAGCAGGACCCCGCCGAAGCGCATCCGCAGGTAGGCGGCCGAGTTGTTGAGCGTGCCGGCGTACGGGTCGGCGACCGACGGCTCGTCGTCCGCCAGCGCGGCGATGCCCCAGAGGGTGCGGCCGGCCATCGTCGCCTTGAAGTCGACGCCCGGGGTGCGCAGCCAGGCCGACCAGTAGTCCAGGTAGCGCTTGGTGAGACTGGACACCGAGTACCAGTACAGCGGCGAGGCGATCACGATGTCCGTCGCCGCGAGCGTGGCGTCCAGCAGCAGTCCGGCCGGGGTGTCCGAGGGCGGCCGGACGTGGTCGCTGTCGTGCCGCAGGTCCACGAAGTCGGGCAGGGGGTGGTCGGTGAGGCGGAGCCAGTGCTGTTCGGCGTCGCCGGGCAGCTGCGCGGCGGCCTCGCGGGCCAGCAGTTCGGTGTTGCCCGCCTCGCGGGCGCTGCCCAGGACGAAGAGGAAGCGGCGGCTCATGGGTCCCCCAGGTGTCTCATGTCGTACCGCGATTGAATGCGTGTGCATTCTATGCGCACGCAAGCAGTCTCGGCCAGAGTGCGGCTGGTGCGAGGCTGTGACGTCGCGGTGACGTGGAAAACCGTGGGGAGCGGACACACTGGTGGGCAGGACGCGTACGACCGGATCGCGGCGCCGGGGGAGTGAGGGACACCGATGGCTGGAGTCAGCTTCGAGAAGAAGCGGGCGCGGCGGCCCGTGGGGCCTGCGGCGACGGTGTCCGTCCGGGTCTTCGGCGCGGGATGTGCCTCGGTGGACGGGGCGTCCGTCGTGGCGGCACCGGGTGAGGAGATCCAGCAGACCGTGCTCAACCACCTCCAGCGCCTGGCCATCAGCGTCGGCGCGCCCATACGCGCCACGGTCCACGACGACCTCGCGGGCTGTGTGGTTCCCCTGGAGGTCTCGGCGGACGGCTCCAGCCGGGTGACGGGGGAGGCGATCCGGGTGGCTCCGCGGCCGGCGGCGGCCGGGGCGCCGGGCACCGTACAGGCTCCGACGGGGCGGTTCGGACCGGCGCCGGTGATGAGCGAGCCCGACACGGACGCGCAGAGGCCTGCCGTCCCCGCAGCTCAGAGTCCCGTGCCCCAGAGCCCCCTCGCCGCCGTACCGCCGGAGGCCGTCACCGCCGTGCCGCCGGAGCCTTCCTCACCCACCCCCACCCCGGCCCGTGGGTTCGACGCGGTCGCCGAGGAGGTGCTCGGGGACGGGCCGCTGACCGAGACCGCCGAGGGCGCGGAACTGCTCACCGAGCCGATGAGCCGGATCAACGAGGCCGTGCGGGCGGGCCGTATCGACACGGCGGCGGAACTGGCCGACCGGACGCTCGCCGAGGCGTCCGCCGTGTTCGGCCCGCACCACGCCGAGGTGCTGCACCTGCGCGAACTGTCCGCGTACATCGCCTACCTGGCCGGTGACCCGGTCCGCGCCTTCCGGCTGTCCCTGGACCTCGCCCGGCTGCGCCGCCAGGCACGGGACGGGGAGGCCGCCTACGGCAACGTACAGAGCGCGGCCACCGCCTGGCGCGCGGTGCGCGACCCGGAGGAGGGCCTGCGGCTGGGCCGCGACCTGATCGACCTGTGGACGGACCTCACCGCCGAGCCGGGCCCCGCCGCGGACGACCCGCGCCCGCTGGAGTCCGCCCGCGCCCGCATGGCCCGGCTGACCGACCGCGCGGCCAAGGCGGCGGCGCGGGCGTGAGGGGCCTCGCGCGGAGCAGGCGGACCCTGGGTCACTGCACGCAGAACTCGTTGTCCTCCGGGTCCGCCATCAGCACCCACTGGCCCGCGGGCTCCTTCACCTCGCGCACCACCCGCGCGCCCAGCGCCTGAAGGCGTGTCACCTCGTCCGCGCGCCGCTCCGGGCCGGCGTGGAGGTCGAGGTGGAGCCGGTTCTTCACGGTCTTCGGCTCCGGTACCCGCTGGAACAGCAGCCGCCGCCCGAGCCCGGTGCCGGTCTCGGGGTCGTACGGGTCGTCGGGGTGCCGTACGGCGATCAGGTCACGGAAGGCGGCCCGCCCGTGGTACTCGACGGTGGCCTCCCCGGACAGCGCGCCGTGGGACAGCAGCCGTTCGACGAGGGCGCTGTTGTCCTCGGGGGTGTAGTGCAGCGCGGCGGCCCAGAAGTCGGCCTGTGCGTGCGGGTCTGCCGCGTCGATGACGAGCTTCCAGTGCAGGGGGGCGGGCGCCTGTGTGGTCATGGCTCCCACTTATAGCCGGACGCGTCGGCGCAGGAGGGCACTTGGCCCACTCAGCTGACCGTGGCCCTCCAGGTCAGGCGTCCGCCGGAGCAGACGTCGAGGTCGACGGCGACGCCTCGACCGTACGGGCCGTCGGCACGGCGATCCGTCGCGGCCGCCTCGCCCAGCGCAGCGCGTCGCCCGTGAGCAGGATCAGCGCCAGCCAGACCAGCGCGAACCCGGCCCACCGCTCGGCCGGCATGGCCTCGTGGAAGTACAGGACGCCGAGCAGGAACTGGAAGATCGGGGCCAGGTACTGGAGCAGGCCCAGCGTGGACAGGGGCACGCGGATCGCCGCCGCGCCGAAGCAGACCAGCGGGAGGGCGGTGACGATGCCGGTCGAGGCGAGCAGGGCCGCGTGTCCGGCGCCGTCGGCCAGGAAACTGGCCTCGCCGTGCGCGGTCAGCCACAGCAGATAGCCGAGCGCCGGCAGGAACTGGATCGCGGTCTCGGCGGCCAGCGACTCGACACCGCCGAGATCCACCTTCTTCTTCACCAGCCCGTAGGTGGCGAAGGAGAAGGCGAGGCAGAGGGAGATCCACGGCGGGCGGCCGTAGCCGACGGTCAGCACGACGACGGCGGCGAGGCCGATGCCGACCGCCGCCCACCGCACGGGCCGCAGCCGCTCCTTGAGGAGCAGCACGCCCATCGCGATGGTGACCAGCGGGTTGATGAAGTAGCCGAGCGAGGCCTCGACGACATGGCCGGCGTTCACCGCCCAGATGTAGACGCCCCAGTTCACGGTGATGACACCGGCCGCCACAGCGATGAGGCCGAGCCGCCGGGGCTGGCGCAGCAGTTCTCCCGCCCAGGCCCAGCGGCGTACGAAGAGCAGCGCGACGGCCACGAACACCAGGGACCACACCATGCGGTGCGCGAGGATCTCCATGGCGCCGGCCGGTTTGAGCAGCGGCCAGAACAGGGGCACGAGCCCCCACATCCCGTAGGCGGCAAAGCCGTTCAGCAGGCCTATGCGGTGCTCACCCTCGGACGTCCCGGCCACGTCCCCTCCTTCTCGCCCGTGCGTCCCGCATGGACGCGCGAGGACGAAGGTAACGCCGGGCGCCCCCGGCTGTCATGCTCGTATCGCCATACGGTCATGACAGCCGGGGTCTGCCGGGCGGGTCAGCCCTTGAGCGCGGCGGTGACGGCCTCCGCGAGCGGCGTGGTCGGGCGGCCGATCAGCCGGGACAGGTCGCCGGAGGAGACGACCAGCTCGCCCTTCTCGATCGAGGCGTCCACGCCGGCCAGGATTCCGGCCACCGGCGCGGGCAGCCCGGCGCCGGTCAGGATGCCGGTGAGGGCCTCCACCGAGACCGCGTTGTAGACGATCTCCCTGCCGGTCTGCCGGCTCAGCTCGGCCGCGTACTCGGCGAAGCTCCACGCCTCGTCGCCGCCCAGCTCGTACGTCGTGTTCTCGTGCCCCTCGCCGGTCAGCACCGCGACCGCGGCGGCGGCGTAGTCGGCGCGGGCGGCCGAGGAGATCCGGCCGTCACCGGCGGCGGCCACCACCGCGTCGTGCTCCAGCACCGGCGCGAGGTTCTCGGTGTAGTTCTCGTGGTACCAGCCGTTGCGCAGCAGGCTGTACGGCAGGCCGGAGGCGAGCAGCACCTGCTCGGTCGCCCGGTGGTCGTCCGCCAGTGCGGCCGTCAGGGTGCCCGGGGCGCTGGTGTAGGCGAGCAGCGCCACGCCGGCCGCCTCGGCCGCCTCGATGACGACCGTGTGCTGCCCCGCCCGGCCCTTGTCGAACTCGTTGCCGGAGATCAGCAGGACCTTGTCACCGGCGGCGAACAGGCCGTCGAAGGTCTCGGGCACGTTGTAGTCGGCGACGGCCAGCTTGACTCCGCGGGCGGCGAGGTCGGCGGCCTTCGCCTCGTCGCGCACGACCGCGGTGATCCGCTCCGCCGGGACCTTCTCCAGCAGCTGCTCCACGACGTGCCGGCCGAGGTGTCCGGTGGCTCCGGTGACGACGATGCTCATGGTGGGTGACTCCTTGTCCAGTGGGTGTGCCACTCACCCTAGGAGCTGCACTAACTCAACGAAAGTACCCACTTTGAAGTAAGGTACTGGCATGTCGGTAAGTAGAAACGCGGCGGACGCCGAGGCGATGTGCCCGCACCGCCTCGTCCTGGAGCACGTCACCAGCCGCTGGGGCGTCCTCGCCCTCATCGAGCTGCTGGAGCGGCCGTACCGGTTCAGCGAGCTGCGCCGCGCGATCGGCGGCTACGGCGGCCGGGGCGTCAGCGAGAAGATGCTCACCCAGACCCTCCAGACCCTGGAGCGCGACGGCCTGGTCCACCGCGACGCCAAGCCGGTCATCCCGCCCCGCGTCGACTACTCGCTCACCGACCTCGGCCGCGAGGCGGCGGAGCAGGTCCGCTCCCTCGCCCAGTGGACGCACGACCGCATGGACGAGGTGGAGAAGGCCCCGCCGGGCCTACGACGAGAGCCGCCGCGCACACGAAGAGGCCCGGGAAATCCAGTCCCGGGCCTCCTGAACCGACAGACGGACGGATCAGCCGACGACCGTCCAGGTGTCCCCGCCCGCCAGCAGCGCGGCCAGGTCGCCCTTGCCGTGCTGCTCGATCGCGGTGTCGAGCTGCTCGGCCATCCGGGTGTCGTAGACCGGCCGTTCGACGGAGCGGAACACGCCGATCGGGGTGTGGTGCAGGGTGTCCGGGTCGGCCAGCCGGGACAGGGCGAAGGCCGCGGTCGGGGACGCGGCGTGGGCGTCGTGCACCAGGACGTCCGCCTCGATCTCCGGGGTCACCGTCACCACCTTCAGATCGCCGGTCTGCCGGTCGCGGACGACCCCTCTCGCGCCGTCGGCGCCGAACCGGATCGGCTGCCCGTGCTCCAGCCGGATCAGCGCCTCCTCGGCCCGCTGCTTGTCCTTCAGGGCGTCGAACGCGCCGTCGTTGAAGATGTTGCAGTTCTGGTAGATCTCGATCAGCGCCGTGCCCGGGTGGTCGGCGGCGGCGCGCAGCACCTCGGTCAGGTGCTTGCGGTCGGAGTCGATCGTGCGCGCCACGAAGGACGCCTCCGCGCCGATCGCCAGCGACACCGGGTTGAACGGCGCGTCCAGCGAGCCCATCGGCGTCGACTTGGTGATCTTGCCGACCTCGGAGGTCGGCGAGTACTGGCCCTTCGTCAGGCCGTAGATCCGGTTGTTGAACAGCAGGATCTTCAGGTTGACGTTGCGGCGCAGCGCGTGGATCAGATGGTTGCCTCCGATGGACAGCGCGTCGCCGTCACCCGTGACGACCCACACGCTCAGGTCCCGGCGGGAGGAGGCCAGGCCCGTCGCGATGGCCGGGGCGCGCCCGTGGATGGAGTGCATCCCGTAGGTGTTCATGTAGTACGGGAAGCGGGAGGAGCAGCCGATGCCGGAGACGAAGACGATGTTCTCCTTCGCGAGGCCCAGTTCCGGCATGAAGCCCTGCACGGCCGCGAGGATCGCGTAGTCACCGCAGCCCGGGCACCAGCGCACCTCCTGGTCCGACTTGAAGTCCTTCATCGACTGCTTGGCCTCGGCCTTGGGGACCAGCTGGAGCAGCCCGTTGGTGGCGTCAGTCATCGATGGCCTCCTTCAGCGCCGCGGCGAGCTGTTCCGCCTTGAACGGCATGCCGTTGACCTGGTTGTAGGAGTGGGCGTCGACCAGGTACTTCGCCCGGATGAGGGTGGCGAGCTGCCCGAGGTTCATCTCGGGGACGACCACCTTGTCGTAGCCCTTCAGGACCGTGCCGAGGTTGCGCGGGAAGGGGTTGAGATGACGCAGATGGGCCTGGGCGATCGACTCGCCGGCCGCGCGCAGCCGCCGTACCGCCGCCGTGATCGGGCCGTAGGTCGAGCCCCAGCCGAGGACCAGGGCCTTCGCGCCGTGCGGGTCGTCGACCTCCACGTCGGGGACGTCGATGCCGTCGACCTTGGCCTGCCGGGTGCGGACCATGAAGTCGTGGTTGGCCGGGTCGTAGGAGATGTTGCCCGTGCCGTCCTGCTTCTCGATGCCGCCGATGCGGTGCTCCAGACCCGGGGTGCCCGGGACCGCCCACGGCCGGGCCAGGGTCCGCGGGTCCCGCTTGTACGGCCAGAAGACCTCGGTGCCGTCCTCCAGCGTGTGGTTCGGTCCGGAGGCGAACCGCACCCGCAGGTCGGGCAGCTCGTCCAGGTCGGGGATGCGCCAGGGCTCGGAGCCGTTGGCCAGATAGCCGTCCGACAGCAGCATCACCGGCGTGCGGTACGTCAGCGCGATGCGGGCCGCCTCCAGGGCGGCGTCGAAGCAGTCGGCCGGGGTCTGCGGCGCGACCACCGGCACCGGTGCCTCGCCGTTGCGGCCGTACATCGCCTGGAGCAGGTCGGCCTGCTCGGTCTTGGTCGGCAGACCCGTCGACGGGCCGCCGCGCTGGATGTCCACCACCAGCAGGGGCAGCTCCAGCGAGACCGCGAGGCCGATCGTCTCGCTCTTCAGGGCGACACCGGGCCCGCTCGTCGTGGTCACCGCCAGCGAACCGCCGAACGCCGCGCCCAGCGCCGCGCCGATGCCCGCGATCTCGTCCTCGGCCTGGAAGGTGCGCACGCCGAAGTTCTTGTGCTTGCTCAGCTCGTGCAGGATGTCCGAGGCCGGCGTGATCGGGTACGACCCCAGGAACAGCGGCAGATCCGCCTGGCGGGACGCGGTGATCAGGCCGTAGGCCAGGGCGAGGTTGCCGGAGATGTTCCGGTAGGTGCCGACCGGGAAGGCCTTGGTGGCCGGCGCGACCTCGTAGGAGACCGCGAAGTCCTCGGTCGTCTCGCCGAAGTTCCAGCCCGCGCGGAACGCGGCGATGTTGGCCTCCGCGATGTCCGGCTTCTTCGCGAACTTCGACTTCAGGAACTTCTCGGTGCCCTCGGTGGGCCGGTGGTACATCCAGCTCAGCAGGCCCAGCGCGAACATGTTCTTGCTGCGCTCGGCCTCCTTGCGGGAGAGGGCGAACTCCTTGAGCGCCTCCACGGTGAGCGTGGTCAGCGGCACCGGGTGGAGGCTGTAGCCGTCGAGCGAGCCGTCCTGGAGCGGGTCGCTGTCGTACCCGACCTTCTGGAGGGCGCGCTTGGTGAACTCGTCGGTGTTGACGATGATCTCGGCTCCGCGCGGGAGATCGCCGATGTTGGCCTTCAGGGCGGCCGGGTTCATGGCGACCAGGACGTTCGGCGCGTCGCCGGGCGTGAGGATGTCGTGGTCGGCGAAGTGGAGCTGGAAGGACGAGACACCCGGCAGGGTGCCGGCGGGGGCGCGGATCTCGGCGGGGAAGTTCGGGAGGGTGGAGAGGTCGTTGCCGAAGGAAGCGGTCTCCGAGGTGAAACGGTCCCCGGTGAGCTGCATGCCGTCACCCGAGTCCCCCGCGAACCGGATGATCACCCGGTCCAGGCGCCGCACGTCCTTCGCGCCGCCCGGTTTGCGCTGCTCTCCCACGACGGTTCCGTCGGTCTGCTCCGCTGGGCTGCTGACCTGGCTGGTCACTGAACTGGACCTCCTTCGAGGCGGCTGTCCGGGGCCTGGTCGTCCCACGGACCATCCCAGGATCAACCCTACGTCGGTTAGGGTCGCCTTCCCGAGGCCATCCGTGGATTGGACGACATTTCGAGACGGCCTGTCGCGCTGTGTGCACATCATGTCCCGCATCGCCGAAGCGCCGGTCAAGGCGCTCCCCGCGCGTGTACAGGTTCTCTCCTGCGGCTCCCGTCCGGACCCCCGGCCGCCCCCTAACGGGTCGCTCCGGGTCTTCCTCCCGGGTACCCGCCTCAACCGAAGCGGGAGAGGCTGACGCGGCGCTGACGGGAGGCTGACACCGGACCGCCGGCCAGCAGTCAGGCAGGGCCGGCTAGGAGTTCAGATAGGTGAGAACGGCCAGAACCCGCCGGTGGTCGCCCTCGCTCGGGGCCAGGCCGAGCTTCAGGAAGATGTTGCTGACGTGCTTCTCCACGGCCCCGTCGCTGACCACCAGCTGCCGGGCGATCGCTGAGTTCGTCCGCCCCTCCGCCATCAGCCCCAGCACCTCGCGCTCCCGGGGCGTCAGCCCCGCCAGCACGTCCTGCTTGCGGCTGCGGCCGAGCAACTGCGCGACCACCTCCGGGTCCAGCGCCGTACCGCCGTCGGCGACCCGCACCACCGCGTCCACGAACTCCCGGACGTCCGCCACCCGGTCCTTGAGCAGATAGCCGACGCCCCGGCTGGAACCGGCCAGCAGTTCGGTGGCGTAGCGCTCCTCGACGTACTGCGACAGCACCAGCACCCCGAGCCCGGGGTGCAGCCGGCGCAGCAGTACGGCCGCCCGGACGCCCTCGTCGGTGTGCGTCGGCGGCATCCGTACGTCCGCCACCACCACGTCGGGCAGCTCGCCCCGCTCGTCCAGCTCGGAGATGGTCTTCAGCAGCGCGTCCGCGTCGCCGACGCCCGCCACGACGTCATGCCCGCGGTCGGTCAGCAGCCGGGTCAGGCCCTCCCGCAGCAGCACTGAATCCTCGGCGATGACCACCCGCACCCTGTCCTCCACGATCTTCCGGCCCCCCACAGCCCGATCCCCCGCGACGCCGTCCGCCCGGGGCGTCCTCAACGGGTCCAGCATTCCAGCAATCCCGCCCGAACACCGCCGGACCCAGGGGAATACCGGGGGAATCCCGGGGGCGGGGCCGGGGCGTGCGGGGGTGTTCTCAGGGCTTCGGCGTGTTTCCACGGCGTTCCGGCCGCTCAGGTGCTCAGGTGCTCAGCCGCTCCGGCGCTGAGCCGTTCGGGCGTTCATCCGCGCCAGGGCAGTTCCGCGATCACCCGGGTGGGGCCGCCCGCCGGGGAGTCCACCACGAGGATGCCGTCCACCGCGTCCAGGCGGGCGGCGAGACCGGCCAGCCCGGAGCCCCGGGAGGTGTCGGCGCCGCCCACGCCGTCGTCGGTCACCTGGAGCATCAGCCGGTCCTCGGTACGCCAGACGTCGACGGAGGCGGTCCGGGCCCCGCTGTGCTTGCTGATGTTCTGGAGCAGCTCGGAGACGGTGAAGTAGGCGATGCCCTCGATGGCGGGCGCCGGCCGGGCGGGCAGATCGACCTCGACCCTCACCGGCACCGCGCAGCGGGAGGCGACCGCCGACAGGGCCGCGTCCAGGCCGCGGTCGGTGAGCACGGCAGGGTGGATGCCCCGGGCGAGGTCGCGCAGCTCCTGGAGGGCCGTCTTCACCTCGCCGTGCGCCTCCTCCACCATCCGCGCCGCCGTGCGCGGGTCCTCCCGCAGCTTCTCCTTGGCCAGCCCCAGGTCCATCGCCAGGTTCACCAGCCGGGCCTGCGCCCCGTCGTGCAGGTCCCGCTCGATGCGCCGCAGATCGGCGGCGGCCGTGTCCACCACGGCTCCCCGGTCCGACTCCAGCTCCACCACCCGCGCCGACAGCGGCGACGGCCCGAGCAGACCGCGCACGAGCAGCCCGTCCACGGTCGTCAGGGCCCGTACGAGCCAGGGCGTGGCCAGCGTGAACACCAGCCCGATCAGGGCGGTCACGGTGATCTCGAAGGGGTTGTCGAGGTAGACGCTGTGGTGCGCGTCGCCGTACAGCTGGATCCCGCCCTCGCCGGCGTACGCCGGGAACACCCAGAACCACAGCGGATAGCTCAGCAGCGCCCAGCCGCAGGACCAGAAGGTCACCGCCACCGAGAACGAGAAGACCGCCCACGGGAACTGCACCAGCGCGTACAGCGCGTGCCGCCAGGAGGCGCCGCTCTTGAGCATCGCGCCCATCCAGGCCGCCGCCCCCGGCTTGCGCAGCCGCAGCGGCTCCGGGTCGGCCACCTCCAGGCCGAGCAGGCCGCGCGCCCGCGCCCGCTCCAGCACGCCGAAGCCCCGGCAGCCGGCCAGCGCCGCCGCCAGCACCGGGATGCCGAGGAACGTGACCAGCAGGCCCGCGCCGAGCGCGACCATCGTCACCGTCCAGCTGAACAGGACGGTCGCCACCGGCAGGCTCAGCAGCACGTAGCCGAACTCGCGCCAGCTGCGCGCCTCGACGGGCGCCCGCAGCGCGGCGGGCAGCCGGTGCCGCGGCTCGCTTCGGGTGGCGTACCCCTGTCCGTACTCCGTGACCATCGGTGTCGTCCCGTTCTCCTCGTTCCGGCGGCGGTTCCAGCCGTACATCCAGGGTCGTCCGCCGGGCGTTCCCGGGGTATGGAGTCCGTCGGCGTCTTGAGCGGGGGGTTTTCCCCACCCCGGCGCTGCGCTCAGCCGCAGGGCCGCAGGAGGAGCCGTCGATGTGTGCGCTCCACGCGCGCGTGAGGTTTTCCCAGGCGTACGCGCGCGTGCGGCTTTTCGACGGCACGCGCGCGCGTGGCGCCACGGCGGTCGGCCATGCGGGCAGGGCGAGGGCTGTTACTCCTGCCGGGGCTATTACTCCTGCCGGTCCCGCCAGGGCAGTTCCGCCGTGACCACCGTCGGGCCGCCCGCGGGGGAGTCGACCACGAACAGGCCGTCCACCGCGCCCAGCCGGTCCGCCAGACCCCGCATCCCGCTGCCCCCGTCCAGCCGGGCGCCGCCCCGGCCGTCGTCCCGGACCTGGACGAGCAGCCGCTCCTCCGTACGCCAGACGTCGACGGAGGCGGTCCGGGCCCCGCTGTGCTTGCTGATGTTCTGGAGCAGCTCGGAGACGGTGAAGTAGGCGATGCCCTCGATGGCCGCCGCCGGCCGGGCCGGCAGGTCCACGGTCACCGTCACCGGCACCGTGCAGCGGGAGGCGACCGCCGACAGGGCCGCGTCCAGGCCGCGGTCGGTGAGCACGGCCGGGTGGATGCCCCGGGCGAGGTCACGCAGCTCCTGGAGGGCCAGCTTCACCTCGCCGTGCGCCTCCGCCACCATCGCCGCCGCCGTGTCGGGGTCCTCCAGCAGCTTCTCCTTGGCGAGGCCCAGCCCCATGGCCAGGTTCACCAGCCGCGCCTGGGCCCCGTCGTGCAGATCCCGTTCGATCCGGCGCAGATCCGCCGCCGCCGTGTCCACCACGATCCCGCGGTCGGACTCCAGCTCGGCGATCCGGCGCTCCAGCTCGTCCGAGGGCGACAGCAGCCCGCGCACCATCGCCCGGTCCAGGTTCGCCATGCCCCGCGCGAGGTACGGCAGCACCGGCCACAGCACGAACAGCGAGGTCAGCACCGTGCAGAAGGTGAGGATGCCCCAGGGCAGCCGGATCGCGTCGTACAGCAGCGTCCGCCAGCCCACCGGGTCCTTCAGCGCCATCCACAGCCGCTGCACCGGCCCCCCGCCCTTGGCGAGCGGCAGCGGTGTCGGCTCCTCCACCCGTACCCCGAGCAACTTCCGGGCCCGGGCCCGTTCCAGCTTGCCCAGCTGCCGGGCGCCCAGCAGGGACAGCGCGAGCAGCGGGAGACCGATCACGGTGAGGGTGAGGGTGCCGCCGGCCACCAGCACGGTGACGGCGTACGTGAACCCGAACAGCGCCACCGGCAGGTTCAGCAGGAGATACGCGATCTCCTTCCAGGTGTGCGCGTCATAGGCCGGCCGGGGCGGCGGCAGCCGGTGCGGGCCGTCGTGTCCGTCGTGGCCGTCACGTTCGTCGGGGCCGTCGGTCCGGTCGGCGGCGGGGCTGGGAGCGGTCATGCTGATCAGCCTGCCGTGCGCGGCACCGTCGACGCCATGCGGTACGCCGCCCTCCGCCGCCGGGGGAAAACCCCACCCCATCACGGGTACCGGCTGTCTCACGACATGACGGGCTGCTTACCGGTTCTTTATCAGGGCCTAGACTCCCGTGCGTACAGACCCTCGAATCACGGGGGGTCACAGAGTTCACTAACTCACTAGGTTCACGAGGTCAGGGAGCGAGGGACGGACGGTGCGGGAGACGTTGGCGGACTCGTCGTACGCCGCGGCGAACGTCGTCGCGGCCGGCTACTTCCGGTCCTACTCGGTGGTCGGACTGCTCGCCCTCATCGGCGTGCTCTTCGTCGCGGTCGCCTTCGGCGCGGGCCGCCTGCTGCGCCCGGTCGTGCCGACACCGGAGAAACTCCTGACCTACGAGTGCGGCGTCGACCCCGTCGGCGAGGGCTGGGCCCACACCCAGGTCCGCTACTACGTCTACGCCTTCCTGTACGTGATCTTCGCCGTCGACTCGATCTTCCTGTTCCCCTGGGCGACGGTCTTCGCCGCGCCCGGCTACGGCGCGACGACCCTGGTGGAGATGTTCATCTTCCTCGGCTTCCTCGCCGTCGGCCTGCTGTACGCATACAAGAAGGGCGTCCTGACATGGACGTGAACCCGGACGCCGTGTACCTGCCTGAGCCCAAGAGGCTCGGCGCGCTCGCCCGCCTGGCGCCCGAGCCGATGAAGGTGGTCCTGAACTGGGGCCGCCGCTACTCGCTCTGGGTGTTCAACTTCGGCCTCGCCTGCTGCGCGATCGAGTTCATCGCCGCGTCGATGGCCCGCCACGACTTCATCCGGCTCGGCGTGATCCCGTTCGCGCCGGGCCCCCGCCAGGCCGACCTGATGGTGGTCTCGGGCACGGTGACGGACAAGATGGCCCCGGCGGTCAAGCGCCTGTACGAGCAGATGCCGGAACCCAAGTACGTCATCTCCTTCGGCGCCTGCTCCAACTGCGGCGGCCCCTACTGGGACTCCTACTCCGTCACCAAGGGCGTCGACCAGATCATCCCGGTGGACGTCTACGTCCCCGGCTGCCCGCCACGCCCCGAGGCGCTGCTCCAGGGCATCCTCAAGCTCCAGGAGAAGATCGCCCGCGAGTCGCTGGAGGAGCGGTACGGCAACGGGCCCGCCCGTCCGTCCGCCGCCGCCCTCCAGAGCGGCCTGGTGCAACCGCCGGCGCCGGCCGGTGAAGGGGGTGCGCGATGAGCACGGCCGCCGGCTGGCTGCCCGCCCCCGCGGAGGAACTCTTCGGCACGGAGGCCACGGCCGAGGAGTCGTACGAGGTGCTGACCGTGGACGTCCCGCCGTCCGCCTGGCTCACCGCCCTGGAGACGGCCCGTACGACCCTGTCCTGCACCTACTTCGACTGGCTGAGCGCGGTCGACGAGCCGGGCATCGGCTTCCGGGTCTCCGCGCACGTCGTCGCCCTGCACCCGGTCCGCCGGCTCCTCGTGCGCACGACGGTGCCGCACGACGCCCCGGCCCTGCCCTCCGCCGTCGGCGTCTACGCGGGCGCCGCCTGGCACGAGCGCGAGACCCACGAGATGTTCGGCGTCGTCTTCGAGGGCCACCCGGGGCTGGAGCACCTCCTGCTCCCCGAGAACTTCGAGGGCCACCCGCTTCGCAAGGACTTCGTCCTCGCCGCTCGCGTCGCCAAGGCCTGGCCGGGCGCGAAGGAACCCGGCGAGTCCGAACACGGCGGCCCCAAACGCCGCCAGATGCTGCCCCCCGGCGTGCCCGACCCCAACGAGTGGGGCCCCCTGAAGGGCCAGCTCCCACCTGCCCCGACCCGCCCGGCCAGAGCGGCGGCGGGACGCGCGGCGGGAGGCGCGGCGGGGGAGCGTCCGGTACGGCGCACCCGCTCGGCGTCGGAAGGCTCGGCCAGCCAGGCGGCTGCCGCAGGTGGGCCCGGCGAAGCTGTTGCCGGTGCCGGTGCCGGTGCCGGTGCCGGTGCCGGTGCCGGTGCCGGTGGTCCCGGTCGGCCGCGTCGGATGCGGAGCGCCGGCGAGGGCTCGGTGAGCCAGGCGGCGGCGCGGGACGAGGACGCGGCGACGCGCAAGCAGGCCGCGACCGAGGGTGACGCCACCCAGGCGGCGGCGGAAGGGCCGACGGAGGGACCGGCCTCCGAGGCCTCGGTGGCGCACGAGCCCGGTCCGGCGCCCTCACCCGCCGCCCGGCCGCGCCGCGCACGCAGCGCCTCGCAGGGCTCGGCCTCACAGCGGGCACAGGCGACGCCGGAGCCGACCTCGACGCAGCCGACGGAGTCTGCGGAACCGGCAGGGCCGGCACAGCGGACGGAACCGGGAGAGCCGGCGGGACCGGCAGGCGCCCCCCGCCCCGCCCGCCGGAGCACCGCCCCGCGCAGCTCCGACGCCCCGTGGCACCACGCCCGCCCGGCGTTCGCAGAACCGGAGTCAGAGCCGGTGTCGGAGCCGCAGCCGGTGTCGGAGTCGCGGTCGGAGCCGGAATCGCAGTCGGAATCGGAGCCGCAGTCCGATTCGGAGTCGGCGTCGAACGAGGAGCAGGCACCGGAGCCGGGTCAGGCACCCGCCCCCAAGCCGCGCCCCGGCGCCCCGGAACACCCGACCACAGGCGACAACCCGGCCACCCCCGCAGCCCCCGAGGCCCCCACCACCCCCGACGACCCCACCACCCCCGCACCCCCCGACGACCAAGCAGGAGGCCCGCAGTGAACGGCGCGTTGGACGTCGCCCTGCGACTCCTGGTCGTCTTCGTCGTCTTCCTGACCTTCCCGCTGATCGTCGGCCAGACCGAGCACAAGGTGATGGCCCACATGCAGGGCCGGCTCGGCCCGATGTACGCGGGCGGCTTCCACGGCTGGGCCCAGCTCATCGCGGACGGCGTGAAGTTCGCGCAGAAGGAGGACGTGGTCCCGGCGGGCGCGGACCGCCGCGTCTTCCAGCTGGCCCCCGCCGTAGCCCTGTTGCCGTACCTCCTGGTCCTGCTCGCCGTCCCCATCGGCCCGAGCGAGGGCGCCGTCGGCCAGGTGCTGGACGCCGGTGTGTTCTTCGTGCTCGCGGTGATGGGCGTCGGCGTGCTCGGCTCGCTGATGGCCGGCTGGGCCAGCGCCAACAAGTTCTCCCTCCTCGGCGGCCTGCGCACGGCCGCCCAGCTGCTCGCCTACGAACTCCCGATGCTGCTGGCGGCTGCCTCGGTGGCGATGGCGGCGGGCACGGTCTCCCTGCCCGGCATCGTGCACGCCTTCCACTGGTGGTGGCTGCCCTGGCAGATCGTCGGCGCCATCGTCTTCTTCGTCGCCGGACTCGCGGAGCTGCAACGCCCGCCGTTCGACATGCCGGTCGCCGACTCGGAGATCATCTTCGGCGCGTACACCGAGTACACCGGCCTGCGCTTCGCCCTGTTCCTGCTCGCCGAGTACGCGGGCATCGTCGTCCTGTGCGGCCTGACCACCGTCCTCTTCCTGGGCGGCTGGCACGGCCCGTGGGGCGCCGACGGCCTCGGCTGGGTCTGGACCCTGCTGAAGACCGCGATCCTCGCCTTCCTGGTCATCTGGCTCCGGGTCACCTACCCGCGGCTGCGCGAGGACCAGCTCCAGAAGCTCTCCTGGACCCTCCTCGTCCCCCTCTCCCTCGCCCAGATCGCCCTCACCGGCATCGTCAAGGTGGTGATCAGCTAACCATGGCCCCCCTTCCTGGCACCGGCCTCGCCAAGGGCCTGGCCGTCACCCTCCGCACGATGACGAGGAAGCACGTCACCGAGCAGTACCCGGACACCCTGCCCGAACTCCCGCCCCGCACCCGTGGCGTGATCGGCCTGTTCGAGGAGAACTGCACGGTCTGCATGCTGTGCGCCCGCGAGTGCCCGGACTGGTGCATCTACATCGACTCCCACAAGGAGACGGTCCCGCCCGCCGCCCCCGGCGGCCGGGAACGCAGCCGCAACGTCCTCGACCGGTTCGCGATCGACTTCTCCCTGTGCATGTACTGCGGTATCTGCATCGAGGTCTGTCCTTTCGACGCGCTGTTCTGGTCCCCGGAGTTCGAGTACGCCGAGACCGACATCCGCGACCTCACCCACGAGCGGGACAAGCTCCGCGAGTGGATGTGGACCGTGCCCGCCCCGCCAGCCCTGGACCCCGGTGCGGAGGAACCCAAGGAGATCGCCGCCGCCCGCAAGACCGCCGAGAAGCTGGCCGCCGCCCAGGCCGAGCCGGCCGAGCAGCGGGAGGGGGAGTCGTGACCCTCGCCGCCGCAACGGCCACCGTGGCCGCCGCCGACCCGCACGGCTTCCTGTCCCCGACCGGCGTCGAGATCGCGTTCCTGCTCGTCGGCCTGGTCACCCTCGGCGCCGCGCTGGTCACGGTCACCACCCGGCAGCTGGTGCACGCCGCGCTGTGGCTGGTGGTCGCGCTCGGCGGTCTCGCCGTGGAGTACCTGCTGCTCACGGCCGAGTTCATCGCCTGGGTGCAGGTCCTGATCTACGTCGGCTCCGTCGTCGTCCTCCTCCTGTTCGGTCTCATGCTCACCAAGGCCCCCATCGGCCGCTCCCCGGACGCCGACTCCGGCAACCGCTGGGCCGCCCTCACGGTCGCGGTCGCCGCCGCCGTCGCCCTGGTGTGGGTGGTCGTCGACGCGTTCCGGACCACCTGGATCGACCTGGACGGCCCGGCCGCCGGCACCACCGAGGTCACCGGCGCCAGCCTGTTCCGGCACTGGGTGCTGCCGTTCGAGGCCCTGTCCGTGCTGCTCCTGGCCGCGCTGGTCGGCGCGATCGTGCTGTCCCGCAAGGCCAAGGCGGACGCGGCCGCCGCCCCCGCGGTCCCCGGGAAGGAAGGCGTCCGCTGATGCACCTCGCCTACCCCGCCGTACTCTCCGCCCTCCTCTTCTGCACCGGTCTGTACGGCGTCCTCGCCCGCCGCAACGCGATCCTGGTCCTGATGTCGGTCGAGCTGATGTTCAACGCCGTCAACCTCAACCTGGTCGCCTTCGACGTCTGGCTCAGCCGTGCCGCGAAGGACACCCTGCACTCCGGCCAGGCGCTGACGCTGTTCACCATCGCCATCGCCGCCGCCGAGATCGGCATCGGCCTGGCGATCGTGCTCGCCGTCTACCGCAACCGCGGCACCTCCGACATCGACAAGCTCCGCGACACCGCCGAGGGCCCCGAGACCGGCGGCCCCGACACCGAGGGCCCCGGCACCTCGGCGGCCGAGAAGGCTGAGGCCGCCGCGTGACCACGACCACCCTCGCCGCCCTCGTCCCCCTCCTGCCGTTCCTGGGCGCCGCGGCGGGCCTGCTGCTCGGCCGCACCGCGCCCGGGTTCGTCCGCCCGCTCGCCGTGCTGCCCCCGCTGGCCTCGCTGGTCCTGGCCGCGCTGGTCGCCGTACGCCAGGGCGGCGGGGCGGCCGTGGACGCCCACACCGAGCTGACGCCCACCGGGTCCGTCCCGATCGAACTGGCGCTGCACATCGACGGCTTCGCCGCGCTCGTCGCCGTCCTGGTCGCGTTCGTCGCGGCCTGCGTGCAGATCTACTCCACCGGCTACCTGCGGGACGACCCGCGCTACCCCTCGTACGCCGCTCTCGTCTCCCTGTTCACCTCCGCGATGCTCCTGGTCGTCTACTCCGGCGACCTGATCGTGCTGCTGGTCGGCTGGGAAGTCATGGGCATCTGCTCCTACTTCCTGGTCGGCCACTACTGGGAGACCCCCGAGGCCCGCGCCGCCTCTCTGAAGGCCTTCCTGGTCACCAAGCTCGGCGACGTGCCGTTCCTCATCGGCCTGTTCGCGCTCGCCGCCGACGCCGGGTCGTTCCGCGTCACCCGTGTCCTCGGCGCCGTCGCGAGCGGCGGCATCGACCACCCGACGGTGATCGCCCTGCTGCTGCTCGCCGGTGTCGCGGGCAAGTCGGCGCAGTTCCCGCTGCACACCTGGCTCCCGGACGCGATGGCGGGCCCGACGCCCGTCTCGGCGCTGATCCACGCCGCGACGATGGTCGCCGCCGGTGTCTACTTCATCGCCCGTCTCCTCCCGCTCTTCGAGGCCTCCCAGGCCGCCATGGTGGTCCTCGCCGTCATGGCCGCCGTCACCATGGCCGGCTCCGGTCTCGCCGCGCTCGCCCAGGACGACATCAAGCGCGTCCTCGCCTACTCGACGATCGGCCAGCTCGGCTACATGACCGGCGCCCTCGCCGTCGGCGACCGCGGTGCCGCCGTCTTCCACCTCCTGTCCCACGGCGCCTTCAAGGCGCTGCTGTTCCTCGCGGCCGGCGTGATCATCCACGCCGCCGGCACCAACTCGCTGGCCGCCATGTCCCGCATGCACGGCCTGCGCGACCGCATCCCGGACGCCTACTGGACGATGACCGTGGCGCTGCTCGCGCTCGCCGCGATCCCGCCCTTCAGCGGCTTCTTCTCGAAGGAGTCCGTCCTCGGCGCCGCCGAGCACGTGACCTCCGGCCACACCGAGCACGCTCCCGGCGCCGCCGGGTGGATCGTCCTCGTCGCCGGTCTGGTCACCGCCCTGCTCACCGCCGCGTACGCCACCCGGCTGTGGCTGCTCGCCTTCCGCGGCCGGGGCGCCGAGGCCCCCGACCACGGCCGCCAGCCGCTGACGATGACCGTGGTGCTCTGGGTGCTCGCGATCCCCTCCCTCGCTCTCGGCGGGCTCGCCTACCGCGCGCTGCCCGACTGGTTCGACGGCCGCGACCTGACCCCGACCCTGCTCACCTCGGTCCTCGGCACGGGCCTGGCGCTGGTCGGCGGGCTGCTCACCTACGGCTGCCGGCAGCGCACCACCGCCCTCGCCGCCCGGACCCCGCTGGGCGCGGTCGCCGCCCACCCGGAGGAGGACGCCGGACTGGTCGAGGCCGAGGCCATCGCCACCCACGAGCCGGCCTACGGCGACATCGCCTACGCCCCCGACCCGGCGGACCCGTCACGGCTGCTGCTCGGCCCGCTGCACCGGCACGCGGCCGCCGGCTTCCACCTGGACGCCGTCTACCGGGCGCTGTTCGTCCGCCCGGTCCAGGCCGGGGCGAGTCTCGTCCGGTTCCTCGACCGCGAGGTCGTCGACACCTACGTACACGGCGCCGCCGCGCTGCCCCAGCTGCTCGGGGCCGCCGTACGGCGGGCGCAGACCGGCAATGTGCAGACCTATGTGAGCGCGCTGCTCGCCGGCACCGTCGTCCTGGCGGTCGCCGTCCTCCTCGTCGCCACGGGAGCGTGAGCAGGCGTGATCGATATCAACGAGTCCGTGATGCAGTTCCTTCTGGCATTCGTCGTCGTCGGCCCGCTCCTCGGCGCCGCCGCCGCTCTCCTCCCGGCCCCGCCCGGACTGAAGGGGAAGTCGCCCGAGCAGGCCGTGCTGCGGCACGGCGTGACCGTGACCGGCGCGGTCCTCATCGCGGCGATCGTCCTCGCGCTCGGCTTCGACCACGACCATCCGTCGAAGATGCAGGCCACGACCGACATCAGCTGGATCCCCGCGCTCGACGTGCGCATCCACCTCGGCACCGACGGCATCTCCCTCCCCCTTCTGGTCCTGACCGCGCTGCTGACCTTCCTCTGCGCGCTCTACTCCTACTTCAAGCCGCCGTCGGGCCCGTCCCCGAAGGCGTTCGTCGCCCTGCTGCTCCTGCTGGAGTCCGGCACCCTCGCGACCTTCGCCGTCCTCGACCTGCTGCTGTTCTTCCTCGCGTTCGAGATGGTGCTCATCCCGATGTACTTCCTCATCGCCCGCTGGGGCGGCGAGGGCCGGACCCGGGCCGCGTGGAAGTTCATCCTGTTCACGCTGCTCGGCTCCGTGGTCATGCTGCTCGGCCTGCTCCTGATCGGAATCAAGGCGGGCACATTCGACATGGTGGCACTCGCCACTGACAACGGCCGGTCGCTGACCTCGTCCGTGCAGGTCATCGCCGTTCTGGCGATCGGGATCGGGCTCGCGGTGAAGGCGCCGATGTGGCCGCTGCACAGCTGGCTGCCCGACGCCCACACCGCCGCGCCGACCGTCGGCTCGGTCCTGCTGGCCGGTGTCCTGCTGAAGATGGGTACGTACGGGTTCGTCCGCATCCTGCTGCCGGTCGCGCCGCACGGGTTCCACACCTTCGCGCCGTACCTCGCCGCGTTCGCCGTCGTCGGGATCATCTACGGGTCCCTGGCCTGCCTGGCCCTCGCCAAGCGGGGCGCGAAGGGCGACCTCAAGCGCCTGATCGCCTACTCCTCCGTCGGCCACATGGGCTTCGTCCTGCTCGGCATCGCCACCATGACCCCGACCGGCGTCAACGGCGCCCTGTTCGCCAACATCGCCCACGGCCTCATCACCGGCCTGCTGTTCTTCCTGGTCGGCGCGCTGAAGGACCGCACCGGCACCACCGACCTGGACACCCTCGCGGAGGAGACCGGCGCCGCGCTGTACGGCAAGGCCCCGCGCCTCGGCGGCCTGCTCGCCTTCGGCGCGGTCGCCTCCCTCGGCCTGCCCGGCCTCGCCGGGTTCTGGGGCGAGATGCTGGCCCTGTTCGGCGCGTTCCGGCCCGCCGCCGACCTCAGCCGCCCCGCCTTCCTCACCTTCATGGCGATCGGCGCGTTCGGCACCCTGCTGACCGCCGCGTACATGCTGATCGTGGTCCGCCGCGTCTGCATGGGCGGCGCGGAGCGGGAGGTGCCGAAGCTCGCCGACGTCCACGGGTACGAGTTCGCCGCCTGGACCCCGCTCGTCACCCTCACCGTCCTCGCCGGACTGTGGCCGAAGGCCCTGCTCGGCCTGACCGACCCGGCCGTGCAGCAGCTCCTCGCAGGAGGCACCCGATGAGCGCCCAGCCGCTTGCCGAGTCGCTGGTCCAGTCCGTCGACTGGCTCGCGATCGCCCCGCCCACCCTCGCGGCCGTCGTGGCACTCGTCGTCCTCGTCGCCGACCTGTTCCTGCCGGAGCCCCGCAAGGCCGTGCTCGGCTGGATCTCGGTCGCGGGCCTCGCCGCGGCCACCCTGCTGCTCCTGCCCCTCCTGGACGGCGACCGCAGCACGTTCTGCCTCACCGGCCCCGCGCGCGCGTGCAGCTACACCGCCGACCACTTCACCCTCGTCATCCAGTTCCTGGTCCTCGGCGGCGCCCTGCTCGCGGCCCTGCTCTCCGTCACCCACCTGGACGACGAGCGGCGGCGCGTGCCCGCGGGCGAGTTCTGGTTCCTGCTGCTGTCCTCCGCGGCCGGTGCCGCCCTGCTGCCCGCCTCCCGGGACCTGGCCACCCTGGTCGTCGCCCTGGAGGTCGCCTCCCTGCCGGCCTTCGCCCTCGTCGGCATCCGGCACGGCGACAAGCGGTCCTCCGAGGCCGCCCTGAAGTTCTTCCTGTCCTCGGTCACCGCCACCGCGGTCAGCCTGATGGGCATCAGCTTCGTCTACGCCTCCACCGGCACCCTGCACCTCACCCAGGTCGCCCAGCGCCTCCCGCACGTCGACGGACAGCTGCACACCCTCGCCCAGACCGGAGTCGCCCTCACCCTCGTCGGCTTCGCCTTCAAGACGGCCGCCGTGCCCTTCCACTTCTGGGTGCCCGACACCTACGTGGGCGCGCCCCTGCCCGTCGCCGCCTACCTGTCCGTCGTGGGCAAGGCCGTCGGCTTTTCCGGCCTGATCCTCGTCACGGTCGTCGCCTTCCCGTCGTACGCCGACGTCTGGGGGCCCGCGCTCGCCGCCCTGGCCGCCCTCACCATGACCGTCGGCAACGTCGCCGCCCTGCGCCAGCAGGCCACGCGCGCGTACAGCGCCGTACGGCTGCTCGCCTGGTCCTCCGTCGGCCAGGCCGGCTATCTGCTGGTGCCGATCGCCGCCGCCGGATACACCAAGGACGCCCAGAAGGCGATCGGCTCCACGGTGGCGTACGCCCTGATGTACGCCGCCGTGAACCTCGGCGCCTTCGCGGTGGCCGCCCTGGTGGGCCGTGGCCGCGCCCTGAACCGGATCAGCGACTACCGGGGCCTGTACGCCACCAACCCGCTCAGCGCGCTCCTGCTGGCCTTCTTCCTGCTGTGCCTGGCCGGGCTGCCGCCGGGCGTCATCGGCCTGTTCGCCAAGGTCACCGTGTTCTCCGCGGCCGTCGACGCGGGCCTCGGCTGGCTCGCCGTCGTCATGGCCGTCAACGTCGTGATCGCCCTCTTCTACTACCTCCAGTGGACGGCCCTGCTGTTCCGCGCCCCCGAGGGCGAGCCCGCCCGGCACCGCGTCCCGGCGCCCGTCACGGCCGCTCTCGCCGTCACCGGGGTCCTCGCCGTCGCCCTCTCCGGAGCACCCCAGCTGGTCCTGCGCTTCGCGGCCGGCGGACTGTTCTGAGGAGTCGCCACGCGCGCGCGGGGCACCCGTCCCGCCACGCGCGCGTGGCCGAACCCGCACGTCACCCGCACGGCCGCGCCGCGCCGCCGTACGCACCGGGGAACTCGTGGCCGCCGCCTGGCGTTGTCATCAGCGGGAGGGTCCACTGGATCAGAGTGTTCCCCAGCTGCACGACTTGGAGGGCGCACCGTGCACCGCCGGCACAACGGGCTCAGGACCGCCGTACTCCTCGGGGGACTGTCCGCACTCATCATCGTCATCGGCAGCTTCTTCGGCCGCGCGGGCCTCGTCGTCGCGGTCCTGGTGGCTCTGGGCACGAACGCGTACGCGTACTGGAACAGCGACAAGCTGGCGCTGCGCGCGATGCGCGCCCGCCCGGTCAGCGAGTTCGAGGCACCGGCGCTGTACCGGATGGTGCGCGAACTGTCCACGCAGGCCCGCCAGCCCATGCCCCGGCTGTACATCTCGCCGACGGAGGCCCCGAACGCCTTCGCCACGGGCCGCAACCCGCGCAACGCGGCCGTGTGCTGCACCGAGGGCATCCTGCGCCTGCTGGACGAGCGCGAGCTGCGCGGCGTCATCGGCCATGAACTGAGCCATGTCTACAACCGGGACATCCTCATCTCCTCGGTCGCCGGCGCACTCGCCTCCGTGATCATGTTCCTGGTCAACTTCGCCTGGCTGATCCCGGTCGGCCGCTCGGACGACGACGACGGCCCCGGCCTGTTCGGCGTGCTGCTGATCATGATCCTCGGCCCGCTCGCCGCCACCCTGATCCAGCTGGCCATCAGCCGCTCCCGGGAGTACGAGGCGGACGCCTCCGGCGCCCAGCTCACCGGTGACCCGCTCGCCCTGGCCAGCGCCCTGCGCAAGCTGGAGACGGGCACCCAGCAGCTGCCGCTGCCCCCCGAGCCCCGGATCGAGACGGCGAGCCACATGATGATCGCCAACCCGTTCCGCCCGGGCCAGGGACTGTCCAAGATGTTCTCCACCCACCCGCCGATGGCGGAGCGCATCGCCCGGCTCGAAAAGATGGTGGGCGGCTACCGGTGAAGACTCTCCTGGTTGACCACACGCTCTGTTAATTCATCATTGCGCAGGCCGTTGATTTCCGACTTGGTAAGCCGCGTGAAAACCTTGAGGCTGTCCGGGGGAAAACGCGGGTGCTGCCGCGTGCCTAGTGATTGTTCACAGACCGCCATCGCCATCCTGTCCTCTGAGAATGCGGCACCAGGGACGACGAAAGGTTGGCCGAGTGAAGCTCACCAAGCGGTTCGCCACGATCAGTACCGCCGCGATCACGGTGGTGCTCTTCAGTGCCGGCGGCGCACAGGCTCAGAGCGACGGGGGACTCCTGTCGCGCCTGGGTGCCACGTCACTGCTCCAGGCTCCCTACCGTGTGGGGCAGACAGGCACCGGAGGCACCGACACCCAGAACACCACCAACACGACGAACAACACTAATAACAACAATAACAATAATGCCGGTGGGGTGAACAACAACAACAATAACAACAACAACGGCGGCGTGAACACGAACAACAACACCAACAACAACAACATCCTCGCCGGGGCCGAGGGCCAAGGCGGCGGGGGACTTCTCTCGCTTCTCGGCATCCCGCCACTCCTTCAGATCTGTACCCCGACGGGGCAGGCCGCACAGGGGAACAACACCTTCACCGGCAGCCAGAACATCAACTGCAAATTCAGCTGAGGTGACGAATCCGTCGCGGAGCCCTATCCGCGCTCGGGATGGTGGAGCTTGCGGGCGGCTTCGTGACGGGTGTGGACGTCGAGCTTGGTCAGTACGGCGCCCACGTGATGCCCGGCCGTCTTGGGACTGATGTAGAGGCGGGCGGCGATCTCGGCGTCCGAAAGGCCCTCGTCCAGCAGTTTCAGGACGTCCATCTCCCGGTTGGTGAGCCGGTACGGATTGGCTCGGGTGGCCGGCCGCGGCCCTTGCCGGATCGGGCGGACACCGCGCAGACGCATCAAAGAGCGGGTGCGAGCCACGGCCGGGCGGGCGCCGAGAGCCTCGAAGGCGGCCAGGGCCTGGCGCAGCGCGGGCGCGTCGCCGGACAGACGGGCCAGCGCGGCGTCGTACGGGCAGCCGAGCCTGTCCCATCGCGCCGCGGCGCCGGCCCAGTCGCCGGCCAGTTCCAGGGCGTACGGTGCGACCGCCGGGACCCGCGGAGGCTCGCCTCCGGCGCGGCGGATCCAACAGGCCAGGGGACCGGACAGCCAGGGATGGGCACGGTTCGCCAGCGCGGCCAGACCGCGTCGGCCCTCGGTCCGAACCTGCTCCTGATCATCGGCCAGCCAGGCCGCCTCGACCCGGGCCTCCCACCCCAGGCCCGTGTCCAGCAGGCACTCGGAGTCGACCAGGCTCGCCGCTTGTTCCAGCAGCGGCCACACCTCGGGTCCGCCCTGCCGGGCCCGTACCAGGCCCAGCACGGTCAGCGCCAGGGCCCGGGCGACCGGTGGCGAGCCGGGGTGGGACAGGACCTTCTGCGAGACATCGGCGGCCTGCGGCCACATGCCCCGGTGGAGCAGCCCCCAACTGCCCCAGGCCCTCGCACACAGCAGGTAGGCCAGCAGGCCGTGATCGAGGCAGTAGGTCTCCGCTCGGCTCGCGGCCGCGGTCGACCGGGCGGCATCCCGCCGCAACGCGGCCAGCCAGCACATGGCGAGCGTCATCGAGCCGGTGTCCAGCGGCAGCTCCCGCGCCATCGCGTCGGACACCGCCTGCTCGCAGTCCTCCCAGCCGCGCCCGCCGCTCAGCATGCGTGCCGCCGCGGCATGGAAGCGGGCCTGGACCAGCACCCCCGCGTCGCCGGAGCGCTCACCCAGAGCGATCGCCTTCTCGGCGTGGGCGGCGACCACCGCCACGCCCTCATGCTCGTAGCAGGCCAGCTGGCAGAGGTTCAGATACGCCCTCGCCAACTCCCGTCCGGGCGTCAGCTCTTCGAGCACCCGCACGGCGTCCAGACCGGTTCGCCTGGCCTCGGCGGTCCGCCCGGCCGGCCACAACCAGCATGACAGCCAGCGCAGGTCCTCGCCCTCACGCAACCGGTCGCCGAGCGCACGGCGCAGTCTCACCGCGGTACGACGCGAAGCGATCCCCTCGTCGAGCTGGCTGGACAGGAGGCAGGCCTGGGAATGGCCCTCCAGCAGAGAGATCTGTTGCTCGGGCGGCAGGCGGTCGGCGTACCGCAGGGCACGGGTGTACTGGGCGGCGGCCTCCCGGTGTGCGCCCAGCGCGGCGGCGCGGACGGCCGCCGCGGGCGCGTACTCCAACACGGCGGCCGGGTCCCCGGCGCCGTCGGCGTGATCCGCCAGCAGCGGCAGATCATCCGCGGCGACCGGGCCGGACCGCATCGCCGCGAGCACCTGCCGGTGCACCCGCAGACGGTAGGCGGCGGGCACGGCCTCCAGCACCGCCAGCCGGGTCAGCTCATGGCGGAACTCGGTCACCTGTCCGTGGGTTCGCACGATTCCGCAGGCCACGGCCTCGTCGAGCGCCTGCTCCGGGGCCGGCAGGATGCCGGCCAGAAGGGGCAGCGAGACCCGGACCCCCAGGACGGCCAGGACGTCGACCACCCCGCGCGCCGCGGGCGACAGGCCCGACAGGCGGCCGGCGACGGCCTCGCGCACCGTGGCCGGAATGGGTTCGGCAGGGGCGGCCAGGATCTCGGTGACGAGGAACGGGTTGCCGGCGGAGACGTGATACAGCTGCTCGGCGTCCACGGCGTGTCCGGTGGCCAGCCGGGCGACCGCCCGGCGGCTCAGGGGCGCCAGATCATGGCGGTACACCCATGGATAGCCGGCCAGGGTGCCCAGTAAAGCGGTCAGGTCGTGGGTGCGGCCGATCTCGTCGTCGCGGTAGGTGGCCAGCACCAGCGCCGGAACGCTCGGCAGGCGGCGAGCCAGGTAACGCAGCAGGTCCATCGTGGCCTCATCGGCCCAGTGGATGTCCTCGACGACCAGCAGGCTGGGGTAGGCGCTCAGGTCGGCGAGCAGGCAGTCGTAGACCTCGTCGGAACGGCTGGTGCCGGTCAGTGTGCCCGTCAGGGCGGTGCGCACCTCTTCGCCCAAGCGCGGAGCCAAGTCCAGCAGAGGGCCCAGGGGGCGGGGTGTGGCGAGCGGGTCGCACGCGCCGATCACGACCCGGACGTGGGGATCGGCAAGCTGGGCCAGACGGTTGACGACGGCGGTCTTCCCTATCCCGGCCTCGCCGCGCACAAGGGCCAAGCGTCCAGGGCCACTCACGGCTGCCTTCAGGTGACCGGCGAGGTCCCGGAGCACGGCCTCTCGCTCTAGAAGGTCCATCACCAGCCAGTTTCCCCCCGTGGCCGGAGCCGCGCAAAAGATCCAGACCGATCAAGACGCCGGGCCGGTGGGGGCGTGTTGTGGGCTGCCGGGACGGGATGTGGGGTGCGCCGGGGTGTGAGGTGGGGTGTGCGGGGTGGAACTTGGGGCGCTCACCCGATGCGCCCGCCGACTGCGGCTGGGCATGCTGGCCAGAGAGTTTCAGACCCGGGTTTCCGAGTGGCAGTCGCATCCAGAGCCCGACATTCCGTGAAACTCCCAGGAACCGACCTGACGGAGCATTGCCACGGCGAATGCCTTCCGTCAACGAAATGGACTGCGAATCCGCGACGTCCATGTCATCGGAAAGGACACATCATGGCGAACAAGTACGCCAAGCGCGCGGCCCTGATAGCCGCATCGGCAGCCCTGGCCGCAGGAGGCGCCCTGGCGCCGTCGAGCGCCTTCGCCACGCCGGCGCCCACAGGAACGCACGCGATGGCGCCGAGCGACGACGGCGGGAACAACAACAATAACAACAACAACAACGGTAGGGGCGGGAACAACAACAACAACAATAACAACAACAACGGCAGGGGTGGCAACAACAACAATAACAACAACAACAACGGTAGGGGCGGGAACAACAACAACAACAATAACAACAATAACGGCAGGGGTGGCAACAACAACAATAACAACAACAATAACGGCGGAGGCGCGAACAACAACAACAACAATAACAACAACGGTGGGGGCGCGAACAACAACAACAATAACAACAACGGTGGGGGCGCGAACAACAACAACAATAACAACAACAACGGCGGAGGCGCGAACAATAACAATAACAACAACAATAACGGCGGAGGTGCAAACAACAATAACAATAACAACAACAATGGCGGCGGCGGAGGCGCAAACAACAACAATAACAACAACAACGGCTGAACTTGAGGGTCCGGCAGTCGGGTGTCCAAAATTCCCTGGCCGCCGGACTGTCGCGTTCGTGCGTTCTGATGCTCCGTCTGCTCGCGGCTCTCAGGGTGATGGAAATGCGGAAAGCGACCTTGCGCAGGGGCGGTCTTGCAGTGGCGGCGACTTGCTGTATGGCACTCGGCGCATGGGAGGCCGCGGTGAGTGAAGCAAGTGCCTCACCAGCGAAGTCGACGACCGAGTGCTATGCGACTCGGAGCAACCCGAACGATGTCGTGTGCTACCGGAATTCATGGAAGGCCGAGTACAGGCACGGCGAAGTAATCTACGTGCCCATTCTCATTCAGGTACCCAAGCCTTCGTATTCGCTGTCCGTGATTCTCGTTGACAGCCTGAATGACATTCGCCCGAGCAGTGCGACGGGTGCATGAGTGCCGCCCCTAGGTGTCACAGCCGCCGTCCCCCCAGACCTCGTCGCAGCCGCGGCTCAACTGGTGGGAAGACGAGGAGACGTGACCCGAGGCTGCCGCCGAAGCGGTTTCCGCCGCGCCGACCGCGGCACCGCAGGCCATGAGAACGCCGAGTGCCAACACCGCTAAGAGATGCTTGGGCCGCTGTGCAGTCATACGGGCCGGAGAAAACCACCACATAGTTCCATTGTCGGACACCACCAGGATCGAAGCCAGGGCAACCGGCAACCGGCAATGAGGGGGATGGAGGTCAGCGTCCGCCGAATGCCTCGTCCGTGGGCACAACCTCCTGGCCCAGCGGCATGAGCGAGATAGGAATGAGCTTCAGGTTCGCCCAGCCGAAGGGAATCCCGATGATCGACAGGAACAGAGGGATGCTCGTGATCAGGTGGGCCAGCGCAAGCCACCAGCCCGCGAAGACGATCCAGATGACGTTGCCGACGCACGAGGGCGCCCCGGCACCCGGCCGCTGCACAGTGGTACGGCCGAACGGCCAGAGGACGAACCCGGCGATGCGCAGCGACGCGATGCCGAACGGGATGGTGACGATCAGGATGAAGCAGACCAGGGCGGCGATCAGGTAACCGATCGCCATCCAGAGCCCGCAGAAGACGAGCCACAGGATATTCAGCAGCAGGTTGAACACCTTCATGACCGGCACCTCTCCAGGCAGCTCGGTCGGCGTGCCTGCTACCGCCAGTATCAGCGGATCACGCGCTCAGGAGGAACTGGAGCGGCCATGAAGGAATCGAAGGAATCGGCGCCGAGCGCCGGCCGATCCTGGGATGGCGACGGGTCCGCGCTCGCCGGCGCTTGAAGCCGGTGGGCGTGGCGGCCCACGGCGTACGCCGGCGTACGTCACCCCGCGAACCGCCCCGCCCACCACCGCCGTACGCCGTAGGCCGCGACGCCCACCGCGAGCACGCCCGCGCCCACGGCCACCGAGGCCGCGGGCAGCGCGAACGCCAGCGTGGCGCAGCCCAGCAGGCCCACCGCGGGCACCACGCGGGAGCGCGGGGCCGCGTTCAGCGTCCAGGCCGAGGCGTTGGCGACGGCGTAGTAGGCCAGCACGCCGAAGGACGAGAAGCCGATCGCGCCGCGTACGTCCACCGTCGCGGCCAGCACGGCGACCACCGCGCCCACGGCCGACTCCGCCCGGTGCGGCACCCGGAAGCGCGGGTGCACGGCCGCCAGCACGCGCGGCAGGTGCCCGTCCCGGGCCATGGCGAGCGTCGTACGGGACACGCCGAGGATCAGCGCGAGCAGCGAGCCCAGCGCGGCCACCGCCGCCCCGGCCCGCACCACGGGCACGAGCCCCGGCACGCCGGCCGCCCGCACCGCGTCGGCCAGCGGCGCCGCCGCGTGCCCGAGCCGGTCCGCGCCGAGGACGCCGAGCACCGCGACGGCCACGCACGCGTACACCGCGAGAGTGATCCCCAGGGCCAGTGGGATCGCCCGCGGAATCGTGCGCGCCGGATCGCGCACCTCCTCACCGAGGGTGGCGATCCGCGCGTAGCCGGCGAACGCGAAGAACAGCAGCCCGGCCGCCTGGAGCACCCCGCCCGCACCCGTCGACAGGCCGATGTCCAGCCGCCCCGCGTCGGCCCGCCCGGAGGCCAGGCACACCACGACCACAGCCGCGAGAACGGCCAGGACGACGGCCACGATCGCCCGCGTCAGCCACGCCGACTTCTGAATACCGCCGTAGTTCACGGCGGTCAGGGCCACCACCGCCGCGACCGCCACCGCGTGCGCCTGCCCCGGCCACACGTACGCGCCCACGGTGAGTGCCATGGCCGCACAGGAGGCCGTCTTGCCGACCACGAAGGCCCAGCCGGCCAGGTATCCCCAGAACGGGCCCAGTCGTTCCCTGCCGTACACGTACGTCCCGCCGGAGGCCGGGTAGCGGGCGGCGAGCCGGGCCGAGGACATGGCGTTGCAGTAGGCCACCACGGCGGCGAGGGCGAGGCCGGGCAGCAGCCCGGACCCGGCCGCGCGCGCGGCCGGCCCCAGAGCCGAGAAGACACCGGCGCCGATCATCGAGCCCAGGCCGACGACCACGGCGTCCCGCACGCCCAGAGTCCGGCGCAGACCGGCATCGGTACGTGTCATGCGCCGCACCCTACTGATCGCGGCAACCGGCGGGTGGACCCATGACGTCCTCTTCATCGACACGGCACGAACACGCGCGCGACGCACAGCGGGTCCTGGAGTGAGAACTCTCAGGGAGCCGACAGTGCGGACACAGCGCGGAAGGGCAGGTTCACGGCATGAGCATCATCGGTTGGATCATCCTGGGACTGCTGGCCGGAGCCATCGCCAAGGTCCTCCTGCCCGGACGCGACCCCGGCGGCTTCATCGGTACGACCCTCATCGGCATCGCGGGCGCGTTCATCGGGGGCTGGATATCGGCCCGCTGGCTGGACCACCCGATCAGCAAGCACTTCTACGACGGCGCCACCTGGGCCGCGGCCGTCGGCGGCTCCCTGGTGCTGCTGATCGTCTACCGCCTCCTGTTCGGCAACTCACGCGACTGAGCACGCGGGCACGGCAGCACGAAGGGCGGGCACCGGAGGGTGCCCACCCTTCTTCCGCTCACCTGTAGTTCACGAACTGAAGCGCGAAGTCGAAGTCCTTGCCCTTCAGGAGGGCGATGACGGTCTGGAGGTCGTCGCGGCTCTTGGAGCTGACGCGCAGCTCGTCACCCTGGACCTGGGCCTTCACGCCCTTGGGGCCCTCGTCGCGAATGATCTTCGCCACCTTCTTCGCGTTCTCCTGGGAGATGCCCTCCTCGATCGACGCGAAGATCTTGTACTCCTTGCCGGAGAGCTGAGGCTCGCCCGCTTCCAGCGCCTTCAGCGAGATGCCGCGCTTGATGAGCTTCGACTGGAAGACGTCGAGGACAGCCTTCACCCGGTCCTCGGAGTTCGCCTCCATGAGGATCTTTTCACCGGACCACGAGATCGAAGCCCCCACGCCCTTGAAGTCGTAGCGCTGCGAGATCTCCTTGGCGGCCTGGTTGAGGGCGTTGTCGACCTCCTGCCGCTCGACCTTCGAGACGATGTCGAAACTGGAGTCGGCCATGTCCTGTGGCTCCTTGTATCGGGGTGCGTATCGGGTGCGTATCGGGTGCGTGCCGGCGTGCGCGGCGGCGACCGCCGGGCCCGGTGGAGTACCGGGCCGCATCCGCACCAGCCTAGCCACCCCGCGCCCGCCGGGTGGAGATCAATCGGGTGGCGAAGCACCCCCGCGCATCGGGTATTGTTTACGTCGTTGCCGGGGAACACCGCCGAAAGCGGGTTCGAGACGGCAGCACTACCCGGCGGTGTGCCCGAGCGGCCAAAGGGAGCAGACTGTAAATCTGTCGGCTAAGCCTACCCAGGTTCGAATCCTGGCGCCGCCACACGGGAACAAGGCCCTGTGATCTGCGAGAGCAGGTCACAGGGCCTTTGTCGTTGTCGTACGGGTTGTGTGGGGCCGGTGCCGCTCGTGACATCGGAGTACCGCTGGTCGCGCTTCGGTCCCCGACGTCACTAGAATCGAACGTGTGAACGAGGACCGTCCGCTGACGCGTCTCGACATGCTGCGCTTCGCCCGCCGCGTCGTCGAACACCAGGCCGCCAGGCAGCTCGCGCTGATGGACCGGTGGATCGCCGACGAGGAACGGCGGGAGGCCGAACGCCGGCGCCGCCTCGGCGTCCGGCAGGCCGCTGCGGAGTGGGCCATCGAGCGCGGTCTCAACGGCCGGAGCGCGGTGTACGTCCACGTCGGCGGCTGCACGGGCGCCGGCGGGCGGGCCAAGGGCGTCGGCCGGGAGCACGCGGTACGGGCCCTCACCGAAGGAGGTGTCCCCGCATGCCCGCTGTGCCGGCCGGACACCGTGCTGGGGATTCTCGAATGACCGGCCCGGGTGCGGGCCCGACCGGTCCGGATGATGCTGGAGCCATGGCCGGGAAACGTCCCATCATCGTGCACCTGCCGTCCCCGACCGGCGGTCGCCGGGTGCGGGTGGACGGCGAGATCCTCGGCCTCGCGCACAGCGTGCGGGACCTGGTGGAGTTCCTGCGCCGGGCGGGGCTGGAGATCGAACCGGAGGAGGTGGCCGACTCGCCGCTGATCGACTGGCGCGGAGTGGGCCCCGACCGGTGGGAGGCGGAGACCCGGACCTGACCGTGCCGCAGTCCTTGCCCGGGAAGGGCGCGCGGACCGAGGGGTGCGCGGACCGCCCGCTCGGGCACACTGACGGCATGTCCTCCCGACGCAGAACCTGTCCCGTGTGCCACCGCGACATCGCCGTCGTCGCGGGCCGCTTCGCACGGCACGACCCGCCCGGGGCGCGGGGGAACGGGGAACTCGTCTCCTGTGCCGGGTCGCGACAGCCGGCGCAACTCGGGGCGGTCCAGCCGTCCTTGGACGGCTACGTCGTGCCAGACTTCCCCGGGCAGCTGTCACTGTTCTGAGCCCTGACGGACCGACAGCCGGCGGGCGGGGTTTCCCACGGCTCGTCAGCACAGCGCAGCAGGAGGGGTGCCGGGGTGTGGTGGGGCGGGCTCGACCGGTGAACGGCCGGCGGCCCGGCTCAGTTCCCGGCGACCGACTTCACCGCGACCGACACCGGCGTCGAACCGCTGATCAGCTCCAGCGTGAGACCGGTCGTCGCCGGCGTGTCCACCAGCTCCGCGAGGACGGCCGCCACATCGTCCCGGGGGATCGCGCCGCGTCCCGTGTGCGCCTCCAGCCGGACCAGGCCGGTGCCCGCGTCGTCCGTCAGCGAGCCCGGGCGCAGGATCGTCCAGTCCAGCGTTTCCTGCCGGGTGACGTACTCGTCGGCCTCGCCTTTCGCGCGCAGGTACACGTCGAAGACGTCGTCCCCCTGGTGCGCGGGATCCGCGCCCATCGAGGACACCACCACGAAGCGGCGCACGCGCGCGCGTACCGCCGCGTCGGCGAACAGCACCGCCGCGCCCCTGTCCACCGTGTTCTTGCGGGCCGCGCCGCTGCCCGGTCCCGCGCCGGCCGCGAAGACCGCCGCGTCCGCGCCCTGCAAGTGCGCCGCGACCTCCTCCACCGAGGCGGACTCCAGGTCGAGCAGGACCGGCTCGGCACCGGCCGCGCGCAGATCGTCGCCCTGCTCGGCTTTGCGGATGATGCCCGCGACCTCGTCCCCGCGCGCGGAGAGCAGACGCTCCAGCCGCAGCGCGATCTGACCATGACCACCAGCGATGACAATGCGCATGAAACCGACCGTACGCCCGAAGAGCCGCATCCGCCGCACGAGTTAACCGCCACGCCGCAAGCGCGCCGCACTCACGCGCACCACCACGCGCCCGCGCACACGGCGGCGCCCTGCGCGCCCGCTCACCGGCGTGCCACCCCCCTCACGACAGCTCCCCCCGCCCCTGGCGCGGTAGACCCAGTTCCGCCGTTGCCGCCGAGTTGCAGTACTCGCGGACCGCGCTCGTGCGGGCCACCACCCGGCCTCGGTGTACGACGATCCGGCTGTAGGCGAGAGAGAGCGCGCCGGGGAGGTGGTCGCCGCGTACGGCCAGCAGTTCGGCCGGGAAGCCCGCTTCCACGCGGACCTCCGGCAGGCCCAGCACCGCGCGTGCAGAGGCGCAGACGGCGTCGTAGGCGTCCTCGGGGCGCAGGCCGTGGGCGGAGGCGAGGAGGTAGGCGGCCTCCAGCGGGTCGCCACGGCCGACGGGGTTCGAGACGTCACGCAGGGCACCGCTGCCGGCCGCCACCCGCACCCCGGCGGCGCGCAGCAGCCGTACCGGCGCCGTGCCCCGCCGGTCGGTGCCGCCGCAGCCGCCCTGAGGCAGGCACACGACCGTCACGCCGGCCGCCGCGAGCTGGTCGGCGACGCGGGAGGCGGCTGCCACGGGCAGGCGAGCGAGACCGGCGCACGGCCCGATCGTCACGCCGGGGCGCAGGCCCCCCGCCATGGCCGCGAGCCGGGACAGCCGGGCCGGATCGTCGGCGTCCGTGTGCAGGTCCACCGAGCAGCCGTGTTCGGAGGCCACCTCCAGGACCGTCTCCACGTAGCCGGTGGGGTCCGGGTCCAGGTCCGGACAGCCGCCCACCACACAGGCGCCCATCTTCACCGCGTCCCGCAGCATCGCCAGCCCGTCGGCCCCGGCCGCCCCGGTCAGCAGCCGTGGCATCGCCACCGCCGTCAGCTCCGCCAGCCCCCGCAGCGACCGCCGCGCCTGGAGCACCGCGCCCAGCGCGCCGAGCCCCTGGACGTCGCCCACGCGCACGTGCGCGCGTACGGCCGTCGCCCCGTGTCCGAGCTGGAGCAGGGCCGCCTCGGTGGTCCGGCGCTGGACGTCCTCGGGGGCGTACGAGGCCGGGCCGGGGCGTTCGGCGGACAGGGCGGTGTCGCCGTGGGCGTGCGGCTCGGCCGGCGCCGGCAGGAGCAGGTAGCCGCTCAGGTCCACGCGCGTGGCGCCCGTCCGGGCCGGGCCCGGCGCGAGGCTGCCGGTGGTGCCCACGGCCTCGATGCGCCCGCCGCCCAGCCGCACGTCCACGGTCCGGCCGTCGGTGAGCCGCGCCCCGCAGAGCAGGAGCGGCGCCTGGTCGGACGGTCCTGATGACCCCGACGAGTGCGACGGCGGTTGCGGCTGCGGCTGGCTGTCGGGCATCGCGCTCCAGGGTGGGGGCCGGGGGCATGGGGAGTCGGCGTGACGGATTCGGGGCCGTGCGCCGCCCCAAGATCACGCAGAGTGAGTCGAGCCTAGGGTGACGAGCCGCGCGGGACGCGCAGGAGCGCAATAGTCGTACCGGCGTGGTCCGCCCCAGGCGGTACCCGGCGCCGCCCGTGCGCGTGGCCGACACCGCGCCCGGCAACGCGCACGCGCGCGTACGCGGTTCCCCGCATGACGCGCCCACGCGTAGCGCCCCCGATCGGGCCGCGCCTCCCGGGGTTCAAGGGGCTGCCGAGCGGGCTGTGCGGGGAGCCCCGGCGGGCGGCGGGATACGGATTTGGGTGAACGGCGGCGGACCGTGTAATGTCTTCATCGCTCGCCCCAATAGCTCAGTCGGCAGAGCGTCTCCATGGTAAGGAGAAGGTCAACGGTTCGATTCCGTTTTGGGGCTCTGGTGTGAGAGGTTCCCGCCGCGAGGCGGGGGCTGATCTCATCAAAGCGGTGTAGCTCAGTCGGTAGAGCAAGCGGCTCATAATCGCTGTGTCACCGGTTCAAGTCCGGTCACCGCTACTGACAGTAGCCGATTGCGGGGTCGGTCCTTCGATCGGCTACTCTTTCTTGCGTTGAACCAGTCCACCCGTTCGTCTTAGGAGCACTCACGTGGCTGCCACCGACGTCCGCCCGAAGATCACGCTGGCCTGCGTGGAGTGCAAGGAGCGGAACTACATCACCAAGAAGAACCGGCGTAACAACCCGGAC
Source organism: Streptomyces sp. NPDC029138 (assembly GCF_055564375.1). Lineage (NCBI taxonomy): Bacteria > Bacillati > Actinomycetota > Actinomycetes > Kitasatosporales > Streptomycetaceae > Streptomyces > Streptomyces sp. NPDC029138. Next base: position 123,649 of record NZ_JBVHWM010000001.1, read on the forward strand.
CGTCTTGAGATGAAGAAGCACTGCCCGCGTTGCAATGCGCACACCGCGCACCGCGAAACGCGATAAACAGGCTCGTCCGTGAGGCCGTCCCCTTCCGAGGGGGCGGCCTCACGGCGTTTTCCCCGCTCGGCGCCCACCCGCCGCGCCCACCCGCCGTACCCGCCCCCGTGCGCGTTCCGCGGCCGGTTTCCGGCTAATTTGGGGCCAGCACAGCAGACATCAGGAGGTGCCGGGCCATGGCGCTCGACCAGTCCTTCGTGGGACGGACCTACCCGCCCACCGCGCCCTATGAGGTGGGCCGGGAGAAGATCCGCGAGTTCGCCGAGGCGGTGGGCGAGACCAACCCGGTGTACACGGACCCCGAGGCCGCCAAGGCGTTCGGCTACTCGGATGTGATCGCCCCGCCGACCTTCGTGTTCTCCATCACGTTCCGCGCCGCCGGCCAGGTCGTCCAGGACCCGCAGCTGGGGCTGGACTACAGCCGCGTGGTGCACGGCGACCAGAAGTTCGCCTACGCCCGCCCGGTGCGCGCCGGCGACCGGCTCACGGTCACCTCCACGATCGAGGCGATCAAGTCCCTCGCGGGCAACGACATCCTGGACATCCGCGGTGAGGTGCACGACGAGGCCGGCGAGCGCGTCGTGACCGCCTGGACCAAGCTCGTGGCCCGCGCGGCCGAGGAGGCGTGAGGACCCGATGACGGCGAAGATCGCCTACGACGACGTCGAGGTCGGCACCGAGCTGCCGGCGCAGACCTTCCCCGTGACCCGTGCCACGCTCGTGCGCTACGCGGGCGCCTCCGGGGACTTCAACCCGATCCACTGGAACGAGAGGTTCGCCAAGGAGGTGGGCCTGCCGGACGTCATCGCGCACGGCATGTTCACCATGGCCGAGGCGATCCGCGTGGTCACCGACTGGACCGGGGACCCGGGCGCGGTCGTGGAGTACGGCGTCCGCTTCACCAAGCCCGTCGTCGTCCCGAACGACGACCAGGGTGCCCTCATCGAGGTCAGCGGCAAGGTCGGGGCCAAGCTGGACGACAACACCGTACGGGTGGACCTGACGGCGATGAGCGGCGGTCAGAAGGTGCTGGGCATGTCCCGGGCGGTCGTACGGCTCGCCTGACGGCCCATGCGGTGTGTGTAAGGGGCGTCCTCTCTGGTGGGGCGCCCCTTACGTATGGCGCACGAATCCCGCCCTTGCCAAGTTAGTGATTGAGCACTAACTTTGTACGCATGTCCAGGATGAGCGCAGAGGAGCGACGCGAGAGCGTCATCCGTGCCGCGACCGCCGAGTTCGCGCGCGGCGGCTACCACGGCACCTCCACGGAGGCCATCGCCAAGCGGGTCGGTGTCTCGCAGCCGTACCTCTTCCGGCTCTTCCCGGGCAAGAAGGCGATCTTCCTCGCGGCGGCCGAACGCTGCGTGGAGGACACCATCCGGACCTTCGAGGAGGCCTCGGAGGGGCTGCGGGGCGAAGAGGCCCTGCACGCCATGGCGAACGCGTACACCAAGGTCATCACGGAGCGGCCCGAGTGGCTGATGATGCAGATGCAGATGTACGTCGCCGTGGCCGCCGCCGAGCAGGAGGGTGACCGGGAGTTCGGCGAGGGCGTACGGGCCGGCTGGATGCGGCTGTGGGACACCGTGCGGCTGGCGCTGGGTGCGGACGTCGACGGGACGACCACCTTCCTGGCGCACGGGATGCTCATCAACTGCCTGGTGGCCATGGGTTTTCCGCCCGAGCACCGGGTGTGGGAAGGGCTCTATCCGTCGGCCCGGCTCACGGGTCGCCTGGAGGCGTAGGGGCCTGCCCTGTCGTCCTCGGGGGCATTTTTGGGCCCAAGGAAGTTAGTCAGCAATAACTAACTGAAGTTTCTCTGGGGGAGCGATGGCACAGCAGACAGCAATACCCGGCACCGCCCCATCGCGCGGGAGCGTCGTATGGGCCCTCGTGATCACCAGCGTCGCCGGATTCATGGCGGCCCTGGACAACCTCGTCGTCACCACCGCCCTGCCCTCCATCCGCCAGGATCTCGGCGGGGCACTGGACGACCTGGAGTGGACCGTGAGCGCGTACACGCTCACCTTCGCCGTCCTGCTGATGTTCGGCGCCGCGCTCGGTGACCGCTTCGGACGCCGGCGGATGTTCATCGCCGGACTCGCCGTCTTCACCGGCGCCTCCGCCGCCGCGGCCATGGCACCCGGCATCGGCTCCCTGATCGCCGCCCGCGCGGTCCAGGGCGTCGGCGCGGCCGTGATGATGCCGCTCACGCTGACCCTGCTGACGGCGGCCGTGCCGGCGGCCAGGCGCGGCATGGTGTACGGCATCTGGGGCGCCGTCAACGGACTCGCCGTCGCTTCCGGGCCGCTGATCGGCGGCAGCCTCACCGAGCACGTCTCCTGGCACTGGATCTTCTGGCTGAACGTCCCGCTGGGCCTCGCCGCGCTGCCGCTCGCCCGGCTGCGCCTCGCCGAGTCCCACGGCACCGGCGCCCGGCTCGACCTTCCCGGCACGCTGCTCGCCAGCAGCGGGCTCTTCGGGATCGTGTACGGCCTGGTCCGCGGGCCCGCCGACGGCTGGACCCACTCCGTGGTGCTGACCGCGCTGAGCGCGGGCGGAGCGCTGCTGGCGGGCTTCGTCGGCTACAGCTCCCGCGCGGCGCACCCCATGCTGCCCATGCGGCTGTTCCGCTCCCGGGCGTTCTCCGGGATCAACGCCGCCAGCCTGCTGATGTTCGTCGGGATGTTCGGCTCGATCTTCCTGCTCAGCCAGTACATGCAGGGCGTCCTCGGCTACTCGCCCACCGAGGCGGGCCTCAGGATGCTCCCGTGGACCGGCATGCCGATGCTCGTCGCGCCCATCGCCGGCCTCCTCTCCGACCGGGTCGGCGGCCGGCCGGTCGTCGCCGCGGGCCTGTTCCTCCAGGCCGCCGGGCTCGGCTACATGGCCTGGGTGGTCACCACGGACGCCTCCTACGCCGTCCAGCTGCCCGCCCTCGTCATCAGCGGCGTCGGCATGGCCCTGTTCTTCGCACCGGCCGCCAGCCTGGTGATGGCGAGCGTCCGCCCGCAGGAGCAGGGGATCGCCTCCGGCGCGAACAACGCGCTGCGCGAGGTGGGCGGCGCGCTCGGCATCGCGGTGATGTCGTCGATCTTCTCGGCGCAGGGCGGTTACGAGTCCGCGCGGAGCTTCGTGGACGGTCTGCGGCCGGCCCTGGTCACCGGCTCGGCGGTGGTCGCCCTCGCCGCGGTCGCGGCCCTGGTGATCCCCGGCCGCCGGAGCGCCCCCGCAGCCGGGGAGGCGTCCGCACCGGTCCTCGTGACCGCCTCCCGCTGACCCCGCCCACCCCGCCCCCCCCCGCCCAAGGAGCCCGCGATGCCCACCCTTCCGTGGACCGTGCCGAACACCCCGCCGGCCGGCGCCGAGGCCCACGTCTTCGCCTCGCGCTTCGAGACCCGCACCCTGTGGGGTGCCCTCCGCTTCCTCGTCCGCACACCGGCCGTCTGGCGGCAGGTCGGCCGCGCGCCCGGCGCGTACGGGGCCACGCTCAGGGCGCAGCCCCTGCGGCGGACCTTCTGGACTCTGTCCGCCTGGGAGTCGGCAGCCGCGCTCAAGGAGTTCGCCCGCTCCGGAGCCCACCGGCCGACGTCCCGCGCGCTGGCGGCCCAGATGCGTGACGTCCGGTTCGCCACCTGGCAGACCACCGCCGGCCAACTCCCGGTGAGCTGGGAGGAAGCGATGCGGCACCTGACGTAGCCGCCGCCGGGACAGCACCGCGCCCGCGCGCGTGGACCTCCCTACGGCCCGTAGGGAGGTCCACGCGCGCGTGCGCTGTTGTCTCGGGCGGAAAGAATGGGTGTGCAGGAGAATGGGTGTGCAGGCGACACCCGCCCCGTCGGCAACACTCCTGTCGGCACGGGGCCCGTCGACGTGTCTCGTAGTCTTGGGCCCGTGCAGGTACTCCACGACCCTGTCGGCACGGGGCCCGTCGACGTGTCTCGTAGTCTTGGGCCCGTGCAGGTACTCCACGACGCCCCCCTTGCCCCGCTGACCACCTTCCGGCTGGGTGGTCCCGCGACGCGGCTGGTGACCGCCGCTACCGACGCCGAGGTGATCGCCGCCGTCCGCGAGGCCGACGACAGCGGTACCCCGCTGCTGGTCATCGGCGGCGGATCGAACCTGGTCATCGGCGACAAGGGCTTCGACGGCACCGCGCTGCGCATCGCCACGCGCGGGGTCGAACTGCGCGGCACCACCGTGGAGCTGGCGGCCGGCGAGGTGTGGACCGACGCCGTCGCCCGCACCGTCGAGGCCGGGCTCGCCGGGATCGAGTGCCTGGCCGGCATCCCCGGATCGGCGGGCGCCACGCCGATCCAGAACGTGGGCGCCTACGGCCAGGAGGTCTCCTCGACGATCACCGAGGTGATCGCGTACGACCGGCGGGCCGGCGAGACCGTCACGCTGACGAACGAGGAGTGCGCCTTCTCGTACCGCCACAGCCGCTTCAAGGCCGACCCCGAGCGCTATGTCGTGCTCCGCGTCCGCTTCGAACTGGAGGACGCGGGCGGGCTGTCCGCGCCGGTCAAGTACGCCGAGGCGGCCCGCGCGCTCGGTGTGGAGCCGGGGGACCGGGTGCCGCTGGCCGCCGCCCGGGAGACCGTGCTGAAGCTGCGCGCCGGCAAGGGCATGGTCCTGGACCCCGAGGACCACGACACCTGGTCGGCCGGCTCCTTCTTCACCAACCCGATCCTCACCGAGGAGCAGTTCGCAGTGTTCCACGCGCGCGTGCGCGAGCGGCTGGGCGAGGGCGTCGAGCCGCCCGCCTACCCGGCGGGGGAGGGCCGTACGAAGACCTCGGCGGCCTGGCTGATCGACAAGGCGGGCTTCACCAAGGGCTACGGCAGCGGCCCGGCCCGCATCTCCACCAAGCACACCCTCGCGCTCACCAACCGGGGCGGCGCCACCACGGAGGATCTGCTCGCCCTGGCCCGCGAGGTGGTCGCCGGTGTCCGCGACGCCTTCGGGATCACCCTGGTCAACGAGCCGGTGACCGTCGGCGTCAGCCTCTAGCGGCACCCGAGCGGCACCCGAGCGGCACGAAGCCGCATCGGAGCGGCTCCCGGCAGGGCCGACTCAGTAAGCCACCCCCACCCCCTGCTTCAGGGTCTCGCGCGCGTCGATCATCGACAGCATCGCGTGCGCGACGTCCGCGCGCGCGATGAAGCGGCCCTTGGGCGGGAAGCCGCCGACGACGGTGCGGTAGCGGCCGGTGAGCGGCTTGTCCTGGAGCCGTGGCGGGCGTACGGACGTCCAGTCCGTGCCGCTGCGGGCCAGCTCGGCCTCCATCTCGCGCAGGTCGGCGTAGACGTCCTTCAGGATCGCCGACACCAGGCCCCGCATCCCGCGGTCCAGGGGGCCGTCGTCCACCGGGGCGGGGCCGACCGGACCGGCGCTGACCACCAGCAGCCGGCGTACGCCCTCCGCCTCCATGGCGCCCAGCACCGTACGGGTCAGCCGGGCGGCCACCCCGGCGTCCTTGCGGCTGCGCGCGCCCAGGCCCGACAGGACGGCGTCCCGGCCCCGGACGGCGGGCCTCAGCTCCTCCGGGCCGGCCAGGCCACTGCGGACGACCTCCAGCCGGTCGCCGGTGACAGCGAGCCGGGCCGGGTCCCGTACCACCGCCGTGACCTCGTGACCGGCGTTCAGGGCCTGGCGGACCAGCTCCCGGCCGATCCCTCCCGTGGCGCCGAAAACAGTGAGCTTCATGCCGACCTTCCCCCTGCGATGGGTGGGTGAGTACTTACTCACCGCGTGTCGTTCTAGAGTGGGTAAACGCTCACCCACCCGTCAAGCCCCGATCGGAGCCCCATGGAGACGAAGCCGGCGCGTGTCCGCATCCTCGACGCGGCCCACGAGCTGATGCTCACCGTCGGACTCGCCCGCGCCACCACCAAGGAGATCGCCCGCGCGGCCGGCTGCTCCGAAGCGGCCCTCTACAAGTACTTCGACAGCAAGGAAGAGCTGTTCGTACGGGTCCTCACCGAGCGCCTGCCCCGCCTCACCCCGCTGCTCAGCGGCCTCGCCGCCGAACCGGGCCGGGGCACGCTCGCGGAGAACCTCACCGAGATCGCCCGCCAGGCCGCCCTCTTCTACGAGCAGAGCTTCCCGATCGCCGCGTCCCTCTACGCCGAGACCCAGCTCAAGCGCCGCCACGACGAGGCCCTGCGCGCGATCGGCTCCGGCCCGCACGTGCCCATCCAGGGCCTGGACGCCTACCTCCGCGCCGAACAGGCCGCCGGCCGGGTCCGCGCCGACGCCGACACCTACGCCGCCGCCTCCCTCCTCCTCGGCGCCTGCGCCCAGCGCGCCTTCGCCTACGACGCCACCGAGACCGGCGAACGCCCGCCCGTGGACACGTTCGCCACCCGCCTCGCGCGCACCCTGCTGGGCGGAATCTCCGTTGCGGACACGCCCGGAGACCCGCGACCCTGACGCCATGAGGCAACGCACATGCGGCTGAGGCTGCGTGAGTTCCGGCCCCGCACCGGGCCGCACGAGCACCGGATCGTCCAGCCCCGGCACACGCTGCGCCACACCTCGCTGCGCGCCCCCGACCCCGTCGGCCTGCTGCTCGGCGACCACGACGGGCTGAACCGGCTCGCCGGCCTCTTCTCCTTCGCCGCCTGCTCCCGGCGCACGATCGTCCATGTGCCGCTGCGCGACGGCGTCCCGCCCGACGAGGGCGTCGGCGAGCTGGTCGACCTCGTCCTCGCTCACGAAAGCCTCGGCCTGCGCCCCAGCCAGTGGCCCGACCTACGCCGCCGACTACGCCAGGGGACCCCGCTCACCGTCCGCACCGACGAGGCGCGCACCGCGCGGGACGCCGCCGCGTGGAGCGAGCGCCGGGACCGGGCAGGCTTCCGGAGCGGCCTGCGGCACACCACGCACGCGCGTACCTTCTTCCTCTTCGGCAACCGGGAGGTGTTCGCCGAGACGGCCACCTGTTTCGCGGACGCGGCGGGCCGGGGGCCGTATCAGGACCGGGTCGGCGAAGGGCGTATGGCCTACCTGGGGTCGTTCCTGCCCCTGGTCGACGCACCCGGCGGCGGGCACCCCGTCGAGGTGATGATCTGCTTCAAGCCCTATCCGCCGTACGCCCACTTCAGGCCGCCGGGCGCGCCAGCCAGTCGTCCACGCCGGCCAGCAGCCGCGCCTTGACCTCCCGCGGGGCGGCCGAACCGCGCACCGACTGCCGGGCCAGCTCCGCCAGCTCGGCGTCCGTGAAGCCGTGGGAGTGCCGGGCGAGTTCGTACTGCGCGGTCAGCCGGGAGCCGAACAGCAGCGGGTCGTCGGCGCCCAGCGCCATCGGGACGCCCGCCTCGAAGAGCGTGCGCAGCGGCACGTCCTCCGGTTTCTCGTACACGCCGAGCGCCACGTTCGACGCCGGGCACACCTCGCAGGTCACGCCCCGGTCGGCCAGCCGCTTCAGCAGCCGCGGGTCCTCGGCCGCCCGCACGCCGTGCCCGATCCGCGTGGCGTGCAGATCGTCCAGGCAGTCCCGGACCGACGCGGGGCCGGTCAGCTCGCCGCCGTGCGGAGCCGAGAGCAGACCGCCCTCCCGCGCGATGTGGAAGGCCCGGTCGAAGTCCCGGGCCATGCCCCGCCGCTCGTCGTTGGAGAGCCCGAAGCCGACCACGCCCCGGTCCGCGTAGCGCACCGCCAGCCGGGCCAGCGTGCGCGCGTCCAGCGGGTGCTTCATCCGGTTCGCGGCCACCAGCACCCGCATGCCGAGCCCGGTCTCCCGCGAGGTGGTGTCCACCGCGTCCAGGATGATCTCCAGAGCCGGGATCAGACCGCCCAGCCGGGGCGCGTACGACGTCGGGTCCACCTGGATCTCCAGCCAGCCCGAGCCGTCCCTCAGGTCCTCCTCGGCGGCCTCCCGGACCAGGCGCCGGATGTCCTCCGGCTCGCGCAGACAGGAGCGCGCGGCGTCGTACAGCCGCTGGAAACGGAACCAGCCCCGCTCGTCCGTGGCCCGGAGCCTCGGCGGTTCCCCGCTGGTCAGCGCCTCCGTCAGCGCGTCGGGCAGGTGGACGCCGTACTTGTCGGCCAGCTCCAGGACGGTGCCCGGTCGCATCGAGCCGGTGAAGTGCAGGTGCAGATGGGCTTTCGGCAGCTCAGAGAGATCACGTACACGCTCCATTCCCAGATCCTGCCGTACGTCCCCGCCGTCCCGGTAGCCGTTTCCCCGTACGTGGTCTTGCTCGCACAAACGAACAGGGGCACCTACGAAAGTCCGTAGGTGCCCCTGTCCAGAAATGGATGACTCAGTCCCTGGCCTCCGCCAGCAGCTTCTGGATGCGGCTCACGCCCTCGACGAGGTCCTCGTCACCGAGCGCGTACGACAGCCGCAGGTAGCCCGGTGTGCCGAAGGCCTCGCCCGGGACGACCGCGACCTCGGCCTCCTCCAGGATCAGCGCGGCCAGCTCGACGGTGTCCTGCGGGCGCTTGCCGCGGATCTCCTTGCCGAGCAGCGCCTTGACCGACGGGTAGGCGTAGAAGGCGCCCTCGGGCTCGGGGCAGAACACGCCGTCGATCTCGTTGAGCATCCGGACGATGGTCTTGCGGCGCCGGTCGAAGGCCTCGCGCATCTTCGCCACGGCCTCCAGACCGCCGGAGACGGCGGCCAGCGCGGCCACCTGGGCGACGTTGGAGACGTTCGACGTGGCGTGCGACTGGAGGTTCGTCGCGGCCTTGACCACGTCCTTCGGGCCGATGACCCAGCCCACGCGCCAGCCGGTCATGGCGTACGTCTTCGCCACACCGTTGACGACGACGCACTTGTCGCGCAGCTCGGGCAGGAGCGCCGGCAGGGACACGGCGGCGGCCTCGCCGTAGACCAGGTGCTCGTAGATCTCGTCGGTGAGCACCCACAGGCCGTGCTCGACGGCCCAGCGGCCGATCGCCTCGGTCTCGGCCTCGGAGTACACCGCGCCGGTCGGGTTGGACGGGGAGACGAAGAGCACGACCTTCGTCTTCTCCGTGCGTGCCGCCTCCAGCTGCTCGACCGAGACCCGGTAGCCGGTCGTCTCGTCGGCGACGACCTCGACCGGGACACCGCCGGCCAGGCGGATGGACTCGGGGTAGGTCGTCCAGTACGGCGCGGGGACGATGACCTCGTCGCCCGGGTCGAGGATCGCCGCGAACGCCTCGTAGATGGCCTGCTTGCCGCCGTTGGTGACCAGGATCTGCGAGACGTCGGGCTCCCAGCCGGAGTCGCGCAGCGTCTTCGCCGCGATGGCGGCCTTCAGCTCGGGCAGGCCGCCGGCCGGGGTGTAGCGGTGGTACTTCGGGTTCTTGCAGGCCTCGACGGCCGCCTCGACGATGTAGTCCGGGGTCGGGAAGTCGGGCTCACCGGCGCCGAAGCCGATCACCGGACGCCCGGCGGCCTTGAGGGCCTTGGCCTTGGCGTCCACGGCGAGGGTGGCGGACTCGGAGATCGCGCCGACTCGGGCGGAGACCCGGCGCTCGGTGGGAGGGATTGCAGCGCTCATGCGGCCCATCGTTCCAGACCGGAAACGCCCCCGGCACACGGGTTTCACAGACTGAACAGGAAGGGTCGAGGCGTGAACACGGGTCCGAATCCGGGCCCCGGCCAGGACGATCTTTGGTCACGCGGCCCTGGACGGGCACTTTCTGTTCGACGCCGGGCGCCGGACCACGTACACTCTCACCTCGTTGGCCTTCAGCAGCCGCCGCCGAGCCGGTGCACACCGAGCATCCGGTCGGATGCGGTACGTTGGGGGGCACACAAAGGGTCGTAGCTCAATTGGTAGAGCACCGGTCTCCAAAACCGGCGGTTGGGGGTTCAAGTCCCTCCGGCCCTGCTACACACACCGCCAGGATGTGTGCGCATGTACGTACAGCAATGCACCGCCGTGCGGCTCAGAAACCGGGCGCGGCACGGCCACGACCCGGGATCAGGTGAGGATTATGACGGACGCCGTGGGCTCCATCGACACGCCTGACGCCCAGGACGAGGTCTCCGAGTCCAAGAAGAGGGCTCGCAAGGGCGGCAAGCGCGCCAAGAAGGGCCCGCTCAAGCGTCTGGCCACCTTCTACCGCCAGATCATCGCGGAACTCCGCAAGGTCGTCTGGCCCTCGCGCAACCAGCTGACCTCGTACACCACCGTGGTGATCTTCTTCGTCGCCATCATGATCGCCCTGGTGACCGTGATTGACTATGGGCTCAACCACGCGGCCAAGTACGTCTTCGGCTGAGCCAAGAGCGAAGGGCGCCGTGGTACCGGCGCCCGTTTTCGCATGTTCCACCCCTATGTATCCAGGAAGAAGCAGCCATCGTGTCTGACCCGAACCTGAACGACGACGCCACCGAGCCCCGCGGGCTGGCTGCCGAGACGGTGGACGACGAGCTCGACATCGTCGAGGGCGCGGACGAGCAGGACGAGTTCGAGGCTGCCGAGGCCGAGGCGGGTGAGCCGGCCGAGGAGGCCGCCCTGCACGCCGAGGACGAAGAGGCCGACGAGGCCGACGAGGAGTCCGCTGTAGCGGAGGCCGCCGAGGAGGAGCCGGCCGCTCCGGTGGACCCGGTCGAGGCCCTGCGCGAGGAACTGCGCACCCTGCCCGGCGAGTGGTACGTCATCCACACCTACGCCGGCTACGAGAACCGCGTGAAGACCAACCTGGAGCAGCGCGCCGTCTCGCTGAACGTCGAGGACTACATCTTCCAGGCCGAGGTGCCGCAGGAAGAGGTCGTCCAGATCAAGAACGGCGACCGCAAGACGATCAAGCAGAACAAGCTGCCGGGTTACGTCCTGGTCCGCATGGACCTGACCAACGAGTCGTGGGGCGTCGTCCGCAACACCCCGGGCGTCACCGGCTTCGTCGGCAACGCCTACGACCCGTACCCGCTGACCCTGGACGAGATCGTCAAGATGCTTGCCCCGGAGGCCGAGGAGAAGGCCGCTCGCGAGGCCGCCGAGGCCGAGGGCAAGCCCGCCCCGCAGCGCAAGGTCGAGGTCCAGGTGCTGGACTTCGAGGTCGGCGACTCGGTCACCGTCACCGACGGCCCGTTCGCCACGCTTCAGGCGACCATCAACGAGATCAACCCCGACTCGAAGAAAGTCAAGGGCCTGGTGGAGATCTTCGGCCGCGAGACGCCGGTCGAGCTCTCCTTCGACCAGATCCAGAAGAACTAGTTCTTTCTGGACGTACCGCTTCCGAACAGGTCAGGCGGGCTGCTACAGCCGGTCTGACCTGCTCGGTTTTCAGCCGCGCATCTATACCCGTTATCGTTGTGCGGTATGCCTGCGTCCGGGTGGTCCCCGGGAGCGGGCAGGACCCGAACCGAAAGGACCCGGAGAGCTATGCCTCCCAAGAAGAAGAAGGTCACGGGGCTCATCAAGCTCCAGATCCAGGCCGGCGCCGCCAACCCGGCTCCGCCGGTCGGCCCGGCGCTGGGTCAGCACGGCGTCAACATCATGGAGTTCTGCAAGGCCTACAACGCCGCGACCGAGTCGCAGCGCGGTTGGGTCATCCCGGTGGAGATCACGGTCTACGAGGACCGCTCCTTCACCTTCATCACCAAGACGCCGCCGGCCGCGAAGATGATCCTCAAGGCCGCGGGCATCGAGAAGGGCTCCGGCGAGCCGCACAAGACCAAGGTCGCCAAGATCACCGAGGCGCAGGTCCGCGAGATCGCCCAGACCAAGATGGCCGACCTGAACGCGAACGACCTGGACGCCGCCGCGAAGATCATCGCCGGTACCGCGCGCTCCATGGGCGTCACGGTCGAGGGCTGACCTCAACCCCCCAGCAGTCATGCGGCCGTAGCCGGTCGCACGTGGCAGGGCCTGCTCGGCCCAGGGACCACGACTCCTTCAGAACACACAGGAGCAAGTTGTGAGCAAGCGCAGCAAGGCTCTCCGCGCTGCGGACGCCAAGGTCGACCGGGAGAAGCTGTACGCCCCGCTCGAGGCCGTCCGTCTGGCCAAGGAGACCTCCACGACCAAGTTCGACGCCACCGTCGAGGTCGCCTTCCGTCTGGGTGTCGACCCGCGCAAGGCCGACCAGATGGTCCGTGGCACCGTGAACCTTCCGCACGGCACCGGCAAGACCGCCCGGGTCCTGGTCTTCGCGACCGGTGACCGTGCTGCGGCCGCGGAGGCCGCCGGCGCCGACATCGTCGGCTCCGACGAACTGATCGACGAGGTGGCGAAGGGCCGTCTGGACTTCGACGCCGTCGTCGCCACCCCGGACCTCATGGGCAAGGTCGGCCGCCTCGGCCGCGTCCTCGGCCCGCGTGGTCTGATGCCGAACCCGAAGACCGGCACCGTCACCCCCGACGTCGCCAAGGCCGTCACCGACATCAAGGGCGGCAAGATCGAGTTCCGCGTCGACAAGCACTCGAACCTGCACTTCATCATCGGCAAGGCGTCCTTCGACGACTCCAAGCTGGTGGAGAACTACGGCGCCGCGCTGGAGGAGATCCTCCGTCTGAAGCCGTCCGCCGCCAAGGGTCGCTACATCAAGAAGGCCGCCATCACCACCACGATGGGCCCCGGCATCCCGGTCGACCCGAACCGCACCCGTAACCTCCTCGTCGAGGAGGACCCGGCCGCCGTCTGAGCCCTCGGCTCAGCCCGGTAGCCGCGTCAGGTACGCGTAAGAAAAGGGCGGGCCCTGGAACCTCGAAGGTTCCGGGCCCGTCCTTTCTTTGTGCGACCTTTCGCACGACTGTCAGTGGCCTGGCTTACGGTGCAGGCACAGGACACGCATTAGGGGTGGGAGTAGATGATGAGCACGACCGTGCGCCGGGCGGCCCTTTCCACAGCGGTGGTGGCCGCGCTGACCGGAGTGGCCGCGTGCGGCTCCTCCGACTCCGGCAAGGACGGCGGTGACAAGGCGGCCGGCAAGACCGCGACGCATGTCAGCCCCATCGCCGCCCTGCGCTCCGCCGAGAAGTCCACCGACAAGGCCGACTCGGCCAAGGTGCGCTCCACCACGTCCATCGGCGACCTGATGTCGATGACCGCGAACGGCGCCCTCACCTGGGGCGACGGCCTCAAGGGCAACCTCACCATCACCTACACCGGCGGCCAGATGGCCGAGCTGATGAAGAAGGCCGGCACGCAGTCGATGGAGGCCCGGTATCTGCCGGACGCCTACTACGCGCACATGAGCGACACCTACGCCCAGCAGGCGGGCGGCGGCAAGCACTGGATCAAGTACTCCTACGACGACCTCGCCAAGCTCGGCGGCGCCTCCGGTTCGTACATGAAGGACCAGATCCAGAACGCCACGCCGAACCAGTCCGTGAAGATGCTGCTGGCCTCCGGCGACGTCAAGAAGGTCGGCGAGGAGACGATCTCCGGCGTCCACACCACGCACTACTCGGGCACGCTGAACGTCGCCGACCTCGCCGGCAAGACCAGCGACCTCAGCGCCGAGCAGCTGTCGGCCCTGAAGAAGCAGCTCAGCCAGGCCGGCGTCACCACCGACACCGTCGACATCTGGATCAACGACCAGGACCTGCTGGTCAAGAAGACCGAGAAGGCCGACACGGCCAACGGCGCCATGGTCAACACGACCTTCTACACCGACTACGGCGTGAAGGTCACCGCCGAGGCGCCCCCGGCCGGCGACACCAAGGACTTCGCGGACATGCTGAAGTCCGGCGGCACGCTGACGGGCGGCACCGGCGCCGCCTCCTGACCCGGCGGCCCTTCACAGAGCCGTCCGTCCCGCAGGGCCCCTGAGGCGCGCTCAGCGTCCCTCGGGGGCGGGGGGGCTTGCCCGCCACGGCCCGCAGCCACGGCCTGCCTGCTACGGCCCGCCGCCACGGCCCGCAGCCACGGTTCGCCCTGCCCCCGCCGGGCGCCTGCCTGCCCCGGCCGGACCGGTCCCAAACGGTCGATTTGCTCGACGGAGCCCTCGTCCCGTACTCTCTTCCAGAAGCCAAAGACCGCTGGTCGTTGCCGTGCGCTCGAACGAGGGTGCGGTGGCCGAAGGATCCGCTGAAAAGTGGACGACCCGCGCAGGTGTCAGTGGAAGAACTCCCGGAGTGCGCGCGCCGAGCGCGTGTACAGCCGGTCGAGTCCGCCCCGTGCGCCTGCGCCGGGGCGTTTCGTTTCCCCAGTCCTCCTTCGGGTCCGCGCGGTCCGAATCACCCGGAAGGAGGCCGAGGCTCTATGGCGAGGCCCGACAAGGCTGCCGCGGTTGCGGAGCTGACGGACAAGTTCCGCAGCTCCAACGCCGCCGTGCTGACCGAGTACCGCGGTCTCACCGTGGCGCAGCTCAAGACGCTGCGCCGGTCGCTCGGTGAGAACGCCCAGTACGCCGTGGTGAAGAACACGCTGACCAAGATTGCGGCCAAGGAGGCCGGGATCACGCTGGAGGACCAGCTCTTCGCTGGCCCGACGGCCGTCGCCTTCGTCACCGGTGACCCGGTGGAGTCGGCGAAGGGTCTGCGTGACTTCGCCAAGGACAACCCCAATCTCGTCATCAAGGGCGGTGTCCTTGACGGCAAGGCGCTGTCCGCCGACGAGATCAAGAAGCTTGCGGACCTCGAGTCCCGCGAGGTTCTGCTCAGCAAGCTGGCCGGTGCCTTCAAGGCGAAGCAGTCCCAGGCTGCCTCCGTCTTCCAGGCGCTGCCGTCGAAGCTCGTCCGCACCGTGGACGCGCTGCGCGCCAAGCAGGCCGAGCAGGGCGGTGCCGAGTAATTCGGCTCGCTTTCTGACCCGCACGACGAGCGCGGGTCGCAGCGGGCCGACGTACGCCCGCCTTACCCAGTACATCCGGCACCTGCCGATTTGAGTGGAAGGACCGCCATCATGGCGAAGCTCAGCCAGGAAGACCTGCTCGCCCAGTTCGAGGAGATGACCCTCATCGAGCTCTCCGAGTTCGTGAAGGCCTTCGAGGACAAGTTCGACGTCACCGCCGCCGCTGCCGCGCCGGTCGTCGTCGCCGGTGGTGCCGCTGGTGGCGCCGCCGCCGAGGCCGAGGAGGAGAAGGACGAGTTCGACGTCATCCTCACCGGCGCCGGCGAGAAGAAGATCCAGGTCATCAAGGTCGTGCGTGAGCTGACCTCGCTGGGTCTGAAGGAGGCCAAGGACCTCGTCGACGGCACCCCGAAGCCGGTCCTCGAGAAGGTCAACAAGGAGCAGGCCGACAAGGCCGCCGAGGCCCTCAAGGGCGCCGGCGCGTCCGTCGAGGTCAAGTAAGACCTTCGCGACCGTCGAAACGGCCCCCTAGGGCTGTAACGCGAACGCACCGAAGGGCGATCATCCATCCGGGTGGTCGCCCTTCGGCGTTCCCCGGGGTCCGGCCTGGGCTGCCTTGCACCTCTGTTCGTGAGGGGTAAGGTGATCTTCGTCGTGTCTCCCGATGCTCCGGTTCCGGCAAGGAACCCTTGACGAACCGCACGCAGCGCGCAATTCTCAGGACGCGTCGTCACAAGGATCCGAATCCGAGGCATGGATCGGCGACGAAGAGGGCAGTATGAACGTGCGTTGAGGGCAGGCATGCCGAGGGCGTTGAAGAGGGCGTTGAGGACAACGAGGGTCTTCGAAAACCCGCACTGGACATCAGTGTGCCAAGTGGCTACACTGACCCTTTGCGCTGCCTGTTAGCTGTCCCCTGCCCGTCACCAGGGGTCTGCCCTCACTCGAGCACAGTCGACCGAACCCCCCTGACCTGGGGTCTCCGTCCCTGTGTACGGGAGAGGGACCGGTACGCGCGTAGTGAGTCCGAGCCCTCGGAAGGACCCCCTCTTGGCCGCCTCGCGCACTGCCTCGACCGCGAATACGAACAACGGCGCCAGCACCGCCCCGCTGCGCATCTCCTTTGCAAAGATCAAGGAGCCCCTCGAGGTTCCGAACCTGCTCGCGCTGCAGACCGAGAGCTTTGACTGGCTGCTCGGCAACACCGCCTGGCAGACTCGGGTCGAGGAGGCTCTGGAGAACGGTCAGGACGTCCCCACCAAGTCCGGTCTGGAGGAGATCTTCGAGGAGATCTCTCCGATCGAGGACTTCTCCGGGTCGATGTCGCTGACGTTCCGGGACCACCGCTTCGAGCCGCCCAAGAACTCGATCGACGAGTGCAAGGAGCGCGACTTCACGTACGCCGCCCCGCTCTTCGTCACCGCCGAGTTCACCAACAACGAGACCGGCGAGATCAAGTCCCAGACCGTCTTCATGGGCGACTTCCCGCTCATGACGAACAAGGGCACCTTCGTCATCAACGGCACCGAGCGTGTCGTGGTGTCGCAGCTGGTCCGTTCCCCCGGTGTCTACTTCGACTCCACCATCGACAAGACGTCCGACAAGGACATCTTCTCCGCCAAGATCATCCCGTCCCGGGGTGCCTGGCTGGAGATGGAGATCGACAAGCGCGACATGGTCGGTGTCCGCATCGACCGCAAGCGCAAGCAGTCGGTCACCGTGCTGCTGAAGGCGCTCGGCTGGACGACCGAGCAGATCCTTGAGGAGTTCGGCGACTACGAGTCGATGCGCGCCACCCTGGAGAAGGACCACACCCAGGGCCAGGACGACGCGCTGCTCGACATCTACCGCAAGCTGCGTCCGGGCGAGCCCCCCACGCGTGAGGCCGCGCAGACGCTGCTGGAGAACCTCTACTTCAACCCCAAGCGCTACGACCTCGCCAAGGTCGGCCGCTACAAGGTCAACAAGAAGCTGGGTACGGACACCCCGCTGGACGCGGGCATCCTGACCGTCGAGGACATCATCGCGACGATCAAGTACCTGGTGAAGCTGCACGCCGGCGAGACCGAGACCACCGGTGACAACGGCGAGACGGTCGTCGTCGAGACGGACGACATCGACCACTTCGGCAACCGTCGTCTGCGCAGCGTCGGCGAGCTCATCCAGAACCAGGTCCGCACGGGTCTGGCGCGTATGGAGCGTGTCGTCCGCGAGCGGATGACGACCCAGGACGTCGAGGCGATCACGCCGCAGACCCTGATCAACATCCGGCCGGTCGTCGCCTCCATCAAGGAGTTCTTCGGCACCAGCCAGCTGTCCCAGTTCATGGACCAGAACAACCCGCTGTCGGGTCTCACCCACAAGCGCCGTCTGTCGGCTCTTGGCCCGGGTGGTCTCTCCCGTGAGCGGGCCGGCTTCGAGGTCCGTGACGTGCACCCGTCGCACTACGGCCGTATGTGCCCGATCGAGACGCCGGAAGGCCCGAACATCGGTCTGATCGGCTCGCTCGCCTCCTACGGCCGGGTCAACGCGTTCGGTTTCGTCGAGACCCCGTACCGCAAGGTCATCGACGGCCAGGTCACCGACGAGGTCGACTACCTGACCGCCGACGAGGAGGACCGCTTCGTCATCGCGCAGGCCAACGCGCCGCTGACCAGCGACCTCCGTTTCGAGGAGAGCCGCGTGCTCGTCCGCCGTCGTGGCGGCGAGGTCGACTACGTCGGCCCCGAGGACGTGGACTACATGGACGTCTCGCCGCGCCAGATGGTGTCGGTCGCGACCGCCATGATCCCCTTCCTGGAGCACGACGACGCCAACCGTGCCCTCATGGGCGCGAACATGATGCGCCAGGCCGTTCCGCTGATTAAGTCGGAGGCCCCGCTCGTCGGTACCGGCATGGAGTACCGCTCCGCCGTCGACGCCGGCGACGTCGTCAAGGCCGAGAAGGCCGGTGTGGTCCAGGAGGTCTCCGCGGACTACATCACCACCGCCAACGACGACGGCACGTACATCACGTACCGCCTGGCCAAGTTCGCCCGCTCCAACCAGGGCACCTCGGTCAACCAGAAGGTCATCGTCAACGAGGGCGACCGGATCATCGAGGGCCAGGTCCTCGCCGACGGTCCGGCCACCCAGAACGGTGAGATGGCCCTCGGCAAGAACCTGCTCGTGGCGTTCATGCCGTGGGAGGGTCACAACTACGAGGACGCGATCATCCTGTCGCAGCGCCTCGTGCAGGACGACGTCCTCTCCTCGATCCACATCGAGGAGCACGAGGTCGACGCCCGTGACACCAAGCTCGGCCCCGAGGAGATCACCCGGGACATCCCGAACGTCTCCGAGGAGGTCCTCGCCGACCTCGACGAGCGCGGCATCATCCGTATCGGCGCCGAGGTCATCGCCGGTGACATCCTCGTCGGCAAGGTCACGCCCAAGGGTGAGACCGAGCTGACCCCCGAGGAGCGCCTGCTCCGCGCGATCTTCGGTGAGAAGGCCCGTGAGGTCCGTGACACCTCGCTGAAGGTGCCGCACGGCGAGACCGGCAAGGTCATCGGTGTGCGCGTCTTCGACCGCGAGGAGGGCGACGAGCTGCCGCCGGGCGTGAACCAGCTGGTCCGCGTCTACGTCGCGCAGAAGCGCAAGATCACCGACGGTGACAAGCTCGCCGGCCGTCACGGCAACAAGGGTGTCATCTCCAAGATCCTGCCGATCGAGGACATGCCGTTCCTGGAGGACGGCACCCCGGTCGACATCATCCTGAACCCGCTGGGTGTGCCGTCCCGAATGAACCCGGGACAGGTCCTGGAGATCCACCTCGGCTGGCTCGCCAGCCGCGGCTGGGACGTCTCCGGCCTCGCGGAGGAGTGGGCCCAGCGTCTCCAGGTCATCGGCGCCGACAAGGTCGAGCCCGGCACCAACGTCGCCACCCCGGTCTTCGACGGTGCCCGCGAGGACGAGCTGGCGGGTCTGCTCCAGCACACCATCCCGAACCGGGACGGCGAGCGCATGGTGCTCCCGACCGGTAAGGCGCGGCTGTTCGACGGCCGTAGCGGTGAGCCGTTCCCGGACCCGATCTCGGTCGGCTACATGTACATCCTGAAGCTGCACCACCTGGTCGACGACAAGCTGCACGCCCGCTCGACCGGTCCGTACTCGATGATCACCCAGCAGCCGCTGGGTGGTAAGGCCCAGTTCGGTGGCCAGCGGTTCGGTGAGATGGAGGTGTGGGCGCTGGAGGCTTACGGCGCCGCGTACGCCCTCCAGGAGCTGCTGACCATCAAGTCCGACGACGTCACCGGCCGCGTGAAGGTCTACGAGGCCATCGTCAAGGGCGAGAACATCCCTGAGCCCGGCATTCCCGAGTCCTTCAAGGTGCTCATCAAGGAAATGCAGTCCCTGTGCCTCAACGTGGAGGTGCTGTCCTCGGACGGCATGTCCATCGAGATGCGCGACACCGACGAGGACGTCTTCCGCGCAGCGGAGGAGCTCGGTATCGACCTGTCCCGGCGCGAGCCGAGCAGCGTCGAAGAGGTCTGACGGGAGTCCGGCGGGGCCCTGACCCACAAGGGCCCCGCCGACCCCCAGGCCCCCGTTTCAGACCACAGACTTAACGACCCTGAGAGGGATTGACGCATAGTGCTCGACGTCAACTTCTTCGACGAGCTCCGGATCGGCCTGGCCACCGCTGACGACATCCGTCAGTGGAGCCACGGCGAGGTCAAGAAGCCCGAGACCATCAACTACCGCACCCTCAAGCCCGAGAAGGACGGACTCTTCTGCGAGAAGATCTTCGGTCCGACCCGGGACTGGGAGTGCTACTGCGGCAAGTACAAGCGCGTCCGCTTCAAGGGCATCATCTGCGAGCGCTGCGGCGTCGAGGTCACGCGCGCCAAGGTGCGCCGTGAGCGGATGGGCCACATCGAGCTGGCCGCTCCCGTCACGCACATCTGGTACTTCAAGGGTGTCCCCTCGCGCCTCGGCTACCTGCTGGACCTGGCGCCGAAGGACCTCGAGAAGGTCATCTACTTCGCCGCGTACATGATCACGTACGTCGACGAGGAGCGCCGTACCCGCGACCTGCCCTCCCTGGAGGCGCACGTCTCGGTCGAGCGCCAGCAGATCGAGAACCGCCGGGACGCCGACCTGGAGGCCCGCGCCAAGAAGCTCGAGGCCGACCTGGCCGAGCTGGAGGCGGAGGGCGCCAAGGCCGACGTGCGCCGCAAGGTGCGCGAGGGTGCCGAGCGCGAGATGAAGCAGCTGCGCGACCGCGCGCAGCGCGAGATCGACCGCCTCGACGAGGTGTGGAACCGGTTCAAGAACCTCAAGGTCCAGGACCTGGAGGGCGACGAGCTGCTCTACCGCGAGCTGCGTGACCGCTTCGGCACCTACTTCGACGGCTCGATGGGCGCCGCGGCGCTTCAGAAGCGCCTGGAGTCCTTCGACCTGGAGGAAGAGGCCGAGAGGCTCCGCGAGATCATCCGCACCGGCAAGGGCCAGAAGAAGACCCGTGCCCTGAAGCGGCTGAAGGTCGTCTCCGCGTTCCTCCAGACCTCCAACAGCCCCAAGGGCATGGTCCTGGACTGCGTCCCGGTCATCCCGCCGGACCTGCGTCCGATGGTGCAGCTGGACGGTGGCCGCTTCGCGACCTCCGACCTGAACGACCTGTACCGCCGTGTCATCAACCGCAACAACCGCCTGAAGCGCCTTCTCGACCTCGGTGCCCCCGAGATCATCGTGAACAACGAGAAGCGCATGCTCCAGGAGGCCGTCGACGCGCTCTTCGACAACGGCCGTCGTGGTCGCCCGGTCACGGGCCCCGGCAACCGTCCGCTGAAGTCGCTGTCCGACATGCTCAAGGGCAAGCAGGGTCGCTTCCGTCAGAACCTGCTCGGTAAGCGAGTCGACTACTCGGCGCGTTCCGTCATCGTCGTCGGCCCGCAGCTGAAGCTGCACCAGTGCGGTCTGCCCAAGGCCATGGCGCTGGAGCTGTTCAAGCCGTTCGTGATGAAGCGCCTGGTCGACCTGAACCACGCGCAGAACATCAAGAGCGCCAAGCGCATGGTGGAGCGCGGTCGCACCGTCGTGTACGACGTCCTCGAAGAGGTCATCGCCGAGCACCCGGTGCTGCTGAACCGTGCGCCCACCCTGCACCGCCTCGGCATCCAGGCCTTCGAGCCGCAGCTGGTCGAGGGCAAGGCCATCCAGATCCACCCGCTCGTCTGCACCGCGTTCAACGCGGACTTCGACGGTGACCAGATGGCCGTGCACCTGCCGCTGTCCGCGGAGGCGCAGGCCGAGGCCCGCATCCTGATGCTGTCCTCGAACAACATCCTCAAGCCGGCCGACGGCCGTCCGGTGACGATGCCGACCCAGGACATGGTCCTCGGTCTGTTCTTCCTCACCACCGACGGCGAGATGCGGGACGTCAAGGGCGAGGGCCGCTCGTTCGCGTCCGTGGCCGAGGCGATCATGGCGTTCGACGCCGGCGAGCTGTCGCTCCAGTCGCGCGTGGACATCCGCTTCCCGGTGGGCACCATCCCGCCGCGCGGCTGGACCCCGCCGGCGCGCGAGGAGGGCGAGCCGGAGTGGCAGCAGGGTGACAGCTTCCGGCTGAACACCACGCTGGGCCGCGCGCTCTTCAACGAGCTGCTGCCGGAGGACTACCCGTTCGTCGACTACGAGGTCGGCAAGAAGCAGCTCTCCGAGATCGTCAACGACCTCGCCGAGCGCTACCCGAAGGTCATCGTGGCGGCGACGCTCGACAACCTGAAGGCGGCCGGCTTCTACTGGGCGACCCGTTCCGGTGTCACCGTGGCCATCTCCGACGTCGTCGTTCCCGAGGCGAAGAAGGAGATCGTCAAGGGCTACGAGGCGCAGGACGAGAAGGTCCAGAAGCAGTACGAGCGCGGTCTGATCACCAAGGACGAGCGCACGCAGGAGCTCATCGCGATCTGGACCAAGGCGACCAACGAGGTCGCCGAGGCGATGAACGACAACTTCCCGAAGACCAACCCGATCTTCATGATGGTGAACTCGGGTGCGCGAGGCAACATGATGCAGATGCGTCAGATCGCCGGTATGCGTGGTCTGGTGTCGAACGCGAAGAACGAGACGATCCCGCGTCCGATCAAGGCGTCGTTCCGTGAGGGTCTGTCCGTGCTGGAGTACTTCATCTCCACGCACGGTGCCCGTAAGGGTCTGGCGGACACGGCTCTGCGTACCGCCGACTCGGGTTACCTGACCCGTCGTCTGGTCGACGTCTCGCAGGACGTCATCATCCGCGAGGAGGACTGCGGCACCGACCGTGGCCTGCGGCTGCGGATCGCCGACCGTGCCGCCGACGGCACGCTGCGCAAGACGGAGAACGTCGAGACGTCCGTGTACGCGCGCTGCCTCGCCGAGGACATCGTGGTCGACGGCCAGGTGCTGGCCCCGGCCGGCACCGACCTGGGCGACGTCCTCATCGAGGAACTGGTCGGCCGTGGCGTCGAGGAGGTCAAGACCCGCTCGGTCCTGACCTGCGAGTCCGCCGTCGGTACCTGCGCGATGTGCTACGGCCGCTCGCTGGCCACCGGCAAGCTGGTCGACATCGGTGAGGCGGTCGGCATCATCGCCGCCCAGTCCATCGGTGAGCCCGGTACCCAGCTGACGATGCGTACCTTCCACACCGGTGGTGTGGCCGGTGACGACATCACCCAGGGTCTGCCGCGTGTCGTCGAGCTCTTCGAGGCCCGTACCCCGAAGGGTGTCGCCCCGATCTCCGAGGCCTCCGGCCGGGTCCGGATCGAGGAGACCGAGAAGACCAAGAAGATCGTCGTCACCCCGGACGACGGCAGCGACGAGACGGCGTACCCGATCTCGAAGCGTGCCAAGGTCCTGGTCCGCGAGGGCGACCACGTCGAGGTGGGCCAGCAGCTCACCGTGGGTGCCACCAACCCGCACGACGTGCTGCGCATCCTGGGTCAGCGTGCCGTCCAGGTCCACCTGGTCGGCGAGGTCCAGAAGGTCTACAACTCGCAGGGTGTGTCGATCCACGACAAGCACATCGAGATCATCATCCGGCAGATGCTGCGCCGCGTGACGATCATCGAGTCCGGCGACGCCGAGCTGCTGCCCGGCGAGCTGGTCGAGCGCTCCCGCTTCGAGCAGGAGAACCGTCGTGTGGTCCAGGAGGGCGGTCACCCGGCCTCCGGTCGTCCGCAGCTGATGGGTATCACCAAGGCCTCGCTGGCGACGGAATCCTGGCTGTCGGCCGCCTCCTTCCAGGAGACGACCCGAGTCCTGACGGACGCGGCGATCAACGCCAAGTCCGACAGCCTCATCGGCCTCAAGGAGAACGTCATCATCGGTAAGCTCATCCCGGCCGGTACGGGTCTGTCCCGCTACCGCAACATCCGGGTCGAGCCGACCGAGGAGGCCAAGGCCGCGATGTACTCGGCCGTCGGCTACGACGACATCGACTACTCGCCGTTCGGCACGGGCTCCGGCCAGGCCGTGCCGCTGGAGGACTACGACTACGGTCCGTACAACCAGTAAGGCGTACGTCCACTGAAGGGCGGCCACCTCACGGGGTGGCCGCCCTTCGGCGTTGTCCGGGTCGTCTGTGTGACCTCGCTGGGGGCCGGGCGCGGCTGGACGGCGAAGAAGGCCGCCATGGCGCCCACGGCCACGGTCAGGGGCGACAGGGAGCCGAGCCACCAGCCTGCCGGGAACGGGCACAGCACACGGCTCCAGGGGGCCGCAGGGCGCGGCACGGCCGAGCGCCGGCGAGCGTCCGGGATGTCGCCCACATCACGGATTCGAAGATCACCTAGGGTACGGGGACTTGACATTCCTCGCAGGGCGAGGCGTCCGGACCCCATTTGTTTTGACCGCAGCGAATGAGGTAGGTACGCTCAGACCTTGTGCCTGGGGTGTGCCCTGGCTCCTGTGCGTGCCTGCAAACCGCATGGCGAGCCGTGACCGGCCACCGTAATCTGCGCCCTTTTCGCCTTGCGGCGGGAGTCTGGCGGATTCGACACACCCGACCGCGTGGGTCGGCGACGTTCCAGGTTAGCTGTACCCATCGGCACACAGAAACCGGAGAAGTAGTGCCTACGATCCAGCAGCTGGTCCGCAAGGGCCGGCAGGACAAGGTCGAGAAGAACAAGACGCCCGCACTCGAGGGTTCCCCTCAGCGTCGCGGCGTCTGCACGCGTGTGTTCACGACCACCCCGAAGAAGCCGAACTCGGCCCTCCGCAAGGTCGCGCGTGTGCGTCTGACCAGCGGCATCGAGGTCACCGCTTACATTCCGGGTGAGGGACACAACCTGCAGGAGCACTCCATCGTGCTCGTGCGCGGCGGCCGTGTGAAGGACCTGCCGGGTGTTCGCTACAAGATCATCCGCGGCTCGCTCGACACCCAGGGTGTCAAGAACCGCAAGCAGGCTCGCAGCCGTTACGGCGCCAAGAAGGAGAAGTAAGAATGCCTCGTAAGGGCCCCGCCCCGAAGCGCCCGGTCATCATCGACCCGGTCTACGGCTCTCCTCTGGTGACCTCCCTGATCAACAAGGTGCTGCTGAACGGCAAGCGCTCCACCGCCGAGCGCATCGTCTACGGCGCCATGGAGGGCCTGCGCGAGAAGACCGGCAACGACCCGGTCATCACGCTCAAGCGCGCTCTCGAGAACATCAAGCCGACCCTCGAGGTCAAGTCCCGCCGTGTCGGTGGCGCCACCTACCAGGTGCCGGTCGAGGTCAAGCCCGGCCGTGCCAACACCCTGGCGCTGCGCTGGCTGGTCGGTTACTCCCGCGCCCGTCGCGAGAAGACCATGACCGAGCGTCTCCTCAACGAGCTTCTCGACGCCTCCAACGGCCTCGGTGCGGCCGTGAAGAAGCGCGAGGACACCCACAAGATGGCCGAGTCCAACAAGGCCTTCGCGCACTACCGCTGGTAGTCGCTACCCACATCGAGACCGAGAGAAGACTGAAGCCTTATGGCTACCACTTCACTTGACCTGGCCAGGGTCCGGAACATCGGGATCATGGCCCACATCGACGCGGGCAAGACGACCACCACCGAGCGGATCCTGTTCTACACCGGTGTGTCTTACAAGATCGGTGAGGTCCACGACGGCGCTGCCACCATGGACTGGATGGAGCAGGAGCAGGAGCGTGGCATCACGATCACCTCTGCTGCCACCACCTGTCACTGGTCGCTGGCGGACGTCGACCACACCATCAACATCATCGACACGCCGGGTCACGTCGACTTCACCGTCGAGGTGGAGCGCTCCCTGCGTGTGCTCGACGGTGCTGTCACGGTGTTCGACGGCGTCGCCGGCGTTGAGCCCCAGTCCGAGACGGTGTGGCGTCAGGCGGACCGCTACGGCGTTCCGCGTATCTGCTTCGTCAACAAGCTCGACCGCACCGGTGCCGAGTTCCACCGCTGTGTCGACATGATCTCCGACCGCCTGGGCGCGCAGCCGCTGGTCATGCAGCTGCCGATCGGTGCCGAGGCGGACTTCAAGGGCGTCGTCGACCTGGTGACGATGAAGGCCCTGGTCTGGTCGGCCGAGGCGACCAAGGGCGAGATGTACGACACCGTCGACATCCCCGCCACGCACACCGAGGCCGCCGAGGAGTGGCGCGGCAAGCTGGTCGAGGCCGTCGCCGAGAACGACGAAGAGATCATGGAGCTGTACCTGGAGGGCGAGGAGCCCACCGAGGAGCAGCTGTACGCCGCGATCCGTCGTATCACCATCGCGTCCGGCAAGGGCACCGGCACCACCGTCACCCCGGTGTTCTGCGGCACCGCGTTCAAGAACAAGGGCGTCCAGCCCCTGCTCGACGCGGTCGTGCGCTACCTGCCGTCCCCGGTCGACATCGAGGCCATCGAGGGCCACGACGTCAAGGACCCGGAGACGGTCATCAAGCGCAAGCCGTCCGACGACGAGCCGCTGTCCGCGCTGGCGTTCAAGATCATGAGCGACCCGCACCTGGGCAAGCTCACCTTCGTCCGCGTGTACTCCGGCCGCCTGGAGTCCGGCACCGCCGTGCTGAACTCCGTCAAGGGCCGCAAGGAGCGCATCGGCAAGATCTACCGCATGCACGCCAACAAGCGTGAGGAGATCGAGTCGGTGGGCGCCGGTGACATCGTCGCCGTCATGGGCCTGAAGCAGACCACCACCGGTGAGACGCTGTCCGACGAGAAGAACCCGGTGATCCTGGAGTCCATGGACTTCCCGGCGCCGGTCATCGAGGTCGCGATCGAGCCCAAGTCCAAGGGTGACCAGGAGAAGCTGGGTGTCGCCATCCAGCGTCTCGCGGAGGAGGACCCCTCCTTCCAGGTGCACACCAACGAGGAGACCGGCCAGACCGTCATCGGCGGTATGGGCGAGCTGCACCTCGAGGTGCTGGTCGACCGGATGAGGCGCGAGTTCAAGGTCGAGGCCAACGTCGGCAAGCCGCAGGTCGCGTACCGCGAGACCATTCGCCAGAAGGTCGACAAGGTCGAGTACACCCACAAGAAGCAGACGGGTGGCACCGGCCAGTTCGGTCGCGTCATCATCTCGATCGAGCCGATCGAGAGTGGCGACATGGCGTACGAGTTCGTGAACCAGGTCACCGGTGGCCGTATCCCGAAGGAGTACATCCCTTCGGTGGACGCCGGTGCGCAGGAGGCCATGCAGTTCGGTATCCTCGCCGGCTACGAGATGACCGGTGTCCGGGTCATCCTGCTGGACGGTGCCTACCACGAGGTCGACTCCTCCGAACTCGCCTTCAAGATCGCCGGTTCGCAGGCCTTCAAGGAGGCCGCGCGCAAGGCCAAGCCCGTGCTGCTCGAGCCGATGATGGCCGTCGAGGTCACCACGCCCGAGGACTACATGGGCGAGGTCATCGGCGACATCAACTCCCGCCGTGGCCAGATCCAGGCCATGGAGGAGCGGGCTGGTGCCCGCGTCGTGAAGGGCCTCGTGCCCCTGTCGGAGATGTTCGGCTACGTCGGCGACCTCCGCAGCAAGACGTCGGGTCGCGCAAGCTACTCGATGCAGTTCGACTCCTACGCCGAGGTTCCGCGGAACGTCGCCGAGGAGATCATCGCGAAGGCCAAGGGCGAGTAACGCACCGCGTTCACACGCCGTAGGCTTGACTCCGGAGCCTCCAGGGGCAAACGTCCGCAATCGTGAGCGTTTGCCCCGGGTTCCGGGCCTTTACAGCAAAGATCACCTGGCGCCGATGAAGTAAGGCGTACAGAACCACTCCACAGGAGGACCCCAGTGGCGAAGGCGAAGTTCGAGCGGACTAAGCCGCACGTCAACATCGGCACCATCGGTCACATCGACCACGGTAAGACGACCCTCACGGCCGCCATTACCAAGGTGCTGCACGACGCGTACCCGGACCTGAACGAGGCCACCCCGTTCGACAACATCGACAAGGCTCCTGAGGAGCGTCAGCGCGGTATCACCATCTCCATCGCGCACGTCGAGTACCAGACCGAGGCGCGTCACTACGCCCACGTCGACTGCCCGGGTCACGCGGACTACATCAAGAACATGATCACCGGTGCCGCGCAGATGGACGGCGCGATCCTGGTGGTCGCCGCGACCGACGGCCCGATGCCGCAGACCAAGGAGCACGTGCTCCTGGCCCGCCAGGTCGGCGTTCCGTACATCGTCGTCGCCCTGAACAAGGCCGACATGGTGGACGACGAGGAGATCCTGGAGCTCGTCGAGCTCGAGGTCCGTGAGCTCCTCTCCGAGTACGAGTTCCCCGGCGACGACGTCCCGGTCGTCAAGGTCTCCGCGCTCAAGGCCCTCGAGGGCGAGCAGGAGTGGGTGGACTCCGTCCTCAACCTGATGAAGGCCGTCGACGAGTCGATCCCGCAGCCGGAGCGCGACGTCGACAAGCCGTTCCTCATGCCGATCGAGGACGTCTTCACCATCACCGGTCGCGGTACGGTCGTCACCGGCCGTATCGAGCGTGGTGTCCTCAAGGTCAACGAGAACGTCGACATCATCGGCATCAAGACCGAGAAGACCTCCACCACGGTCACCGGCATCGAGATGTTCCGCAAGCTGCTCGACGAGGGCCAGGCCGGTGAGAACGTCGGTCTGCTCCTCCGTGGCATCAAGCGCGAGGACGTCGAGCGCGGCCAGGTCATCATCAAGCCGGGCTCGGTCACCCCGCACACCGAGTTCGAGGCGCAGGCCTACATCCTGTCCAAGGACGAGGGTGGCCGCCACACGCCGTTCTTCAACAACTACCGTCCGCAGTTCTACTTCCGTACGACGGACGTGACCGGCGTGGTGACCCTCCCCGAGGGCACCGAGATGGTCATGCCGGGTGACAACACCGAGATGAAGGTGGAGCTCATCCAGCCCGTCGCCATGGAAGAGGGCCTGAAGTTCGCCATCCGTGAGGGTGGCCGCACCGTGGGCGCCGGCCAGGTCACCAAGATCGTCAAGTAGGTTCCGCTTGCTTGAGGGCTTGATGACTTGAGGGTCAGTGCCTGACCCGAAGGTCTCGACCTGCGAGAGGCCCGTACGACTCCGGTCGTACGGGCCTCTTCGTATGTCCCGCCCGGCACCGCATACGGTTCTCCGGGTGAGGAAGAGGACCTTGATACACGCGGGGCTCCAGGCCGTCGTCCCCTGGCTGGCCGTGGCGGCCGTGGTGATCACCATGGCCTGGCAGCAGGGCCTGTTCTCCTGGGGCGCCTCGGCCGCGTCGGGCCCGGCCCGCACGATCGCGCTGCCGGGAGGCGGTTTCTCCGACGGCGGCCGGTGCGGGGCCAAGGACTATCACTACTTCCCGCTGCCCGCGTCCGCGTCCGCACCTCCCGCGGCGCAGTCCACCGCCCCGACGCCCGGCCCGCAGCTCGTACTCGGCTCCTACGGCTACGAGAAGCTGCCCCGCGCCCCCGGCCGCTTCACCATCGGCCTGCTCTTCGCACCGGGCCCAAAGGGGTCACTGGAACTGTCGCGGACCCTGGGCGGCGAGGGTGTCGCCGTCGAGATCGAGGGCCCGGACGGACTGGTTGGCGGCGCGCACGGCCTGCCCGTCACCTGGGATTCCGCCACGAAGTCCGGCACCGGTGACGGTGCCGAGGTGTCCCTGCCGCTGGACGCGCTGTGCCCCGGTCAGGACGCGAAGGACGTGATGAAGGCGCTTCAGGCACCGACCGACTCCTCGAACACCATCACCGGAGAGCCGGCCTACACCCTGACCGTGTCGGTGCGTGATCCGGGTATCGGGGCGCAGCGCAGGTCGATCGGCCTCCCGCTGGGCGGCAACCTGCTCAGCGCGAACAATCTGGTGCCGGAGGACGGCTTCATGCTCGCGGGCGCGGCGTACTGACGGCTTCGAAACTATTCGGCGCGTACGACCCGTTCCCCCCGTCCCTGCCTCCCCCCACTATTTGTCATGCCGGTGAGCAAATGGGGGCTGGAGGGGCTGGAGGGGTGAGGTATGTCGTCTGCGCACGTCAGCCGTAGGACGGTGCTCGGCGGGACGGTCCTGGGCGCCGGGCTGGCCGCCATGCCCATGGGAGCGTCGGGAACCGCGTCCGCCGCCACCGGGGACGGGCTCCGGGTGACGGACCCGGGGTCGTACATCTCGTTCACAGGCGGGGTGTTCTCCCTGGTCGGCGCGCCCGTGGTGGTGAGTCCCGAGGACCATCCCGGGGTCGTACGGGTGGCGGGGGACCTCCGGGACGACCTCGCGCGCGTCACCGGCGTCCACTCGGGCACGACGATCGGCCGCTTCCCGGTCCTGCTCGGCACGATCGGCCGCAGCCCGCTGATCGACGGCCTGATCCGGTCCGGGAAGCTCGACGTCACGGGCGTGCGGGGCCGGTGGGAGACCTCGCTGGAGACGGTCGTGGAGCACCCGATGCCCGGTGTGGAGCGGGCGTTCGTCATCGCGGGCAGCGATCCACGGGGCACGATCTTCGGGGCGTACGACGTCTCGTACGGCCTCGGCGTCTCGCCCTGGCACTGGTGGGACGACGTACCGCCGGCCCGGCGCGACGCGGTGTGGGTGAAGGCCGGCCGCTTCACCCAGGGCACCCCGGCGGTCAAGTACCGGGGCATCTTCGTCAACGACGAGAACCCGGCCCTCGGCACCTGGGCGCCGGCGTACTTCGGCCCGGGCAAGGCGCCGGGCTACCCCGGCGGCTTCACCGCCGACCTCTACGCGAAGGTCTTCGAGGTCCTGCTGCGCCTGAAGGGCAACTACCTCTGGCCGGCGGTCTGGGGCCGGGCGTTCGCGGAAGACGACCCGGACAACCACCGGCGGGCGGCCGAGTACGGCATCGTCATGGGCACATCCCACGAGGCGCCGATGATGCGCGGCATCGAGGAGTGGAACCGGCACGCCGGCTCCGGGACAGACCCCTACGGGGGCACCGGCGAATGGTCGTACCGCCGCAACGCGGAGGCGATCCGCGCGTACTGGCGCGCCGGCATCCAGCGCATGGTCGACCAGGGCTTCGAGGGCGTCGTGACCCTCGGCATGCGCGGCAACGGCGACACCGGCCTGCCCGACGGCGACGGCATCGAACTCATGCAGCAGATCATCACCGACCAGCGCCGCATCATCGAGGAGGTGACCGGCAGGCCGGCGGCCGAGACGCCCCAGGTCTGGACCCTCTACAAGGAGGTCCAGCGCTACTGGGACCGGGGCCTGCGCGCCCCCGACGACGTCACCGTGGTCCTCACGGACGACAACTGGGGCAACATCCGCAAACACCCGGACAGCCCCCGCCCCGGCGGCTACGGCCTCTACTACCACTTCGACTACGTCGGCGCCGGCCGCAACTACAAGTGGGTCGACACCGCGAACCTCAGAAACGTCTGGGACCAGCTCCACCAGGCGCACGCCTACGGCAACCACGGCCTGTGGGTGGTCAACGTCGGCGATCTGAAGGGCAACGAGCTGCCGACGGAGTTCTTCCTCACCTACGCCTGGAATCCCGACGCCTGGCCGCTGGAGCGCCTCGGCGCATGGGAGGAGCGCTACGCCCGCCAGAACTTCGGGGAGGCACAGGCGAAGGAGATCGCCTCGCTGCTCGCGGCCTACGGCCGGCTCCAGGCCCGCCGCAAACCGGAGCTGCTGAACCGACGGATCACCCTCTCCGGCGACCAGGTCGTGTACGACGACCAGCAGAGCCCGTACTACTTCGCGCACCGGGAACTGGAACGGGTCACCGAACAGTGGCGCGCGCTGGGCCGCCGCGCGGAACGCGTCGAGCGCAGACTGCCGGGGCGGCTGCGGGACGCGTGGTTCGAACTGGCCGGTTACGCGGTCACGGCGACCGCGAACCTGTACGCGCTGCGGGCAGCGGAGTTCACGAACCTGCTGTACGCGGCACAGGGCCGGGCCGCGACGAACGACCGCGCGGCACAGGCGGAAGCCGCCCTCGGCCACGACTTCGCCCTCGCCGACCGCTTCAACTCCCGTGTCGCCGACGGCAAATGGCAGGGCTTCCAGACCCAGCCGCACATCGACTACGGGGACGTCGACCGCTACGGCCCCAACGCGGGCTGGCAGCAGCCGGAGAAGGACAACGTGGCGCTGCCGGATGTGCTGTTCCCCGCGGTGCGGCGCATCGAGGTGCCCTCGGGTGCGGAGCTGGGCGTGTCCGTGGACGGGGCCGAAGACGCGGGGGAGTGGTGGCCGGGAGGCTCCTCCTCGGCCGCGTCGCTGCCACCGTTCAGCCCGTACCAGACCCGCCCCCAGCAGTATGTGGAGATCTTCAACCGGGGCCGTACGCCCTTCCCGTACGAGGTCTCGGTCTCGGCGCCCTGGCTGCGGGTGGACCGCCCGCGCGGCCGGGTGGACCAGCAGGTCCGGCTGGAGGTGGAGGTGGACTGGTCCCGGGCACCGGCCGGGCGGGCGGAGGCGACCCTGACGGTCCACGGGGCCGGTGCGTCGGTCCCGGTCCGCTGCGTGGCGGAACGCCCGTCGGGCGTGCGGGTGCGGGGTTTCGTGGAGGCCGGCGGCTACGTGGCGATCGACGCCGAGCACTACGACCGGGCAGTCGGACAGTGGCGCCTGATCGACGGCATCGGACGGACCGGCGCGGGCATGACCCCGTGGCCGGTGACGTCCCCGAGCCGTACTCCGGGCGGCGACTCACCTCGCCTGGAGTACGAGGTGACGCTGCTGTCCGCCCCCGGCGAGGTGACGGTCTGGGCCCACCTGTCCCCCCGCAACCCGGCCCTGCCCTCCGCGTCCGGCCTTCGCTACGGCGTCTCCCTCGACGACGGCCCGATCCGGACCGTGGACATCACGGCGGGCGCGGACGACGGCGCGCTGAACACGGTGTGGGCCCGGCACACCTCGGACAACGTCAACGCGACGGCGACCACGCACACCGTGACGAAGCCGGGCGTCCACCGGCTGAAGTTCTGGATGGTGGACCCGACGGTGGTGGTGCAGCGCCTGCTGATCGACAGGGGCGGGCTGCCGGAGCTGTACCTGGGTCCGCTGGAGAGCCTGCGGGTGGGGGAGGGTCACCCGTAGAGCGGCAGACCCTCCGTCGAGATCGTCCAGTCGGCGATCGTCACGTCCTCGCCGTAGACGAAGTCCTTGCGTGTGGCGTGGCGGGGGCCGTCCGGGGTGGGGTGGATGTCTGTGAAGACGGCGCCGGTGCCGGTGCGGGGGTCGAAGACCGCGTAGACCGGGACACCCATCAGAGGGTAGTCGCGGACCTTGCCCACCCAGTCGTTGTCCGGGTTGGAGCGGGAGACGATCTCGATGGCGGCGATGAGAGTGCGGGGATCGAAGGAACCCGGGACGTCCATGTCCGCCATGGTGATCACCATGATGTCAGGTCGGCGCATGAGGCCCTGGGACTCAATCCTCGACATCCGGTTCGCCTGTGGGAGCCACGATCTCCTCCGGCATCACCCTTTCCAGGCGCCTCCGCAGGTGCACAGTGGTCAGCTCATGCGGACCGACGGGCGCCACCATGTCGTGGACGATCCCTTCCTGGGTGATCTCGAACTTGCCGGGCAGGGTGTCGTCCGCGGACTGGACGAAATCCCGCATGGCTCGGTAGCGGTGGAGAGCGCCCCGCCGCGCGTTGCCCGGTGCGATGGGCATGGCGCTCGCTCCTCGTCGTCTGTGCCCAGGGGCAAGGATCGTCGCTTTCATGCTAGGCGGCCTCCTGGAGGTCGGTCCGGCAGTCGCGGCAGCGGCCCGGTCGTGGCGCGCGGAAGGCTCGGTCGCAGTCGTCGCAGGTCTGGAGGGGGTGCCGGACGGCCGGGGGCGGCTCGGGCGCGCGGTACGGGGGCAGGGGCGGGAGCTTGGCCGCCAGGCGGTGGGCGAGGAGGGCGGCCGGACGGATCAGGGGTTCCGGCGGCAGGTCGCTGGTCAGAGCGTGGCGTACGGCGGTGGGGGTGAGGTCCCGCTCCAGCCAGGCCACGACACCGGGCGCGAGGTGCTCGGCGTCGGCGGCGGACAGGAGCAGGCGGGGGTCCGTGCGGCGGAGGCCGGCGAGGACGTCGGTCGCCGCCCGGAGGAGGGCGGGGGAGGTGTACGCGGGCTTCGGCACAGCGGGGAGGGCGCGGCGCCGGGCGGGCTTCTGCCGCGCTGCGGTGGCCGCGCGGCGCGTCTGCGGGGCCTCGGACGCCTCACGCCGGCGGCCCGGCTGGTTGCAGGAGACCGTGCGGGTGACGATCCGTCCGCCGGGGACGCGGGCGCGTTCGCGGCGCAGGTAGCCGTGGGCCTCCAGCTCGCGCAGGGCGGCGGCGATACGGGTCGCGCCCTCGGGGAAGCGGGCGGCGAGGGTCTTGATGTCGACGCGGGCGCCGGGCGGCAGCGACTGGATGTGGCAGGCCAGGCCGATCGCGAGCAGGGAGAGGTCCGGGTGCTGGGCGAGGTGGTTGCCGATCACCGTGAACCGGGTGGTGTGGCGGGTGTGCTCGTGGATGAGCCCACCGCTGTGATGGGCCCGGTTCGGGTGGTTGTCGGCGGCAATGGGGGACTGGGCGTGCGTGGGCACGCTAGGGTTTTCCGTGTCCATCGGGAAGTTGGAGCCTTCCTCGGTGGTCAGGCCCTCGCACTGGGATCGCTACTCCCGGCGAGGGCCGACTCATGTCTGCGGTGGTCTCGCGCCGAGCGTAAGGCAGGCAACCCGGCCGAAATCCAGCCGAGTTGGTCGTATTCACCCTCGTGGGTGAGTGTGCGCCGTGGGCGGGAGGGGTGGGGCTTGGTGGGGTTCTTTGATCTTGCTGTTCCTTGGGGAGAAGCCGCCCGTGGTACCGGAGCAAGGGGAGTCGGGTTCCGGTGCGGGGAGAGCGACCTCCGCCCAGACGGTCTTGCGCGGGTGCCGTCCCTGGGTGACGCCCCAGCGGTCGGCGAGAGCCGCCACGAGCACGAGGCCGCGACCTGACTCGCCCTCCTCGGCCGGGCGTGCGAGCCGGGGGAGTCGGTCACCGCGAGTGTCGGTGACCTCGATGCGGAGCGTGCCGCCGACGACGTAGAGCAGCAGCTGGAAGTCGCGGCCGGGGACGCGGCCGTGGGTGGCTGCGTTGGCGGCGAGTTCGGCGACGATCTGCGTCGGCGTCTCCAACGGCAGCCCCCACGTCCGAAGTTGCTGCTCGGCGAGCAGCCGGGCCAGGCGGGCTCCGCGTGGCGTGGGGGACAGGCGGACGCTGAAGTGAGGGATGTGCCCGTTGAGTTGGTTTTCAGGAGCAGCCGTTTCTTGATTCATGTCACTGAGCGTGGCGGATTCTGCTTCCGTGAAGGGAGTGACTGCGCCTGTACGTACGGTGACTGTCCCGGCTTTGTCTCGGCTGTCTCGGCTGTCTCGGGCGTTGTTACGGGTACGAGTGCGCGCCGGAGGAGGAGCGATGGGTGAGGGAGTGGACGAGGCCGGCTGGGACGTCGAGCCGGGCGACGAGATCGAGCCGGTGGTCCAGGCGGTGGGGCGCCTGCTCAAGGTCTGCCGGGAGGCGGCCGGGGTCTCGGCGCCCGAGCTGGGCGAGGCCATGGGGTACGGCGAGGACATGATCCGCAAGATCGAGCGAGGGGCACGAATTCCCCGGCCGGAGTTGCTGGACAGGGCGGACACGTTCCTGAAGGCGCAGGGGCATCTGAGGGCCTTCACGGAGGACATGAAGAAGGCCCGCTATCCCAAGAAGGTGCGGGAGCTGGCGGAGATGGAGGGGCGGGCGGTGGAGATGTCGCTGTACAGCAACCACAACATCCATGGTCTGTTGCAGACGGAGGAGTACGCGCGAGCGCTGCTTCGCACCTGGCGTCCGGCCTACTCACCGGACCTGCTGGAGCGCATGGTGGCCGGGCGCATGGCCCGGAAGGCCGTCTTCGAGCGCTCGCCCGCACCAGAGTTCAGCTTCGTCCAGGAGGAGGTGACGCTACGGCGCCCGGTCGGGGACACAATGGTGTTGCGCCGGCAGCTCGAACACATGCTGGAGGTGGCCCGGTTGCCTTTCGTGGAGCTTCAAGTGATGCCGACCGCCCGCGCGAACCACCCTGGAACGGGGGGCCGGATCCAAGTGCTGAAGTTCGCGGACGGAACGGGGATGGGCCGTACGGACGGTGACTTCTCGGGCCGCCCGGTCTCGAACCCGAGGCAGCTCCGTGTCCTCGACCTGCGCTATGGCATCATCCGGGCTCAGGCGCTGACGCCAGAGGAGTCTCTGGTCTTCATCGAGCAAACGCTGGGAGAACTATGAGCACCCCGGAACTCCACTGGTTCAAGAGCAGCTACAGCGACAGCAGCAACGGCAACGACTGCCTCGAAGTCGCCCCCACCCCCACCACCATCCACATCCGCGACTCCAAGAATCCCGAAGGCCCCCGCCTCGCCTTCCCGGCCACCGCCTGGGCGGACTTCCTGAGCTACGCGACCGGCATCCGTCCCTGACAGGGGCCGGTGACTGCGTACGATGCACCCCTATGGCGATACAGAACCCGTACCCGTGGGGGCCGCCCTATGGCGGCCCGCCGCCCCCGCCGCCGAACATCCCGGCGAAGGACTTGCGGCCTCGGCGTATCTGGTACCTGGTGGCCGCGTTGCTGGGCATCGTCCTGGTCGGTGTCGGTACCGCCTTCTTCGTGTCGACGGTCAAGGACACGGTGCACTCGATCGACACGGCCCGGAGCTTCTCCAGCGGTGAGGCGCGGACGTTCGGTTTCGTGCGCGGAGAGACCAAGGCGATCTACGTGTCCCAGTCCGGCCAGGGTCACGTCGAGTGCCGGATTCCGGAGATGAGGTCCGGCTCCATGACCCAGCCGGACAGCACGTTCCGCATCACGCTGGGGTCCCGCACCTGGGAGCGCGTCTTCGAGGTGGAGCCCGGTGGCAGTGGCGAGTACTCGATCATCTGCACATCGCAACTGCCGGCCGAGTTCGCGCTGGGGGACAAGCCCCGAGTGGGGGCCACGATCGGCGGCATCGCCGCAGGGATCGGTTGCTTCCTCGCCGCTTTCACCGTATCCGTGACCATCATCGTCATCACTGCCGTCCGGCGCAGCCGCCATCGCCGCCGGCATGCCGCCGCGTGGGTCCCGCCCCAGCCGTGGGGCCCACCGCCCTCCGGCCCCGCTCCGGGGCCTTCGGCCGGCTCGGTCTCCTAGCCGCGCGTGCAGCCTTCCGGTTTGACCTACGTCACCTTGGGGGTAATCTCTTCGGCTCGATTGGCGGAGCACCTGCCCCATATGGCAGACTGTCCGAGTTGCTCGGTCGAGTGTTGATGCTGCGCGCCTCCCGCCGGGAGGACCGGAAGCGAGTCCCACAGTACTCGTCGCCCTAACTGCCTTCGGGCAGCACTGGGGCGGACGTACGGGAATCTTCCGGGAAGCGTGGGCGCGGCACCGGCCAGGCGCCCGGTGGGCCCGAGGTCCCCGGTCCGCGGTTCCGGAAGGGCCGTGTCAATCCCGCAGGGATGTTCGAACAAGGGACATCTGTGTCAGCGGGAGCGCGACACGCCCGACCGCGTGGGTCGGAGAACGAGGGTGACATGCAGGAAACACCGGGTTCCAGAGCGTGAGAAGAGACAGGACTACTGAGTAGCCATGGCGGGACAGAAGATCCGCATCCGGCTCAAGGCCTACGACCACGAGGTCATCGACTCTTCGGCGAAGAAGATCGTCGAGACGGTGACCCGTACCGGTGCGTCGGTCGCGGGCCCGGTGCCGCTGCCCACTGAGAAGAACGTGTACTGCGTCATCAAGTCGCCGCACAAGTACAAGGACTCGCGCGAGCACTTCGAGATGCGCACGCACAAGCGCCTGATCGACATCCTCGACCCGACCCCCAAGACCGTTGACTCTCTGATGCGACTCGACCTGCCGGCCGGTGTCGACATCGAGATCAAGCTCTGAGGCCGGTGATCTGAGAATGGCTAAGCAGATCAAGGGCATCCTGGGCGAGAAGCTCGGTATGACGCAGGTGTGGGACGAGAACAACCGCGTTGTTCCCGTCACCGTCGTCAAGGCCGGGCCCAACGTCGTCACCCAGGTCCGTACGAATGACACTGACGGCTACGAGTCGGTCCAGATCGCCTTCGGCGAGATCGACCCGCGCAAGGTGAACAAGCCCCTCAAGGGCCACTTCGCCAAGGCCGACGTCACCCCGCGTCGTCACCTCGTCGAGATCCGCACCGCGGACGCCTCCGAGTACACGCTCGGCCAGGAGATCACCGCTGAGGTGTTCGAGGCCGGTACCAAGGTCGACGTCACCGGCAAGAGCAAGGGCAAGGGCTTCGCCGGTGTCATGAAGCGCCACAACTTCCGTGGCCTCGGCGCCGGACACGGCACCCAGCGCAAGCACCGCTCCCCCGGTTCCATCGGTGGCTGCGCCACCCCGGGCCGTGTGTTCAAGGGCCTCCGCATGGCGGGTCGTATGGGCAACGAGCGGGTCACCACCCAGAACCTGACCGTCCACGCCGTTGACGCGGAGAAGGGTCTGCTGCTCATCAAGGGCGCGGTTCCCGGTCCGAACGGCGGCCTCGTCCTGGTCCGCACCGCGGCCAAGGGGGCCTGAGGTAACCGATGAGCACTGTTGACATCCTTTCGCCGGCGGGCGAGAAGGCCGGTTCCGTCGAGCTCCCCGCGGAGATCTTCGACGCCAAGGTCAGCGTTCCGCTGATCCACCAGGTCGTCGTCGCGCAGCTGGCTGCCGCCCGTCAGGGCACGCACAAGACCAAGACCCGCGGTGAAGTCCGTGGTGGTGGCAAGAAGCCTTACCGCCAGAAGGGCACCGGTCGCGCCCGTCAGGGTTCGACCCGCGCGCCGCAGTTCGCCGGTGGTGGCGTCGTGCACGGTCCCGTGCCGCGCGACTACTCGCAGCGGACCCCGAAGAAGATGAAGGCCGCCGCCCTGCGCGGTGCCCTCACCGACCGGGCGCGTCACAACCGCATCCACGTCGTCTCCGGCGTGGTCGAGGGCGAGACCCCCAGCACCAAGGCCGCCAAGTCGCTGTTCGGCAAGATCTCGGAGCGCAAGAACCTGCTCCTGGTCGTCGACCGCGCCGACGAGGCCGCGTGGCTGTCCGCCCGCAACCTGCCCCAGGTCCACATCCTGGAGCCGGGCCAGCTGAACACGTACGACGTTCTCGTCTCGGACGACGTGGTCTTCACCCAGGCCGCTTTCGAGTCCTTCGTCGCCGGCCCGAAGGCCAACGACATTGAAGGGAGCGAGGTCTGATGGCCATCCGTCACCCCGCTATCGCCTCGAAGGCCGCCAAGGCCGCCAAGGCCGCGCGCGTCGCCAAGGCGCGTCGCCACGCCACCGAGGGCAAGAACACCGTCGAGACTCCGCTGAGCAAGTCGTACACGGACCCCCGTGACGTCCTGCTGAAGCCGGTCGTCTCCGAGAAGAGCTACGCGCTCCTCGACGAGAACAAGTACACGTTCGTCGTCGACCCGCGTGCCAACAAGACCCAGATCAAGGAGGCCGTCCAGGCGGTCTTCGACGTCAAGGTCACCGGGGTCAACACGATCAACCGCCAGGGCAAGCGCAAGCGGACCCGCACCGGCTTCGGCCAGCGCGCGGCCACGAAGCGCGCGATCGTGACCCTCGCCGAGGGCGACCGTATCGACATCTTCGGCGGTCCGACCGCGTAAGCGGGTCGGATCGTCCGATATCGGACGAGGACTGAGAAATGGGAATCCGCAAGTACAAGCCGACTACGCCGGGCCGTCGTGGCGCCAGCGTTGCCGACTTCGTCGAGGTCACGCGGTCCACGCCGGAGAAGTCGCTGGTCCGTCCCCTGCACAGCAAGGGCGGCCGTAACAACGCCGGTCGTGTGACCGTTCGCCACCAGGGTGGCGGACACAAGCGCGCCTACCGTGTGATCGACTTCCGTCGTCACGACAAGGACGGCGTGCCGGCGAAGGTCGCGCACATCGAGTACGACCCCAACCGCACCGCGCGCATCGCGCTGCTGCACTACGCCGACGGCGAGAAGCGCTACATCCTCGCCCCGCGCAACCTCCAGCAGGGCGACACCGTGGAGAACGGTCCCGGGGCCGACATCAAGCCGGGCAACAACCTGGCCCTCCGCAACATCCCGGTCGGTACCACGATCCACGCGATCGAGCTCCGTCCCGGTGGCGGTGCCAAGTTCGCCCGTTCCGCCGGTGCCTCCGTGCAGCTGCTCGCGAAGGAGGGCGCCTACGCCCACCTGCGCATGCCGTCCGGTGAGATCCGCCTGGTCGACGTGCGCTGCCGCGCCACCGTCGGCGAGGTCGGCAACGCCGAGCAGAGCAACATCAACTGGGGCAAGGCAGGCCGCAAGCGGTGGCTGGGCGTTCGCCCGACCGTCCGTGGTGTGGTCATGAACCCGGTTGACCACCCGCACGGTGGTGGTGAGGGCCGGACCTCCGGTGGTCGCCACCCTGTGTCCCCGTGGGGCAAGAAGGAAGGCCGTACTCGTTCGCCCAAGAAGGCGTCGAACAAGTACATCGTCCGCCGCCGCAAGACGAACAAGAAGCGCTAAGGACGGGTTGAGATGCCTCGTAGCTTGAAGAAGGGGCCCTTCGTCGACGACCACCTGATGAAGAAGGTGGACACGCAGAACGAAGCCGGCACCAAGAACGTCATCAAGACCTGGTCCCGTCGCTCGATGATCGTCCCGGCCATGCTCGGCCACACGATCGCGGTGCACAACGGCAAGACCCACATCCCGGTGTTCGTCACCGAGTCGATGGTCGGCCACAAGCTCGGCGAGTTCTCGCCGACGCGCACCTTCCGGGGCCACGTCAAGGAAGACCGGAAGTCGAAGCGCCGCTAGTAGCGGATCGCATTCAGACACGTAAGTAACTGAAGGGACAACCATGGAAGCCAGGGCCCAGGCGCGGTACATCCGCGTCACGCCCATGAAGGCCCGCCGCGTGGTGGACCTCATCCGTGGCATGGACGCCACGGAGGCCCAGGCCGTCCTGCGATTCGCTCCGCAGGCCGCCTCCGTGCCGGTCGGCAAGGTGCTCGACAGCGCCATCGCCAACGCCGCGCACAACTACGACCACACCGATGTCGACAGCCTCTTCATTTCCGAGGCCTACGTCGACGAGGGCCCGACCCTGAAGCGGTTCCGTCCGCGCGCCCAGGGCCGTGCCTACCGGATCCGCAAGCGGACCAGCCACATCACCGTGGTCGTCAGCAGCAAGGAAGGAACCCGGTAATGGGCCAGAAGGTAAACCCGCATGGGTTCCGGCTCGGTGTCACGACCGACTTCAAGTCGCGTTGGTACGCCGACAAGCTGTACAAGGACTACGTCAAGGAAGACGTCGCCATCCGTCGGATGATGACGTCCGGCATGGAGCGCGCCGGCATCTCCAAGGTCGAGATCGAGCGCACCCGTGACCGCGTCCGCGTGGACATCCACACCGCTCGCCCGGGCATCGTCATCGGCCGCCGCGGCGCCGAGGCCGACCGCATCCGCGGTGACCTGGAGAAGCTGACCGGCAAGCAGGTCCAGCTGAACATCCTCGAGGTCAAGAACCCGGAGACGGACGCTCAGCTGGTGGCCCAGGCCGTCGCCGAGCAGCTGTCCTCCCGCGTCTCCTTCCGTCGGGCCATGCGCAAGAGCATGCAGTCCGCCATGAAGGCCGGCGCCAAGGGCATCAAGATCCAGTGCGGTGGCCGCCTCGGCGGCGCCGAGATGTCCCGCTCGGAGTTCTACCGCGAGGGCCGCGTGCCCCTGCACACGCTCCGCGCGAACGTGGACTACGGCTTCTTCGAGGCCAAGACGACCTTCGGCCGCATCGGTGTGAAGGTCTGGATCTACAAGGGCGACGTCAAGAACATCGCCGAGGTCCGCGCCGAGAACGCTGCCGCCCGTGCGGGTAACCGCCCGGCCCGCGGTGGCGCCGACCGCCCGGCCCGTGGTGGCCGCGGTGGCGAGCGGCGCGGTCGCAAGCCGCAGCAGGCTGCCGGCGCCGAGGCCCCCAAGGCCGAGGCTCCCGCCGCCGCTCCGGCTGAGAGCACCGGAACGGAGGCCTGACCGTCATGCTGATCCCCCGTAGGGTCAAGCACCGCAAGCAGCACCACCCGAAGCGCAACGGTATGTCCAAGGGTGGGACGCAGGTTGCGTTCGGCGAGTACGGCATCCAGGCGCTGACCCCGGCCTACGTGACGAACCGCCAGATCGAGGCGGCTCGTATCGCGATGACCCGTCACATCAAGCGTGGCGGCAAGGTCTGGATCAACATCTACCCGGACCGTCCCCTCACCAAGAAGCCGGCCGAGACCCGCATGGGTTCCGGTAAGGGTTCTCCGGAGTGGTGGATCGCCAACGTCAAGCCCGGACGTGTGATGTTCGAGCTGTCGTACCCCAACGAGAAGATCGCCCGTGAGGCGCTGACGCGTGCGGCCCACAAGCTGCCGATGAAGTGCCGGATCGTCAAGCGCGAGGCAGGTGAAGCGTGATGTCGGCCGGTACCAAGGCGTCCGAGCTGCGCGAGCTGGGCAACGAGGAGCTTCTGGCGAAGCTCCGCGAGGCCAAGGAAGAGCTGTTCAACCTCCGCTTCCAGGCGGCGACGGGTCAGCTCGAGAACCACGGTCGGCTGAAGGCCGTCCGTAAGGACATCGCGCGGATCTACACCCTGATGCGTGAGCGCGAGCTGGGCATCGAGACGGTGGAGAGCGCCTGATGAGCGAGAGCAACGTGACTGAGAACACCGAGGCACGCGGATTCCGCAAGACCCGTGAGGGTCTGGTCGTCAGCGACAAGATGGACAAGACCGTCGTCGTCGCCGTCGAGGACCGTGTGAAGCACGCGCTGTACGGCAAGGTCATCCGCCGTACGAACAAGCTCAAGGCCCACGACGAGCAGAACGCTGCGGGCGTCGGCGACCGCGTCCTCCTCATGGAGACCCGGCCGCTGTCCGCGACGAAGCGCTGGCGCGTCGTCGAGATCCTCGAGAAGGCCAAGTAATTCTCCTGCGGGGCGCCCCTCGCAGGACAGTTCCGCCAGGCTCCGGGGGCCGCTCGTGTGAGCGGCCCCCGGGGAACCGGCAGACATTCAGGAGATAGACGTGATCCAGCAGGAGTCGCGACTGCGTGTCGCCGACAACACTGGTGCGAAGGAGATCCTTTGCATCCGTGTGCTCGGTGGCTCCGGTCGCCGCTACGCGGGCATCGGTGACGTCATCGTCGCCACCGTCAAGGACGCGATCCCCGGTGGCAACGTGAAGAAGGGTGACGTCGTCAAGGCGGTCATCGTTCGCACCGTCAAGGAGCGCCGCCGTCCGGACGGCTCGTACATCCGCTTCGACGAGAACGCCGCCGTCATTCTGAAGAACGACGGCGACCCTCGCGGCACCCGCATCTTCGGCCCGGTCGGCCGTGAGCTGCGCGAGAAGAAGTTCATGAAGATCATCTCGCTCGCGCCGGAGGTGCTGTAAGTATGAAGATCAAGAAGGGCGACCTGGTCCAGGTCATCACCGGCAAGGACAAGGGCAAGCAGGGCAAGGTCATTGCCGCTTACCCGCGCGAGGAGCGTGTCCTGGTCGAGGGTGTCAACCGGGTCAAGAAGCACACCAAGGCCGGTCCGACCGCCAGCGGTTCCCAGGCCGGCGGCATCGTGACCACCGAGGCGCCGATCCACGTCTCCAACGTCCAGCTGGTCGTGGAGAAGGACGGCAACAAGGTCGTCACGCGTGTCGGCTACCGCTTCGACGACGAGGGCAACAAGATCCGCGTTGCCAAGCGGACGGGTGAGGACATCTGATGGCGACCACCACCACTCCGCGTCTGAAGCAGAAGTACCGCGAGGAGATCGCGGGCAAGCTGCGTGACGAGTTCAAGTACGAGAACGTCATGCAGGTCCCGGGCCTCGTCAAGATCGTGGTCAACATGGGTGTGGGCGACGCCGCCCGCGACTCCAAGCTGATCGAGGGCGCCATCCGCGACCTCACCACGATCACCGGTCAGAAGCCGGCCGTCACCAAGGCCCGCAAGTCCATCGCGCAGTTCAAGCTGCGTGAGGGTCAGCCGATCGGTGCCCACGTCACGCTCCGTGGCGACCGCATGTGGGAGTTCCTGGACCGCACCCTGTCGCTCGCGCTGCCGCGCATCCGCGACTTCCGCGGCCTGTCCCCCAAGCAGTTCGACGGCCGTGGCAACTACACCTTCGGTCTCACGGAGCAGGTCATGTTCCACGAGATCGACCAGGACAAGATCGACCGCGTCCGGGGTATGGACATCACCGTGGTGACCACGGCGACCAACGACGAAGAGGGCCGTGCCCTTCTCCGTCACCTCGGCT
Source organism: Streptomyces sp. NPDC029138 (assembly GCF_055564375.1). NCBI lineage: Bacteria > Bacillati > Actinomycetota > Actinomycetes > Kitasatosporales > Streptomycetaceae > Streptomyces > Streptomyces sp. NPDC029138. Next base: position 167,118 of record NZ_JBVHWM010000001.1, read on the forward strand.
TCCCGTTCAAGGAGGCGTGAGCGAGATGGCGAAGAAGGCTCTCATCGCGAAGGCTGCTCGCAAGCCCAAGTTCGGTGTGCGTGGCTACACCCGCTGCCAGCGCTGCGGTCGTCCGCACTCCGTTTACCGCAAGTTCGGCCTCTGCCGCGTGTGCCTTCGTGAGATGGCTCACCGTGGCGAGCTGCCGGGCGTGACCAAGAGCTCCTGGTAATCCCCACTTTCAGGGATTCCTGGACCTCTCGGTAAGCAACCGGGACGGCAGGGGCGCCCGCCCTCATGGCTTAGGCTAGGAGGGTTGGGCCTCTGCCGCCCTGAACGCCCGCGGACAGCGTCCGCTAGTAATTGCTTACTACGCCGTAGGTCCCCGCACCGCACCCGTCCCGTCCATGTACGGGGAGAGGGATGGCGCATATAGGAAACCCCGGCGAGAAAGGCCACAGGCCAATTCATGACCATGACTGATCCGATCGCAGACATGCTGACGCGTCTGCGGAACGCGAACTCGGCGTACCACGACTCGGTGTCGATGCCGCACTCCAAGATCAAGTCTCACATCGCGGAGATCCTCCAGCAGGAGGGCTTCATCACGGGCTGGAAGGTCGAGGACGCCGAGGTCGGCAAGAACCTCGTCCTGGAGCTGAAGTTCGGCCCCAACCGTGAGCGCTCCATCGCGGGCATCAAGCGGATCTCCAAGCCCGGTCTCCGGGTGTACGCGAAGTCCACCAACCTGCCGAAGGTGCTCGGCGGCCTCGGCGTGGCGATCATCTCCACGTCGCACGGGCTCCTCACCGACAAGCAGGCCGGCAAGAAGGGCGTGGGTGGGGAAGTCCTCGCCTACGTCTGGTAGCAGAAGGGAACGGAGGAAACAGCTATGTCGCGCATCGGCAAGCTCCCCATCGCGGTTCCCGCCGGCGTGGACGTCACCATCGACGGCCGCACGGTCTCGGTCAAGGGCCCCAAGGGCTCGCTGACCCACACCGTTGCCGCGCCGATCGACATCGCTAAGGGCGAGGACGGCACCCTTCAGGTGCTGCGCCCGAACGACGAGCGTCAGAGCAAGGCCCTGCACGGCCTCTCCCGCACGCTGGTGGCGAACATGATCACCGGCGTGACCCAGGGTTACGTGAAGAAGCTCGAGATCAGCGGTGTCGGTTACCGAGTGACCGCCAAGGGTTCGAACCTGGAGTTCGCTCTCGGTTACAGCCACCCGATCGTGGTCGAGGCCCCCGAGGGCATCACCTTCAAGGTGGAGTCCCCGACCCGTTTCTCGGTCGAGGGCATCGACAAGCAGAAGGTCGGCGAGGTTGCGGCCAACATCCGCAAGCTGCGCAAGCCCGACCCGTACAAGGCCAAGGGCGTCAAGTACGAGGGCGAAGTCATCCGCCGCAAGGTCGGAAAGGCGGGTAAGTAAGCCATGGCATACGGGCAGAAGATCCTCAAGGGCGACGCCTACAAGCGCGCCGCGATCAAGCGCCGTCACATCCGGATCCGGAAGCGGATCTCCGGTACGGCGGAGCGCCCCCGTCTGGTCGTGACCCGCTCCAACCGCCACATCGTGGCGCAGGTGATCGACGACCTGAAGGGCCACACCCTGGCGTCGGCGTCCACCCTGGACGCGTCGATCCGTGGCGGCGAGGCCGACAAGTCCGCGCAGGCCAAGCAGGTCGGCGCCCTGGTCGCCGAGCGTGCCAAGGCCGCCGGTGTCGAGGCCGTCGTGTTCGACCGTGGTGGCAACCAGTACGCCGGGCGCATCGCCGCCCTGGCGGACGCCGCCCGCGAAGCCGGGCTCAAGTTCTGAGCCGCTTGTAGCTAGCGGAAAGAGAGAGGTAATCCAATGGCTGGACCCCAGCGCCGCGGAAGCGGTGCCGGTGGCGGCGAGCGGCGGGACCGGAAGGGCCGTGACGGCGGCGCTGCTGCCGCCGAGAAGACCGCGTACGTCGAGCGCGTCGTCGCGATCAACCGCGTCGCCAAGGTTGTGAAGGGTGGTCGTCGCTTCAGCTTCACCGCGCTGGTCGTAGTGGGCGACGGTGACGGCACCGTGGGTGTCGGATACGGCAAGGCCAAGGAGGTGCCGGCCGCCATCGCCAAGGGCGTTGAGGAGGCCAAGAAGCACTTCTTCAAGGTCCCCCGGATCCAGGGCACCATCCCGCACCCCATCCAGGGTGAGAAGGCCGCCGGCGTCGTGCTGCTCAAGCCCGCGTCCCCGGGTACCGGTGTTATCGCCGGTGGTCCGGTGCGTGCCGTGCTCGAGTGCGCCGGTATCCACGACGTGCTGTCGAAGTCGCTCGGCTCCGACAACGCCATCAACATCGTGCACGCGACCGTGGAGGCCCTGAAGGGTCTGCAGCGTCCCGAGGAGATCGCGGCCCGCCGTGGTCTGCCGCTCGAGGACGTCGCTCCCGCGGCCCTGCTGCGTGCGCGTGCCGGGGCGGGTGCGTAATCATGGCGCAGCTCAAGATCACGCAGGTCAAGTCCTACATCGGCAGCAAGCAGAACCACCGTGACACCCTGCGGTCGCTTGGTCTCAAGGGGATCAACACCGTGGTCGTCAAGGAGGACCGCCCCGAGTTCCGCGGCATGGTGCACACCGTCCGCCACCTCGTGACGGTCGAGGAGGTCGACTGATCATGGCGGAGCAGAACCCGCTGAAGATCCACAACCTCCGTCCCGCCCCGGGCGCCAAGACCGCCAAGACCCGTGTGGGTCGTGGTGAGGCGTCGAAGGGTAAGACGGCCGGTCGTGGTACCAAGGGCACCAAGGCCCGCTACCAGGTTCCGGAGCGCTTCGAGGGCGGCCAGATGCCGCTGCACATGCGCCTCCCGAAGCTGAAGGGCTTCAAGAACCCGTTCAAGACCGAGTACCAGGTCGTGAACCTCGACAAGCTGGCCGCGCTCTACCCCGAGGGTGGCGAGGTCACGGTCGAGGGTCTGGTGGCCAAGGGTGCCGTTCGCAAGAACAGCCTCGTCAAGGTCCTCGGCCAGGGCGAGATCTCCGTGGCGCTTCAGGTGACGGTCGACGCCGTCTCCGGCTCCGCCAAGGAGAAGATCACCGCCGCCGGCGGCACGGTCACCGAGCTCGTCTGAGTCCTTCGGACGACGCCTCGATGACGTAAACGAACCCGACCGGGGATACCTCACAATGGGGTATCCCCGGTTGGTCGTTCCTAGGGGGCAGTGTCGCCGGTAAGGTGGCCTGCACTGTTCTTTTTCGTATTCGTCGAACTCAGACCGTCACCCTTGACGCAGTTGCGCGGGGGTCGCAGGAGGCACCGTGCTCACCGCGTTCGCCCGGGCGTTCAGGACGCCCGACCTGCGCAAGAAGCTGCTCTTCACGCTGGGCATCATCGTGGTCTACCGGGTCGGTACCCACATCCCGATCCCCGGCGTGAACTACAAGGCAGTCCAGACCTGTGTGAACGAGGCCCAGGGCAACCAGGGCCTGTTCGGTCTCGTGAACATGTTCAGTGGTGGTGCGCTGCTGCAGATCACGGTCTTCGCGCTCGGCATCATGCCGTACATCACGGCCAGCATCATCCTTCAGCTGCTGACCGTGGTCATCCCGCGCCTGGAAGCCCTGAAGAAGGAGGGCCAGGCCGGCACGGCGAAGATCACGCAGTACACCCGTTACCTCACCGTGGCGCTCGCCATCCTTCAGGGCACCGGCCTGGTCGCCACCGCCCGCAGCGGCGCTCTCTTCAACGGCTGCTCGGTCGCCACGAGCATCGTCCCGGACCAGGCGATCTTCACCACGATCACCATGGTCATCTGCATGACCGCGGGTACGGCCGTCGTGATGTGGCTCGGTGAGCTGGTCACCGACCGCGGTATCGGCAACGGCATGTCGATCCTGATGTTCATCTCGATCGCCGCGACCTTCCCGTCCGCGCTGTGGGCCATCAAGAAGCAGGGCACGCTGGCCGGCGGCTGGATCGAGTTCGGCACCGTCATCGCGGTGGGCCTGATCATGGTCGCGCTCGTCGTCTTCGTCGAGCAGGCCCAGCGCCGCATCCCGGTGCAGTACGCGAAGCGCATGATCGGCCGTCGTTCCTACGGCGGTACGTCCACGTACATCCCGCTCAAGGTGAACCAGGCGGGTGTGATTCCCGTCATCTTCGCCTCGTCGCTGCTCTACATCCCGGCGCTGGTGGCGCAGTTCTCGGGGGGCAAGTCGGGCTGGAAGACCTGGGTCGAGCAGAACCTCACCAAGGGCGACCATCCGATTTACATCACTACGTACTTCTTGCTCATCGTTTTCTTCGCGTTCTTCTATGTGGCGATCTCCTTCAACCCCGAAGAAGTAGCCGACAACATGAAGAAGTATGGTGGCTTCATCCCGGGCATCCGGGCTGGCCGACCGACCGCTGAGTACCTGAGCTACGTGCTCAACCGGATCACCTGGCCGGGTTCGCTGTATCTGGGTCTGATCGCTCTCGTACCGACAATGGCGTTGGTGGGCTTCGGGGCAAGCCAGAACTTCCCCTTCGGCGGGACCAGCATCCTGATCATCGTGGGTGTCGGCCTCGAGACGGTGAAGCAGATCGAGAGCCAGCTCCAGCAGCGCAATTACGAAGGGTTCCTCCGCTGATGCGTATCGTCCTCGTCGGGCCGCCGGGTGCCGGTAAGGGAACGCAGGCCGTCCGGCTCGCAGAGAAGCTGGGCGTCCCGCACATCTCCACGGGCGACCTGTTCCGGGCCAACATCAGCCGCCAGACGGAGCTGGGGAAGCTGGCGAAGTCCTACATGGACGCCGGCAACCTCGTACCCGACGAGGTGACGATCGCGATGGCCAAGGACCGCATGGAGCAGCCCGACGCGGAGAACGGCTTCCTGCTGGACGGCTTCCCACGCAACGTCTCGCAGGCGGAGGCGCTGGACGAGCTGCTGCGGACCGAGGACATCACGCTGGACGCCGTCCTCGACCTGGAGGTCCCCGAGGACGAGGTCGTCAAGCGCATCGCCGGCCGGCGCATCTGCCGGAACGACTCCTCCCACGTCTTCCACGTGACGTACAGCCCGCCGAAGCAGGAGGGCGTCTGCGACGTCTGCGGCGGTGAGCTGTACCAGCGCGACGACGACTCCGAGGAGACCGTCCGCAAGCGGCTGGAGGTCTACCACACGCAGACCGAGCCGATCATCGACTACTACAAGGCGCAGGGCCTGGTCGTGACGATCTCCTCCCTGGGCCCGGTGGACGAGATCACGCGGCGGGCGCTGGAGGCCCTCAAGCGCGAGAAGGCCGAGAAGTAGCTCCCGGCCCTTCCGGCCGCGGTGCCCTCTGCGGGGCGCCGCGGCCGTAGTGTTGTACAGGTATCCCCAGACGATGTGAGTGACGGAGAGCGCAGGCCCCCATGGTGCAGATCAAGACCCCCGAGCAGATCGCGAAGATGCGGGCGGCGGGCCTGGTCGTAGCCGCCATCCACGCGGCCACGCGCGAGGCCGCGGTGCCGGGCGCCACCACCAGGGACCTGGACGAGGTGGCCCGCAAGGTCCTCGCCGAGCACGGAGCCAAGTCGAACTTCCTGGGCTACGGCGGCTTCCCCGCGACCATCTGCACCTCCGTGAACGACGTGGTCGTCCACGGCATCCCGTCCGACGACGTCGTCCTCAAGGACGGCGACATCATCTCCATCGACTGCGGCGCGATCGTCGACGGCTGGCACGGCGACGCGGCCTACACCGCGTTCGTGGGCTCCGGCCACGCCCCGGAGCTGATCGAGCTGTCCCGGGTGACCGAAGAGTCGATGTGGGCCGGCATCGCGGCCATGAAGCAGGGCAACCGCCTGGTCGACATCTCCCGGGCGATCGAGACGTACATCCGCCGTCAGCCCAAGCCGGGCGGCGGCCGGTACGGGATCATCGAGGACTACGGCGGCCACGGCATCGGCACCGAGATGCACATGGACCCGCACCTGCTGAACTACGTCGACCGCCGCCGCGGCAAGGGCCCCAAGCTGGTCCCGGGCTTCTGCCTCGCGATCGAGCCGATGGTGTCGCTGGGCACCCCGCGCACCGAGGTCCTGTCGGACGACTGGACGGTCATCACCACCGACGGCACATGGTCCTCCCACTGGGAGCACTCCGTCGCCCTCACCGACCAGGGCCCCCTGGTCCTGACGGCCCCCGACGGCGGCAGGGCGAAGCTCGCCGAGTACGGCATCACGGCCGCTCCCGACCCGCTCGCATGACCGGCGTCAGGGATGGGGTCCCGCTCGCATAGGGATCACCCTCATGGGGCAGACTTCCTCGATTCGCCTTTCCGGGTGCGCCGACGTAGACTGACTCGTCGGCTCTCGTGCACCCGCATGTCCGCATGCTCCCGCAAGGGAATCCCAGGGATCGCCTGAGAGTCGATCAAGGTAGTCGATTCGAAGGGCGAAGCGTGGCCAAGAAGCAAGGTGCCATCGAGATCGAGGGCACTGTCGTCGAGTCTCTGCCGAACGCCATGTTCAAGGTCGAGCTCCAGAACGGCCACCAGGTCCTGGCACACATCAGCGGCAAGATGCGTATGCACTACATCCGCATCCTCCCTGACGACCGGGTCGTGGTGGAGCTGTCTCCGTACGACCTGACGCGTGGCCGGATCGTCTACCGGTACAAGTAGATCTTGCCCGCGCCCCGGGCCCGCCCGGTGCGATGGCACTGACCCGGAGAACCTCACCCCATGAAGGTCAAGCCGAGCGTCAAGAAGATCTGCGACAAGTGCAGGGTGATCCGCCGTCACGGCCGGGTCATGGTCATCTGCGAGAACCCGCGCCACAAGCAGCGCCAGGGCTGACGCACGACCATCACCCTCTGCACCTCTATCGCAGAGTTTTCGCGCGACGCGAGCTGAATATGTTCATACGCAGAGCCCGAGCCACCCAGCTCGACACCCCCGGTTCGGAGGCCGGGGACCCGGTTCGTACCTAGTACGGCGGCCGGGAGCCGGTTCTGTGGAAGACCTCCGACGATTCACCAGGAGCCATTGAATGGCACGCGTTTCCGGTGTCGACATCCCGCGCGACAAGCGCGTGGAGATCGCCCTCACCTACGTGTTCGGCATCGGCCGGACGCTCTCGAAGGAGACGCTGGCTGCGACCGGCGTCGACCCGAACACCCGCGTTCGTGACCTGACCGAAGAGCAGCTGGTCGCGATCCGCGAGTACGTCGACAACAACATCAAGACCGAGGGTGACCTCCGTCGCGAGATCCAGGCCGACATCCGCCGCAAGGTCGAGATCGGTACCTACCAGGGTCTCCGTCACCGTCGCGGTCTGCCCGTCCGCGGTCAGCGCACCAGCACCAACGCCCGCACCCGCAAGGGCCCGCGTCGCGCCATCGCCGGCAAGAAGAAGCCGGGCAAGAAGTAGTCCGCAGCGGACACCTGTCCACGGTCTTCGCTGTAGGACCGACCACCTCCCTCTAGGAGTTTGTAGATGCCCCCCAAGGGACGTCAGGGCGCTGCCAAGAAGGTGCGCCGCAAGGAAAAGAAGAACGTCGCTCACGGCCACGCGCACATCAAGAGCACGTTCAACAACACGATCGTCTCGATCACGGACCCGTCCGGCAACGTGATCTCCTGGGCCTCCGCCGGCCACGTCGGCTTCAAGGGCTCCCGGAAGTCCACGCCGTTCGCCGCGCAGATGGCCGCCGAGTCGGCCGCCCGCCGCGCCCAGGAGCACGGCATGCGCAAGGTCGACGTGTTCGTGAAGGGCCCGGGTTCCGGTCGTGAGACCGCGATCCGCTCCCTTCAGGCCACGGGCCTCGAGGTCGGCTCCATCCAGGACGTCACCCCGACCCCGCACAACGGCTGCCGCCCGCCGAAGCGCCGCCGCGTCTGACGCACGGCTGCTCCGCCGAGCAGTGGGTCCGGGCGGTACGGCTCTTTCGGGTCGTGCCGCCCGTACCCTTGCAGTACCCGCGTTTTTCTCGGGCGCGGTTTCCGTCGGACGTCAAATAGCGGGCGTCCACGAAAGAAGGATCTGATCCACACATGCTGATCGCTCAGCGTCCCTCGTTGACCGAAGAGGTTGTCGACGAGTTCCGCTCCCGGTTCGTGATCGAGCCGCTGGAGCCGGGCTTCGGCTACACCCTCGGCAACTCCCTCCGCCGTACCCTCCTCTCCTCGATCCCGGGTGCCGCCGTCACCTCGATCCGGATCGACGGCGTGCTGCACGAGTTCACCACCGTGCCGGGCGTCAAGGAGGACGTCACCGACCTGATCCTCAACATCAAGCAGCTGGTCGTCTCCTCGGAGCACGACGAGCCGGTCGTGATGTACCTGCGCAAGCAGGGCCCGGGTCTGGTCACCGCCGCCGACATCGCGCCCCCGGCCGGTGTCGAGGTGCACAACCCCGACCTCGTCCTCGCCACGCTCAACGGCAAGGGCAAGCTGGAGATGGAGCTGACGGTCGAGCGTGGCCGTGGTTACGTCTCCGCCGTGCAGAACAAGCAGGTGGGCCAGGAGATCGGCCGTATCCCGGTCGACTCGATCTACTCGCCGGTGCTGAAGGTCACGTACAAGGTCGAGGCCACGCGTGTCGAGCAGCGCACCGACTTCGACAAGCTGATCGTCGACGTCGAGACCAAGCAGGCGATGCGTCCCCGTGACGCCATGGCCTCCGCCGGTAAGACGCTGGTCGAGCTGTTCGGTCTCGCCCGCGAGCTGAACATCGACGCCGAGGGCATCGACATGGGCCCGTCCCCGACGGACGCCGCCCTGGCCGCCGACCTCGCGCTGCCGATCGAGGAGCTGGAGCTCACCGTCCGCTCCTACAACTGCCTCAAGCGTGAGGGCATCCACTCCGTGGGTGAGCTGGTCGCGCGTTCCGAGGCCGACCTGCTGGACATCCGCAACTTCGGTGCGAAGTCCATCGACGAGGTCAAGGCGAAGCTGGCCGGCATGGGCCTGGCCCTGAAGGACAGCCCGCCCGGATTCGACCCCACGGCCGCTGCCGACGCCTTCGGCGCCGACGACGACGCGGACGCGGGTTTCGTGGAGACCGAGCAGTACTGATCGGTCATAGCCAGTGAGCATCCGCTCATCGGGTTCCTGACCCCGGTACCTGACACGGCCGGGGCAGACACACAGGAGAAAGAACATGCCGAAGCCCACCAAGGGTGCCCGTCTGGGCGGCAGCGCCGCGCACGAGAAGCTCCTCCTCGCCAACCTGGCGAAGAGCCTCTTCGAGCACGGCCGTATCACCACCACCGAGGCGAAGGCGCGCCGCCTGCGTCCGTACGCCGAGCGTCTGATCACCAAGGCGAAGAAGGGTGACCTTCACAACCGCCGTCAGGTGCTTCAGGTCATCACGGACAAGAGCATCGTCCACACGCTCTTCACCGAGATCGGCCCGCGGTACGAGAACCGTCCCGGTGGCTACACCCGCATCACCAAGATCGGTAACCGCCGTGGCGACAACGCGCCCATGGCCGTCATCGAGCTGGTCGAGGCGCTGACGGTTGCCCAGCAGGCGACCGGTGAGGCCGAGGCCGCCACCAAGCGTGCGGTCAAGGAGGCCGAGGAGACCAAGGCCGAGGAGACCAAGGTCGAGGAGACCGAGGCTCCCGCCGAGGAGTCCAAGGACGCCTGAGGCTCTGCCTGACGCGGGAAGCGGGTTCGCCCTTCGGGGCGGGCCCGCTTTCGCGTACTTGAGAGGATCTGTACGTGAGTGACGAAGTACAGCCCGGCCATGTCCGTCTCCGTCTCGACCTGTCCTACGACGGCACCGACTTCCACGGCTGGGCCAAGCAGGCCGGTGGCCGGCGGACCGTGCAGGGGGAGATCGAGGACGCCCTGCGGACGGTGACCCGGTCCCGGGAGACCTATGAGCTGACGGTCGCCGGGCGGACCGACGCCGGGGTGCACGCGCGCGGGCAGGTGGCGCACGTGGATCTGCCCGAGGGTGTGTGGCGCGAGCATCACGAGAAGCTGCTCAAGCGGCTCGCCGGCCGGCTGCCCAAGGATGTCCGGGTGTGGGCGCTCAGGGAGGCGCCGAGCGGATTCAACGCGCGGTTCTCGGCCGTCTGGCGGCGGTACGCCTACCGGGTCACCGACAACCCGGGCGGCGTGGACCCGCTGCTGCGCAACCATGTGCTGTGGCACGACTGGCCGCTCGATGTGGACGCCATGAACCAGGCCGCCCGGGCGCTGCTCGGGGAGCACGACTTCGCCGCCTACTGCAAGAGGCGGGAGGGGGCGACCACGATCCGCACGCTCCAGGAGCTGAGCCTGGTCAGAGGGGATGACGGGATCATCACCGCGACCGTGCGCGCGGACGCGTTCTGCCACAACATGGTGCGGTCGCTGATCGGCGCGCTGCTGTTCGTGGGGGACGGGCACCGCGGGCCGGAGTGGCCCGGGAAGGTGCTGGCCGCGGGGGTGCGGGACTCCGCCGTGCATGTCGTACGGCCGCACGGGCTGACGCTGGAGGAGGTCGGCTATCCGGCCGACGAACTGCTGGCGGCCCGCAGCAAGGAGGCGCGGAACAAGCGGTCGCTCCCCGGAGTGTCGGGCTGCGAAACCTGTTAGTTACGTTGCATTTCGCTGAACTTATGCCCCATGTCTGGACTTACCGGGCGTAACCCTTCTTACCAACTCTTACGGCTTTCATACCTCTCGGATACAGTTGCGCCTCCCGGCCAAAAGTTCGACAGGAGTGGCCGGGGTTGGCTGGGGGGTCGACGGGCCGGAACGCCCGGGGTTGGACAACGGCATGACTTCAGTGGGTCCCGTGCGGACCGGGGGGCGTCGCGCGGCGCGCCGGAGTGGTGGGCGGCGACGGGCCGGACGGGGCGGGAACCCCGCGCTCGGGCTGCTGCCGCTGCCGCCGACGGACCGGGAGAAGTACTCCTACGCGCACCGGCGTCTGTGGATTCTGACCATCAGCTCGCTGGTCAGCTTCTGCTGTCTGGTGGTGAGCCAGTTCAAGCTGGCGCAGTCCACACCGGTGCTGTGGATCTACACCCCGCTGCTGGTGTTCACGGTGATCTACTACCTGGTGTCGCTGCGGGTGAACGGCTTCACCCGGGACTTCGACATCGCCCACCACCGGCGGCTGGTGCAGAACTGGCGGCCCGAGGTCCACCCGTCCGTCGACGTGTTCCTGCCGGTGTGCGGCGAGCCCATCGAGGTGCTGCACAACACCTGGCGGCATGTGCGGGCGATGGCCGACCGGTACCCCGGGGTCTGTGTGCCGTTCGTGCTGGACGACGGCGCGAGCCCGGAGCTGGCGGCGATGGCCCGGGACTTCGGGTTCCGCTACGGCACCCGGGAGAACCGGGGCTGGTTCAAGAAGGCCGGCAACCTGCACTTCGGCTTCGCCCAGTCCGACGGCGAGTACATCCTCATCCTGGACGCCGACTTCACCCCGCGCGCCGATCTGCTGGAGGAACTGCTGCCGTACATGGACGCCGATCCGCGGATCGGTATCGTCCAGTCCCCGCAGTACTTCCGGGTGCTCGACTCGCAGAACTGGATCGAGCGTGGCGCGGGCGCGGTGCAGGAGCTGTTCTACCGTTCCGTGCAGGTCTCGCGGCAGGGCAGTGACGGCGCCATCTGCGTCGGTTCCTGCGCGATCTACCGGCGGGCGGCCCTGGACACCAACGGCGGCACCACCCTGATCGAGCACTCCGAGGACGTGCACACCGGCTTCGACCTGCGCGGGCTCGGCTGGGACCTGCGCTATGTGCCGGTCGCGGTCTCCACGGGCGTGTGCCCGGACACCGCGGGCGCGTTCTTCAACCAGCAGTACCGCTGGTGCTCGGGCTCGATGAGTCTGCTCGGCAGCCGCAAGTTCTGGCAGGCGAGGATCAAGCTGTCCAGCCGGCTGTGCTACATGTCCGGTTTCTTCTACTACATCCACACCGCGCTGTTCACCTTCGCGGCGCCGGTCATCCCGATCGTGCTGCTGCTGATGATGCCGGAGAAGCTCAAGGTCGAGCATCTGCTCCTGGTGGTGCCCAGCATCCTCTACACCACGATCATCTTCCCGATGTGGCACCGGGCGCCGTACCGCCTGGAGGCCTGGGCGGCCCGCATGATGTACGGCTGGGCGCATGTCTTCGCCATCTGGGACATCCTGCGCAAGAACCGGATGGGCTGGCAGCCGACCGGCTCCTCCGGTGCCAAGAAGAACAAGACGCGGCGCTTCTGGATCGGCATGTGGGCCTGGAGCGGCGGCACGGCGCTGATCTGGGTCACCGCGGCCGTGTACCGGACGTTCACCATGAACGCCCCGGACTTCGCCCTGATCCTGTCCTCGGGGCTGTTCTACGCGCTGGTCGTGGGCCGGGTCCTGGTCCAGCCGCGCTCGGGGGCGGAGGCCGCCTGATGCGACTGACGAAACGATTCTGCAATGTCCGTGCGGCACGATCCCGGGGAGCCCGCGCCGCCCTGGCCTGCGCCCTCGTCGGCGTCCTCACGCTCAGCGGCTGCTCGCTGCTCGGCGACGACTCCGGCGACTCGCCGTCGTCCGGCGGCGGCACGGCCGCCCCGCACGCCGCGGCCGGCGCCGACCAGGACGTCCCCTACGACGTCACCCCGCTGCTGAAGCCGGCGAAGAAGTACTTCGGCGTGGCGGTGCCGGGCGCGCCGACCTCCATGAAGAACGTCGACGCGTACACGAAGATGACCGGCAAGCAGCCGAACCTGGTCGAGTACTACGCCGGCTGGGGCGACGGCTTCGACGCCAGCGGGGTGCGCAGGGCCTGGGCCGAGGGCGCCCTGACGCTGATGTCCTGGGAGCCCTTCGACACCCCGCTCGCCGACATCGCGGCGGGCAAGTCGGACCCGTACATCAAGAAGTACGCGACCGCCGTCCGCAAGCTGAACCTGCCCGTGGTGATCGACTTCGCGGACGAGTTCAACGGCCACTGGGAGAAGTGGGGCACGAACGACGTGACCCCGGCCCAGTACGTGGCCGCCTGGCGGCACATCCACCAGGCCTTCGTGGACGCCGGCGCCACCAACGTCATCTGGGCCTGGTCGCCCAACATCGTCAACCCGGTCCGGAACGTGAAGCTCGAGCCGTACTACCCGGGCGACGCCTATGTCGACTGGGTGGGACTGATCGGCTACTTCACCGCCGGCGAGGACAACGCCTTCGACAGCGTCTTCGGCACCACCCGCGACCGGGTCCGCACCTTCACCAAGAAGCCGATCCTGCTGCTGGAGACGGCCGCCATGCCCGGCGAACGACGGCGGGCCGACATCCGCAACCTGTTCGCGGGCGTCGCGGCGGACGACGACATGCTCGGCTTCGTCTGGTTCAACCACAGGAAGCGCGCCGACTGGCGGCTGGAGGCGAGCCCGCTGGCGCTGAAGGAGTTCAAGCGCCTGGCCGCCGACGACCGGTTCGGCTTCGACGTACGGAAGCCGTCATGAGTTCACGACCCGAGTACTACGTCCCGCAGCCGTACGACCCGTACGCCGACGACGACCCGCAGGGCGGCTGGTTCAACTCCGACGGCTACGTCCCGCGCCAACCGCAGGGCCACGGCGCCCCCCAGGGACACGACACACCCCAGGGCTACGACGTCCCGCAGAGCTACGGCGTCTCCCAGGGCTACGGTGTCTCCCAGGGCTACGACTACGACCCCCGGACCTATCCGTACCAGCAGCAGGGCGACCAGCCGGCGTACGCCCCGCACACGGTGGCCGAGCCCGCGGCGCCGGCGGAGCCCGGGTACACCGTGCCCGACACGCCCGAGGTCGGCTGGGACATGGCCGCCAGCCGGCGGCGCGCCTGGGTCAGCCGGGCCGTGCTGCTGTTCGTCCTGGCCGTCCAGGCGGTGCTCTCGCTGCGGCTGTCCAACACCGCGTTCCAGGACGAGGCCCTCTACCTGGCCGCCGGCCACGCCGAGCTGCAACACCTGCTGCACGGCACCCCGCTGCCGATCGACTACGGGGCGTACTTCTCCGGCTCGCCGCAGCTGTACCCGGTGCTCGCCGCCGTCGTCGACGACCGCTTCGGGCTCACCGGGGCCCGCCTCCTGAGCCTGGCCTTCATGCTGGGCACCACCGCGCTGCTGTACTCCTTCACCCGGCGGCTGTTCAACGAGCGGGCCGCGCTGGCCGGCGCGGCGCTCTTCGCCGTGGTGCAGTCGACCGTCGTCATGGGGTACTTCGCCACCTACGACGCCGCCGCGGTGTTCCTGCTGGCCCTGGCCACCTGGATCGTCGTCCGCACCGACCGGGCGCCCGTGGCCGCCGTGCTGCTCGCCGCGCCGGTCGCCGTCCTCGCCGTCGGCGTGAAGTACGCGGCCGCCCTGTACCTGCCGACCATCGTCGTGCTCGCGCTGCTCACCGGCTGGCCGCACAAGGGCGGCAAGGCCTTCCTGCGGATGCTGCTGCTCGCGCTCGGCATCGGTGCCCTGCTGGCGGCCGGCATGTACAGCACCGATCTGCTCGCCGGTGTGCGGCAGACCACGACCAACCGCGACCACGGCTCCGACACCGCGGCCTTCCTGCTCCAGCGGTCGGCCCAGTGGGGCGGGCTGATGTTCCTCACCGCCGTCGGCGGCGCGATCTCCTACGTGCGGCGCAGCCGGATGAACGAGTCGCCGATCGCGCAGCGGCTCGGCAACCCCGGCCGGCGCCGGCGGGCCCTGCTCGGGCTGGTGCTGTGCGGCACCGCGCTGCTCGCGCCCGCCTACCAGGTGCACCTCGGGACCGTCGTCTCGCTGTTCAAGCACGTCGGCTTCGGCCTGCTGTTCGCCGCGCCGATGGCCGGCGTCGGCGTGACCCGGCTGATCGGCGCCCACTTCCGCTACCCCCAGCTCGGCATCATGCTGTGGACGGCGGCGCTCTGCCTCGGCATCTCGCAGGCGGACTGGCGCTTCGGCGTCTGGCCCGACTCCTCGAAGATGATCCAGGTCATCGACTCCCATGTGGACCGCAAGGGGCACTACCTCGCCTCGACACCCGAGGTGCCCGTCTACTACCTGCGCGACAGGACCAGCCACCGGCAGTGGCAGGGCGTGTTCGCCCTGGAGTACACGGACAAGAAGGGCACCTACCACAACGGGGACGCCGCCTACCGCGCGGCGCTGCGCGACGGCGAGTTCGACCTGGTCGTCCTGGACGGTCTCACCAACCCCCGGGTGGACGCCGTCGTCGCGGACGCGGTCAAGGGCAATCCGCACTACCGGCTCCTCGCCGACCTGCCCTTCCGCAACTCCAGCGGCACCGGCCACTACCGCGTCTGGGTCAAGACCGCCTGACGCACCCGAAGCATCCGAAGCAAGAAAGGCCGTTCCCTTGCGGCTCACCGTCATCGGCACCGGCTACCTCGGTGCCACCCACGCCGCCTGCATGGCGGAACTCGGCCACGACGTGCTCGGCGTCGACGTCGACCCGGAGAAGGTCGCCGCGCTGAGCGCCGGCCGGGTGCCCTTCCACGAGCCCGGGCTGCCCGAGCTGATCGCGAAGCACACCGCGAGCGGCCGGCTGCGCTTCACCACCTCCTTCGCGGAGGCCGGGGCCTTCGGCGAGGTGCACTTCGTGTGCGTCGGCACCCCGCAGCGCGCCGACTCAGGCGCCGCCGACCTGAGCCATGTCGACGCGGCCTTCGCCGCGCTGGCCGCGCACGCGGCGCCGGACGCACTGGTCGTGGGCAAGTCGACCGTGCCGGTCGGTACGGCGCAGCGGCTGGCCCGGACGTACGGCATCGAGATCGCCTGGAACCCGGAGTTCCTGCGCGAGGGCTTCGCCGTCGAGGACACGCTGCGGCCGGACCGGCTGGTGTTCGGCGTGGACAACGCCCGGGCCGAGACGATCCTCCGCGCGGTGTACGCCCCGGTCCTCGCCGCCGGCACCCCGCTCGTCACCGCCGACTTCCCGACCGCCGAGCTGGTCAAGACGGCCGCCAACGCCTTCCTCGCCACCAAGATCTCCTTCATCAACGCGATGGCCGAGGTCTGCGAGGCGGCCGGCGGCGATGTGCGCACCCTCGCCGAGGCGCTGGGCCACGACGACCGGATCGGACGGAAGTTCCTGCGCGCCGGGATCGGCTTCGGCGGCGGCTGTCTGCCGAAGGACATCCGCGCCTTCGCGCACCGAGCCGACGAGCTGGGCGTGCCGCTGACCTTCCTGCCCGAGGTCGACGCGATCAACATGCGGCGCCGGGACCGGGCTGTGGAGCTGGCCCGCGAGCTGTGCGGGGGAGACGTGCTCGGTGCCCGGGTCGCCGTCCTCGGGGCCGCCTTCAAGCCCGGCTCCGACGACATCCGGGACTCGCCGGCGCTGGCCGTGGCGGCCCGGTTGCGGCTGGAGGGCGCCGACGTCACCGTCCACGACCCCGAGGCGATGGACAACGCCCGCAAGGCGTTCCCGCTGCTCGGGTACGCGCTGACCGTGGAGGACGCGCTGCGCGGGGCGGACCTGGTGCTGCATCTGACCGAGTGGCCGCAGTTCCGGACGATCGACCCGGAGCGGGCCGCGACGCTGGTGGCCCGCCCCCGGATCGTGGACGGGCGAGGGGTGCTCGACGCGGGCCGCTGGGCCGCGGCGGGCTGGCGGTTCCGGGCGCTGGGCACTTTGGCGCCCGCAGGGGAGGGACAGTGATGGCCGAGGACGAGCTGCCGGTCACGGTGGTCATGCCGACGTACAACGAGGCGGCGAACCTGCCGGGGATGGCCGAGGCGGTGCTGGGGCTGCCGCTGGACGGGCTGCATCTGAAGATCGTCGACGACTCCAGCCCGGACGGCACCGGGCGGATCGCCGAGGAACTGGCGGCGCGGTACAACAGCGCCGGGCGGCGCCGGATGAGCGTGCTGCACCGCACCGAGAAGGACGGGCTGGGGCGGGCGTACACGGCCGGGATGTCCGCCGCGCTGGCGGAGGGCGCCGCGTACGTCGTCCAGATGGACGCCGACGGCAGCCACCCGGTGGAGGCCGTGCCCCGCATGCTCGAGGCGGCTCTCGCCCGCGACGCCGGTCTCGTCGTGGGCAGCCGGTACGTCGAGGGCGGCTCACTGGACGAGCGGTGGGGCGCGCACCGGGTGCTGCTGTCCCGCTTCGCCAACCGGTACGCGCGCGCCGTCCTCGGCACCGAGATCCAGGACATCACGGCCGGCTTCAACCTGTGGTCGGCGGCGACCCTAAGGGACGTGGACCTGGCGTCCCTGGACAGCGCGGGCTACAGCTTCCAGGTGGAGCTGAAGTACAAGGCCGTACGCGCCGGGCACACGGCCGTGGAGATCCCGATCCGGTTCGCCGAGCGCACGGAGGGTGCCTCAAAGATGACGTTGCGCACCCAGCTGGAGTCGGCCGTGGTGCCGCTGCGGCTACGGCTGAAGCGGCAGTAGGCGCCCCTCCGCCTACTGGGCCGCGGCCGAGGCCTGGACCTGGCCGCGGCGGTGGATCTGGTTCGCGGCGAACTGGGCGAGGTCGTTGCCGGCGTCGAAGACCTTGGTGTCCTTGGTGGTGACGTCCTTGCCGCTGGTGAAGCCGGAGATCGTGAAGTAGGCGTAGCGGCCGTAGGCGTTCCGGGTCGAGCGGCAGAACGCGCCGTCGCAGAACGGCTTGACGCCCTTGCCGAACAGCGATCGCACGATGCTCTGGTCGTTCGTCTGGGCCTTGGCCTTGCCGGCCTGGGCCGCGTCGTCGAAGACGGCGACGCCGACGGTGACCGCGATGCCACCGTTCGTGTACGTCACGCGCATCAGGCGGGTGCAGCCCTTGCTGGTGAGGATCTTGGGCAGGGTGCCGCCGGTGGCGGTGGCACAGCTCTTGGTGTCGGCCGTCAGGCCCTTCTTGTACACCGTGGCGCCCATGGTCAGCTGCTTGCCCGGGAACAGGGTGTCCGGGCTCAGCGGGGCGGTGTCCTTCTCGGCGCTGGATATGAAGTCCGTGGGGTCCAGCGGCGGCGGCGCGCTGGTGGGCGCGAAGGACGGCGTCGCGGTGCCCGTGCCGGGCAGCGAGGCGCTGGCGGGCAGGTTGCTGGGACCGGCCTGCGGGTCACCGCCGTTCGCGGAGACGACGGCCATGGCGACCGCGGTGCCTATCGCGACGGTGGCGAGCGCGCCGCCGGCTATGAACAGCAGCTTGCGGCGCTTGTTCCGCGTCTCCGAGGCCTCGGCGAGCGCGGCCCAGTCCGGGGTGCCGTCGTCGGCTCCGCCGTTCCACGGCTGCTGGGATTGCGGTTTCCAGGGATCCCACTGAGACTGGGGTCCCCCCTGCCCGTTACTCATGGGGCGCATCTTAGACGGGGGGCCGGTGGTGCGGGGTCCGTCTGGCGGCCTGCCTCGTTTTGACCCGTCCGGGGGCTGCCCGGTACTCTACTTCTTCGTTGTGTATTGGCTTGCTCATTCTCACGGGACGGGCCCTTACACCGGTCCACCGGGCCGATGACCAGCGACCCCACGCACGCGGTTTGCGTCGCCGCCGTGGGTCAAGGCTGTCGTGATCGTTTCGGTGACCTTGTTTAGGACCATTCACTCGAAGCGAAGGCTACGAACCGTGCGTACGTACAGCCCCAAGCCCGGCGATGTGACGCGCCAGTGGCACGTCATCGACGCTCAGGACGTTGTCCTGGGCCGTCTCGCCACCACTGCCGCGACCCTCCTCCGGGGCAAGCACAAGCCGATCTACGCGCCGCACGTCGACGCTGGTGACTTCGTCATCATCATCAACGCCGACAAGGTGCACCTGTCCGGCAACAAGCGGACCCAGAAGATGGCGTACCGCCACTCCGGTTACCCGGGTGGTCTGCGCTCCGTCCGCTACGACGAGCTGCTCGACAAGAACCCCGAGAAGGCCATCGAGAAGGCCGTCAAGGGCATGCTCCCCAAGAACACTCTGGGCCGTCAGATGCTCTCGAAGCTGAAGGTCTACAAGGGTGACCAGCACCCGCACGGCGCGCAGCAGCCGCAGCCGTACGAGATCACCCAGGTCGCGCAGTAAGTCCGGCCACCCCCTAAGACTGAAGAGAATCTGAGGAGAATCGTGGCCGAGACCACTGCCGAGCAGCCGCTCGAAGAGCTTGACATCGACAGCTACACCACCGAGTCCGAGGTCCCCGTCGAGGGCGAGTACACCTCGGAGTCCCTGGCCTCCCGCTTCGGCGAGCCGCAGCCGGCCGCCGGCCTGGGCCGCCGCAAGAACGCCATCGCCCGCGTCCGGATCGTCCCGGGCACCGGCAAGTGGAAGATCAACGGTCGCACCCTCGAGGACTACTTCCCGAACAAGGTGCACCAGCAGGAAGTCAACGAGCCGTTCAAGGTCCTGGAGCTCGAGGGCCGTTACGACGTCATCGCCCGCATCGCGGGTGGCGGTGTCTCCGGTCAGGCCGGTGCGCTCCGTCTCGGTGTCGCCCGTGCGCTGAACGAGGCCGACGTCGACAACAACCGCGGCCCGCTGAAGAAGGCCGGCTTCCTGCGCCGCGACGACCGCGCGGTCGAGCGGAAGAAGGCCGGTCTGAAGAAGGCCCGCAAGGCCCCGCAGTACAGCAAGCGCTAACCAGCAGCTGCCTGCTGGGCCTGCCCGGCGGGTCAGGCCGCAGAAAAGCCGCGGTGCTTGTCCAGCGCTGGTGAGCGGGGGCTGGTGCGTCCAGCTGCAAGGCGGAGGAGGGAGTCGACGCGGAGCGTCGGCGACCGACGACAACGCAGCAGATGGGCGTGCCAGGCCCCGCGTCTGCGGCATGATCCGCTGGGTAGGTCCCAGTACTCCGAACGCCCCGGCGGCACGCCACATGTGCCGTCGGGGCGTTCGTTTATCCCCGCCAAGGGCGTATAACGACACAAGACGCTCAAAGGCTTGTGTGATCGGATCTCGTGGCGTCTGCCATCATTCCCGGCAGCAAGGACGCTTCCTCAGGAGGACAAGTGGGACGACTCTTCGGCACGGACGGCGTGCGCGGTGTCGCCAACGCGGATCTGACGGCCGAGATGGCGCTCGGCCTCTCCGTCGCCGCGGCGCACGTGCTGGCCGAGGCGGGCACCTTCGAGGGCCACAAGCCGACGGCGGTGGTCGGACGGGACCCGCGAGCGTCCGGGGAGTTCCTGGAAGCGGCGGTGGTCGCCGGCCTGGCCAGCGCGGGCGTGGACGTCCTGCGCGTCGGCGTGCTGCCGACGCCCGCGGTGGCGCATCTGACCCGAGCGCTCGGCGCGGACCTCGGCGTGATGCTCTCCGCCAGCCACAACGCCATGCCGGACAACGGCATCAAGTTCTTCGCCCGCGGCGGCCACAAACTCGCCGACGAGCTGGAGGACCGGATCGAGGCGGTGTACGACGCGCACCGGCACGGCGAGCCCTGGCAGCGGCCGACGGGCGCCGGGGTCGGGCGCGTGCGGTCGTACCAGGAGGGCTTCGAGCAGTACGTCGCCCACCTGCTCACGGTGCTGCCCAACCGGCTCGACGGGCTGAAGATCGTTCTGGACGAAGCGCACGGCGCGGCCTCGGGGGTCTCGCCGGAGGCGTTCGCCCGGGCCGGTGCCCAGGTCGTCACGATCGGCGCCGAGCCGGACGGTCTCAACATCAACGACGGCTGCGGCTCGACCCACCTGGGCAAGCTCAAGGCCGCGGTCGTCGAGCACGGCGCGGACCTCGGCATCGCGCACGACGGCGACGCCGACCGCTGCCTGGCCGTGGACCACACCGGTGAGGAGGTCGACGGCGACCAGATCCTCGCCGTGCTCGCGCTGGCGATGCGGGAGCGTTCCGCACTGCGCTCCGACACCGTCGTCGCGACCGTGATGTCCAACCTCGGCTTCAAGCTGGCCATGGAGCGCGAGGGCATCCGGCTCGTGCAGACGGCCGTGGGCGACCGGTATGTGCTGGAGGAGATGAAGGAGCACGGATACGCCCTCGGCGGCGAGCAGTCCGGGCACGTCATCATCCTCGACCACGCGACCACCGGTGACGGCACGCTGACCGGGCTGCTGCTGGCGGCGCGGGTCGCCGAGACCGGCCGTACGCTGCGGGAACTGGCCTCCGTCATGGAGCGGCTGCCGCAGGTGCTGATCAATGTGCCGGACGTGGACAAGTCGCGGGTGCGTACGTCGGCCGACCTTGCCGCCGCTGTTTCCGAGGCGGAGCGGGAACTCGGGGAGACCGGGCGGGTGTTGCTGCGGCCTTCCGGTACCGAGCCGCTGGTGCGGGTCATGGTCGAGGCCGCCGACATCGAGCAGGCGCGCTCTGTCGCCGGGCGGCTGGCCGACGCCGTGAAGTCGGCCCTCGGATAGTTCCGGGTTCGGGGCGGGTGGACCTGTGCGTCGCAGGCTGCGGCGCCGCCGTGGCTGATCGCGCAGTTCCCCGCGCCCCTTGGTTGGTTCCGTCGCCCTCAGCGGGGACGCTGCCGTTGCTTCGCCCAGAAGCACTTCTGCGTCAGCAGGGTGAGCGTTCCCGCCAGGATGATGCCCAGCAGGTTCAGCAGGAGCTGGGCCGTAGAGCCGCTCGTCTGGGACGTGTCGCCGTAGGCCAGCGCCACGGCCGCGTTGGCGGCGGCCGGGACCGTGGTCACCGAGATCGCGACGCCCACCAGCGCGCCCGACTTGGCGGAGGTCAGGGACAGCGTGCCGGCGACGCCGGCGAGGACCGCCACGATGAGCGAGAAGGCGTCGGGGGCGTACACGAAGGCCGTGTTGGGGCGCTCGCCCTCCAGGCCCGACCGGTGGAAGAGCCCGATGGCGTCCATGAACAGGGCGAAGCCGACCGTCACCGCCATCGCCACGGCGAAGCCCACCAGCAGCGCGGTCAGCGAGCGCCACGCCAGGCGCGGACGGCGTCGCACGAGTGCCGTGCAGATGCCGGCGAGCGGGCCGAACTCGGGTCCCACCGCCATCGCGCCCACGATCAGGATCGCGTTGTCCAGCACGACACCGCAGGCCGCGATCATCGTGGCCAGGGTGATGAACGCCACGTAGGTGACCGACAGCGTCGACTCCTCGTGGGTGGCCTCCGTCAGGCCCTCCCACAGCACCGCGTCCGCGCCCTCGCCCGGCGCCTCCTCCTCGGCCCGGTCGGCCCGCCGGGACAGGGAGAGGTCGATGGTCTCCATGGCGATCGAGCCGGTGTCGTCCAGGCCGAGGCGCCGTAGCCCGGCGATGAGTTCGTCGCCCGCCTCGCGGGCCACGTCGCACAGGACGACGTCTCCGGCGGGGTCGCGGGCGGCGCCGGGCAGCACCACCAGGTGAGTGGTGCCGACCGTCGTCTCGATCAGACGGACCACCTCGTCGGTCCGCTCCGCGGGGGTGATCAGGCGCAGATGCAGCATGGCGCCCATCTAACAGGTACCGCTACAGCTTGCGGAGTCTGAGGCGCTGGACCTTGTGGTCCTGGCCCTTGCGGAGGATGAGGCCGGCCCGGCCGCGGGTCGGGGCGATGTTCTCGACCAGGTTGGGTTTGTTGATGGTGCGCCAGAGCGTGCGGGCGTAGTCCAGGGCCTCCTCCTCGGAGACCTGGGTGTACTTGCGGAAGTACGAGTTCGGGTTCTGGAACGCCGTCTGCCGCAGCTTCTTGAAGCGGCTGAGGTACCAGCTCTCGATGTCGTCGACGCTCGCGTCGACGTACACGCTGAAGTCGAAGTAGTCGGCGAGACCCACCCGGGTGCGGCCGTCCTTGCCGGGCAGAGCGGGCTGGAGGACGTTCAGGCCCTCCACGATCAGGATGTCCGGGCGGCGGACGGTGAGCTTCTCGCCGGGCACGATGTCGTAGATGAGGTGCGAGTAGACCGGCGCGGACACCTCCCCCTTGCCGGCCTTGATGTCGGCGACGAAACGGGTGAGGGCCCGGCGGTCGTAGGACTCGGGGAATCCCTTGCGCGACATCAGGCCGCGCGCCTCCAACTCCCGGGTGGGCAGCAGGAAGCCGTCCGTCGTGACCAGCTCCACGCGCGGGTGCTCGGGCCAGCGGGAGAGCAGGGCCTGGAGGAGACGGGCGACCGTGGACTTGCCCACGGCGACCGAGCCGGCGACACCTATGACGAACGGGGTGCCGGACTGGGAGCCCTTCTCCCCGAGGAAGGTGTTCAGCGCGCCCCGGAGGCCGTCCGTGGCGCCGACGTAGAGGTTGAGGAGCCGGGAGAGCGGGAGGTAGATGTCCCGGACCTCGTCCAGGTCGATGACGTCGCCGAGGCCGCGGAGCTTCTCCACCTCCTCGGCGGTGAGCGGCAGCGGTGTCTTGTCGCGCAGCGCGCTCCACTCGGCACGGGTGAGATCGACGTAGGGAGTCGCCTCCGGCCTGTGCCGGTGGGCGCTCCGGGGCATCGAGGAGACCGGTGAGATCACAGTCCATTGTTAACGGAGTTTGAACGGCACGGCGGGTGGGGTCCGTCACGCATGCCGTCGGGGCCGTCGGGGGTCTTCGTACGACGGTGGGAATTTCCGATTTCGGGCAGGCGGAGGCCGTTTCTGATCGTTGTTGGCCCGTAGGCTGCCGCTCATGTGCGGAATCGTGGGATACGTAGGGTCTCAGTCGGCGCTCGATGTCGTGATGGCCGGGCTGAAGCGGCTGGAGTACCGGGGGTACGACTCGGCGGGTGTCGCCGTACTGGCGGACGGCGGGCTGGCCGCCGCGAAGAAGGCCGGGAAGCTGGTCAACCTGGAGAAGGAACTGGTCGAACGGCCGCTGCCGACCGGCTCGACCGGCATCGGCCACACGCGCTGGGCCACGCACGGCGGCCCCACGGACGGCAACGCGCACCCGCACCTGGACAACGCGGGCCGGGTCGCGGTGGTCCACAACGGCATCATCGAGAACTTCGCCGTGCTGCGCGCCGAACTGGCCGAGCGGGGCCATGAGCTGAACTCCGAGACGGACACCGAGGTCGTCGCCCATCTGCTGGCCGAGGAGTTCTCGGCGACCGCCGACCTCGCCGAGGCGATGCGGCTGGTGTGCCGGCGGCTGGAGGGCGCGTTCACGCTGGTCGCCGTGCACGCCGACGATCCGGACGTGGTGGTCGGCGCCCGCCGGAACTCGCCGCTGGTGGCGGGCGTTGGAGAGGGTGAGGCGTTCCTGGCCTCCGACGTCGCCGCGTTCATCGCCCACACGCGCTCGGCGATCGAGCTGGGCCAGGACCAGGTGGTGGAGCTGCGGCGCGACGGCGTCACGGTGACGGGCTTCGACGGCCGCCCGGCCGAGGTCCGCTCCTACCACGTGGACTGGGACGCCTCGGCGGCCGAAAAGGGGGGTTATGACTATTTCATGCTCAAGGAGATCGCCGAACAGCCCAAGGCGGTCGCCGACACGCTGCTCGGGCGCATCGACCCGTCCGGCTCGCTGACCCTGGACGAGGTGCGGATCAGCCCCTCCGAGCTGCGCGAGATCGACAAGGTCGTCATCGTGGCGTGCGGTACGGCCTTCCACGCGGGCCTGATCGCCAAGTACGCCATCGAGCACTGGACGCGCATCCCGTGCGAAGTCGAGCTGGCCAGTGAGTTCCGCTACCGGGACCCGATCCTGGACGGGCGGTCGCTGGTGATCGCCATCTCCCAGTCCGGCGAGACCATGGACACCCTGATGGCGCTCCGGCACGCCCGCGAGCAGGGCTCGAAGGTGCTGGCGATCTGCAACACCAACGGCTCGACGATCCCACGCGAGTCCGACGCGGTGCTGTACACGCACGCGGGCCCGGAGGTCGCCGTCGCCTCCACCAAGGCGTTCCTGACCCAACTGGTCGCCTGCTACCTGGTCGCGCTGTACCTGGGCCAGGTGCGGGGCACCAAGTGGGGCGACGAGATCCAGGCGGTCATCAAGGACCTCTCCCGCATCTCCGAGGAGGTCGAGCGGGTCCTGGAGACCATGGAGCCGGTACGGGCGCTGGCGCGGACGCTGGCCGACAAGGACACGGTGCTGTTCCTCGGCCGGCACGTGGGCTACCCGGTGGCCCTCGAAGGCGCGCTCAAGCTGAAGGAACTGGCGTACATGCACGCCGAGGGCTTCGCCGCCGGCGAGCTGAAGCACGGCCCGATCGCGCTGATCGAGGAGGACGTGCCGGTGGTCGTCGTCGTCCCGTCCCCGCGCGGCCGGTCGGTCCTGCACGACAAGATCGTCTCCAACATCCAGGAGATCAGGGCGCGGGGCGCGCGCACGATCGTGATCGCGGAGGAGGGGGACGAGGCGGTCGTCCCGTACGCCGACCACCTGATCCGCATCCCGGCCACCCCCACGCTGCTCCAGCCGCTGGTGGCCACCGTCCCGCTCCAGGTCTTCGCCTGCGAGCTGGCCACGGCCCGGGGCAACGAGGTGGACCAGCCCCGCAACCTGGCCAAGTCGGTGACGGTGGAGTAAGGGGCCCGCCGATCGGAGGGGGCCGGCCGGTCAGTGGACGGAGAAGCCGCCGTCCACGTGGATCGACTGGCCCGTGAGGTAGGCGGAGGCGCGGCCGGCCAGGAACACGGCCGCGCCCGCGAAGTCCTCGGCGAGGCCGTTGCGGCCGACCATCGTGCGCGCGGCCAGGGCCGCCACCTTCTCGGGGTCGGCCTGCAACCGCCTGTTGAGCGGGGTCAGCACGAAGCCCGGCACGAGGGTGTTGCAGGTGACGCCGTGCGGGGACCAGGCCTCGGCCTGGGAGCGGGCCAGGGACTCCAGGCCTCCCTTGGAGACGCCGTAGGCGCCGCTCTGCACGAAGGCGCGGTGCGCCTGCTGGGAGGTGATGTGGATGATCCGTCCGAAGCCCCGCTCGGCCATACCGGGGCCGAACCGCTGCCCGAGCAGGAAGGGCGCCTCCAGGTTCACCGCCATGGTGGTGTCCCAGACGTCCTCGCCCAACTCGTCCATCGGCGGCCGGAGGTTGATCCCGGCGGAGTTGACGAGGATGTCGGGTTCCCCGAAGACGGCCGCGGCCTCCTCGGCCGCCGCGCGCACGCCGTCCCGGGTGCCCAGGTCACCGCTGACCCAGGCCGCCCGGCAGCCGTCCGCCGCCAACTCGTCCACGGTCGCGACCAGTTCCGTCTTCCTCCGCGCCACGATCACCACGCTCGCCCCGGCCCGGGCCAGCGCCCCGGCGACGGCCCGCCCGATACCGGAACTGCCTCCGGTCACCACGGCGACACGGCCGTCCAGGGAGAAGAGGTCGGAGAGATAGGCATGCGACGAGGTCATGCCGGAAGCGTAGAGCGCGCACTCCGGACGCCGCGTGGCGCCCGGGGCCTGACGTGGTGTCGTCGTGTCCCTGGTCACCGGGGTCGTAGGGTGCTCGGCATGAGCATCATCGGGGTGGGCATCGACGTCGCCGAGATCGACCGGTTCCGGGCGTCCCTGGAGCGGACGCCGGGCCTGGCCGACCGGCTGTTCGTGGAACGGGAGTTGCTGCTGCCCAGCGGGGACCGGCGCGGCATCGCCTCGCTCGCGGCCCGGTTCGCCGCCAAGGAGGCGCTGGCGAAGGCGCTGGGCGCCCCGCCGGGTTTGCAGTGGACCGATGCCGAGGTGTACGTGGAGGACACCGGGCAGCCACGGCTGCGGGTGAAGGGGACCGTGGCCGCGCGGGCCGCCGAGCTGGGCGTGCGGGCCTGGCATGTGTCGCTCAGTCATGACGCGGGCGTGGCCTCGGCCGTGGTGGTCGCCGAGGGCTGACCGGTCCCGCGCCCGGGTGTGGACGGTGGGGGTTACGGGGCAGACTCGGTGCCATGCGTACTGCGTACAGCGTGGAGACGGTAAGGGCCGCCGAGCAGGCGTTGATGGCACGGCTGCCGGAGGGCGCGCTGATGCAGCGGGCCGCCGCCGGGCTGGCCGCCGCCTGCGCCGAACTGCTCGGGCGGGTGTACGGCAGCCGGGTGGTGCTGCTCGTCGGCAGCGGGGACAACGGCGGGGACGCCCTGTACGCGGGGGCCCGGCTGGCCCGGCGCGGCGCGGGGGTGACGGCCGTCCCGCTGACGCCCGGACGGGCCCACGGCGGGGGGCTGGCGGCCCTGCGGCGGGCGGGCGGCACGGTCGCCTCCGCCGGCACCACGGCCTCCTTGGAGGAGCTGATCCTGCGGGCCGACCTGGTGGTGGACGGGATCGTCGGGATCGGCGGCAAGGGCGGGCTGCGGTCGGACGCCGAGCGGCTCGCCGGGGTGGTGGCGCGGTCCCGGGCCGCCGTCGTCGCCGTGGACCTGCCCAGCGGCGTCGACGCGGACACCGGGGAGGTGCGGGGGGCCGCGCTCCGGGCCGACCTGACCGTCACCTTCGGCGCGTACAAGCCCGGGCTGCTGATCGATCCCGCGCGGGAGTACGCCGGGGTGGTACGGCTCGTCGACATCGGGCTGGAGCCGCCGCCCGCCGACGCCGAGCTGGAGGCCCTGCAACACGCCGACGTGGCCCGGCTGTTGCCGGTGCCGACGGGGGAGAGCGACAAGTACCGGCGCGGGGTCGTCGGGATCGCCGCGGGCTCGGCGCGCTATCCGGGGGCGGCCGTGCTGGCGGTGTCGGGCGCGCTGCGGGGCGGGGCCGGCGCCGTACGGTACGTCGGGCCGGCCGGGGACGCGGTCATCGCCCGCTTCCCGGAGACCCTCGTCTCCGACGACGGGCCCGCGAAGGCCGGGCGGGTGCAGGCCTGGGTGGTCGGGCCCGGGGCCGGGGACGACGCCGCCACCGTCGCCGAGGTGCTGGAGGCGGACGTGCCGGTGCTGCTGGACGCGGACGGGCTGCGGCTGGCCGACCGGGACGCGGTGCGGCGGCGTACGGCGCCGACGCTGATGACCCCGCACGCGGGGGAGGCCGCCGCGTTGCTCGGGGTGCGGCGGGAGGAGGTCGAGGGCGCCCGGCTGGCCGCGGTGCGGGAGCTGGCGGCGGTGTACCGGGCGACCGTGCTGCTGAAGGGGTCGACCACACTGGTCGCCGACTTCGCGGGCGGGCCGGTGCGGGTGAACGCCACGGGGACGCCGTGGCTGGCCACGGCAGGGAGCGGGGACGTGCTGTCCGGGCTGTCAGGTTCCCTGCTGGCGGCGGGGTTGGCGGCGGTGGACGCGGGGAGCGTGGCGGCGTACCTCCACGGCCTCGCGGGCCGTTTCGCCGCCGAGGGCGCACCGACGGGAGCGCATGACGTGGCGTCACGCATCCCGGAGGCGTGGAGGGATGTACGGGGCTGAGGGGGGGTGGCGGGGAGCGCCCCGAAGGGGCGTGGGGCCGTAGCGGACATGCGGCTGCCGCCGCGCGGGCGCGGCCGGCTTCCACGCCCCCGCAGCCCGGTGACGGCCGGAGGTCCGACGGCGGGACCGACCCGGCCCACGCCCCGCGCGGGACGGCTCTGAGAGACTGGGGGCGCGATGAGTGAGACAGCAGCTGTGCCGACCGCCGCCCTGCGCGCCCGCGCCGAGATCGATCTGGGCGCCCTGCGCGCCAATGTGCGGGCCCTGCGCGCCCGGGCCGAGGGCGCCGCCGTGATGGCCGTCGTCAAGTCCGACGGATACGGCCACGGCGCCGTGCCGTGCGCCCGCGCCGCTCTCGCGGCGGGCGCGAGCTGGCTCGGCACGGCGACGGCCGAGGAGGCCCTCGCGCTGCGCGCGGCCGGGCTGCCGGGCCGCGTCCTGTGCTGGCTGTGGGTGCCGGGCGGGCCCTGGCGGCAGGCGATCGAGGCGGACATCGACGTCTCGCTGAGCGGCACGTGGGCCCTGCGGGAGGCCGTCGAGGCCGCCCGGGCGGCGGGACGCCCCGCACGCGTGCAGCTCAAGGCCGACACCGGCCTCGGACGCAACGGCTGCCAGCCGGGCGAGGACTGGTCCGAGCTGGTCGGCGCCGCCCTGCGCGCGGAGGCCGAGGGGCTGGTCCGGATCACCGGACTGTGGTCCCACTTCGCCTGCGCCGACGAGCCGGGGCACCCCTCCATCGCCGCTCAGCTCACCCGGTTCCGGGAGATGCTGGCGTACGCCGAGGGACAGGGCGTACGGCCCGAGGTGCGGCACATCGCCAACTCGCCGGCCACCCTCACCGTGCCCGAGTCCCACTTCGACCTGGTCCGCACGGGCATCGCCATGTACGGCGTCTCACCCAGCCCGGAGCTGGGCGCCCCGGCGGACTTCGGGCTGCGCCCGGTGATGACGCTCAGCGCCTCGCTGGCCCTGGTCAAGCGCACCCCGGCCGGACACGGTGTCAGTTACGGCCATCACTACGTCACCCCCGGCGAGACGACGCTCGGCCTGGTGCCGGTCGGCTACGCGGACGGCATTCCGCGGCACGCCTCGGGCACCGGCCCGGTGCTGGTCGGCGGCAAGTGGCGGACGATCGCCGGGCGGGTCGCCATGGACCAGTTCGTCGTGGACCTGGGCGGCGACGAGCCCCCGGTGGGCAGCGAGGCCGTGCTGTTCGGGCCCGGTGACCGCGGTGAGCCCACGGCCGAGGACTGGGCGCAGGCCTGCGGCACGATCGCGTACGAGATCGTCACGCGCATCGGAACGCGCGTTCCCCGCGTCTATGTGAACGGGACTGTGTGAACGGGACTGTGTGAACCGGACTGTGTGAACGCGTACAGGTGAACGCGTCCATGTGAGCGCATTCATGTGAACGGGCAAGAAGTCGGGTAACCCGTTCCGCGGCGGCACCCAGGCGAACTGTAGTACGGCGAAGAGGAGCGGTACGTGAGCGAGACCAGCGCGGAGGTCGTGGCGGACGTCGTCGCCTCGGCGGCCGCCGCCTCCGCCGCGGGGGCGGCCGGGAGCTGGCGCAGGGCGACCGGCATCGCCGGTGCCGCGATAGGCGTGCTCGCCGCGGGGGCGGCGGCCGGTGTCGCCATCGAGCGGATGACGGTGGGGCGCGGGATGCGCCGCAAGGCCCGGCTGGCGCTGGACTCGGCGGGCCCGTACGGCACCCTGCGCGGCACCCCCGGCAAGGCGTACGCCGACGACGGCACCGAGCTGTACTACGAGGTCGACGAGGCCGAGCCCGAGGCCGGCCCGAACGTCTCGCCGCGCCGGCGCCGCCTCTTCGGCCGCAAGGCGCCCGCCCCGGTCACCGTCGTCTTCTGCCACGGCTACTGCCTCAGCCAGGACTCCTGGCACTTCCAGCGGGCGGCCCTGCGCGGGGTCGTGCGGACCGTGCACTGGGACCAGCGCAGCCACGGGCGGTCCGGGCGGGGCCTGGCCCAGATCCGGGACCGGGTGCCCCTCACCATCGACCAGCTCGGCCGCGATCTGAAGGCCGTGCTCGACGCCGCCGTACCGGACGGGCCCCTGGTGCTGGTCGGTCACTCGATGGGCGGCATGACCATGATGGCCCTCGCCGCGCAGTATCCCGAGCTGATCCGGGACCGGGTCGTCGCCACCGCCTTCGTGGGAACGTCGTCCGGGCGGCTCGGCGAGGTCAACTTCGGGCTGCCGGTGGCCGGCGTCAACGCGGTCCGCCGCATCCTCCCCGGCGTGCTGAGGGCGCTCGGGCAGCAGGCGGAGCTGGTGGAGAAGGGGCGCCGGGCCACCGCCGACCTGTTCGCCGGGATCATCAAGCGGTACTCGTTCGCGGGCCGGGACGTCGACCCGGCCGTGGAACGCTTCGCCGAGCGGATGATCGAGTCGACCCCGATCGACGTGGTCGCCGAGTTCTACCCGGCCTTCACCGACCACGACAAGACCGAGGCGCTCGCCTGCTTCCAGGACATGCCGGTGCTCGTGCTGGCCGGCGTCCAGGACCTGGTCACGCCGAGCGAGCACAGCGAGGCCATCGCCGACCTGCTGCCCGACGCCGAGCTGGTGCTCGTGCCGGACGCGGGGCACCTGGTGATGCTGGAGCACCCGGAAGTGGTCACCGACCGCCTCGCCGACCTGCTCACGCGCGCGGGCGCGGTGCCCGCAGGGGCTACCGTAAGTGGCTATGGAAGCACCAGCAGCACCGCACAACCCCGCTGAGACCCAGCTGACCGTCACCTCCCCGGAACAGATGCGCGAGCTGGGCCGCCGACTGGCCAAGCTGCTGCGCGCGGGCGACCTCGTGATGCTCACCGGGGAGCTGGGCGCGGGCAAGACCACGCTGGCCCGCGGGCTCGGTGAGGGCCTGGGCGTGCGCGGCGCGGTCACCTCGCCGACCTTCGTGATCGCCCGGGTGCACCCGTCCCTCGGTGACGGCCCGCCCCTGGTGCACGTCGACGCCTACCGGCTCTCCGGCGGCCTGGACGAGATGGAGGACCTGGACCTCGACGTCTCGCTGCCCGACTCGGTGATCGTCGTGGAGTGGGGCGAGGGCAAGGTCGAGGAGCTGACCGAGGACCGCCTCCAGGTGGTCATCCACCGCGCGGTCGGCGACACCACGGACGAGGTACGGCACGTGACCGTCACCGGTCTGGGCGAACGCTGGTCCGACACGGGCCTGGAGACGCTGTCCGGCTGAGCCCGCCGACACATTCCGACAAGCCGTCGGCAACTATTGCGCAGGGCGCCCCGGGCGTGGTCACATGGGAGCCACCCCGTACTTAGGCATACCTAAGTACACCGCCCCCGCGCGTCAGGAGGCGTCCATGGCCGCGGTGCAACCGGTATCCATGCACCAACTGCTGGCGTCGTGCGAGGCGGCGAAAGCGGTCTCCCGTCCACCCCGGGCCCCGGAAGCGCGCCCCGAAGGCGCGCGGGGCCGTGTCGAACACGCGGCTGCCGCCGCGTGGGCGCGACCAGCCACGACCAACCCGCGGACGCCCGACGACGCGCCCCGCCACGACGCCTAGCGGATGACGACGACCTTCACCCCGATCGTCGCGAAGTTCCACATCGCGTTCCCGTCCGCCCGCGTCTCCCGGATACCCCCGGTCTTCACGCTGGAGTCGCCGGTCATCCCCGCCGCAGCGCTGTCCACCGCCGCGCTGAACCCGATGGCCACCCCGTCCACGCTGGTGAACCGCACCACGTGCTCGATGGGG
The DNA here is from genome assembly GCF_055564375.1 of Streptomyces sp. NPDC029138. Classification (NCBI taxonomy): domain Bacteria; kingdom Bacillati; phylum Actinomycetota; class Actinomycetes; order Kitasatosporales; family Streptomycetaceae; genus Streptomyces; species Streptomyces sp. NPDC029138. Next base: position 198,850 of record NZ_JBVHWM010000001.1, read on the forward strand.
ATGCTGTCGGTGCCGGTGGCCGTGCTGGAGCGGGACGTGACCCAGTACGTGCCGGCCGGCGGGTCGACGCTGCCCGGCCGCACCGGGAAGGTGCGCTGCACCCGGTTCCCGGGGGTGACCAGCCAGACCCGGTCGTCGTCCACCGAGTACACGACCCGTTCACCCGTTCCGGAGCCGCTCGGCAGGGCGGTCGGGTTGTGCCGGTCCCGGGGCGCCTTGGAGGTGGGCGTCGCGTGTGCCGCCGGCCCCGCGCCCAGGCCCGGCGGGACGGTCGCCTGGGCCCGGTAGGCGAGGAAGCCGACCGTTCCCAGCGCCGCCGCGGTGAGGGCGGCCACGATCCCCGAGCTGGTCCCTGCCACCTGCGCCACCTCTGCCTCGTGCCGTCACATGGTGCATATGTCGTACTTCGTACAGACCGTAGCAGTCGGTGACCGTCCGTCCCGGACGACCCTGCGGGCGGCGCGGGCGCCGTAGGCTGTTCGCGTGCTCTTGCTCGCTCTGGATACCGCAACACCCGCCGTCACCGTCGCCCTGCACGACGGCACCGACGTCATCGCCTCGTCGAGCCAGGTGGACGCGCGCCGGCACGGAGAGCTGCTGCTGCCGGCCGTCGACCGGGTCCTCGCCGAGGCCGGACTGAAACTGGAGGCCGTCACCGGGATCGTCGTCGGCACCGGGCCCGGCCCCTACACCGGCCTGCGCGTCGGCCTGATGACCGCCGACACCTTCGGCCTCGCGCTCGGCGTCCCGGTGCACGGCGTGTGCACGCTCGACGGGCTGGCCTACGCCGCCGACATCGAGAAGGGCCCCTTCGTCGTGGCGACCGACGCCCGGCGCAAGGAGGTCTACTGGGCCACGTACGCCGACTCCCGGACCCGGCTGACCGGCCCGGCCGTCGACCGCCCGGCCGACATCGCCGAGCAGGTCGCGGACCTCCCGGCGGTCGGCGCGGGCGCGCTGCTCTACCCGGACACGTTCCCGCGCGCCCACGAGCCCGAGCACGTGTCCGCCGCCGCCCTCGCCTCGCTCGCGGTGGAGAAGCTGGCCGCGGGCGAGGAACTCCCGGCGCCCCGGCCGCTGTACCTGCGCAGGCCGGACGCCCAGGTCCCCAAGAACTACAAGGTGGTCACCCCCAAGTGACACAGCCGGCACTCCCCCGACTGCGCGAGATGCGCTGGTGGGACATCGACCCGGTCCTGGAGCTGGAGCGGGACCTGTTCCCCGAGGACGCCTGGTCCCGGGGCATGTTCTGGTCCGAGCTGGCCCACTCCCGGGGCCCCGAGGCCACCCGGTGCTATCTCGTCGCCGAGTCCGCCGACGGCCGGATCGTCGGGTACGCGGGCCTGGCCGCCGCCGGTGACCTGGCCGACGTACAGACCATCGCCGTCGCCCGCGACCACCAGGGCACCGGCCTCGGGGCCCGCCTGCTGACCGAGCTGCTGCGCGCGGCGACCGCGTTCGAGTGCCACGAGGTGATGCTCGAATGCCGGGTGGACAACCTCGCCGCCCAGAAGCTCTACGAGCGCTTCGGCTTCACCCCCATCGGCTTCCGGCGCGGCTACTACCAGCCGGGCAATGTGGACGCCCTGGTGATGCGCCTGACCACGGAACCCGGCACCGGCACCGCCGCGGGCTCCGCCTCAGTACAAGGAACCGATATCAATGACTGACGAACCTCTCGTCCTCGGCATCGAGACCTCCTGCGACGAGACCGGCGTCGGCATCGTCCGCGGCACCACCCTGCTGGCGGACGCCGTCGCCTCCAGCGTCGACGAGCACGCCCGCTTCGGCGGTGTCGTGCCGGAGGTGGCGTCCCGGGCGCACCTGGAGGCGATGGTCCCGACCATCGACCGCGCGCTGAAGGAGGCGGGGGTCAGCGCCAAGGACCTGGACGGCGTCGCGGTCACCGCGGGCCCCGGCCTCGCGGGCGCCCTGCTCGTCGGCGTCTCGGCGGCCAAGGCGTACGCCTACGCGCTCGGCAAGCCCCTGTACGGCGTCAACCACCTGGCCTCGCACATCTGCGTGGACCAGCTGGAGCACGGCCCGCTGCCCGAGCCGACGATGGCCCTGCTGGTCTCCGGCGGCCACTCCTCGCTGCTGCTCTCGACGGACATCACGTCGGACGTCCGGCCGATGGGCTCGACCATCGACGACGCGGCCGGCGAGGCCTTCGACAAGATCGCCCGCGTGCTGAACCTCGGCTTTCCCGGCGGCCCGGTCATCGACCGGTACGCCAGGGAGGGCGACCCGGAGGCCATCGCCTTCCCGCGCGGCCTGACCGGCCCGCGCGACCCGGCGTACGACTTCTCCTTCTCCGGCCTGAAGACGGCCGTGGCCCGCTGGATCGAGGCCAGGCGGGCGGCCGGCGAGGAGGTCCCGGTCCGCGATGTGGCCGCCTCCTTCCAGGAGGCCGTGGTCGACGTGCTGACCCGCAAGGCCGTCCGCGCCTGCAAGGACGAGGGCGTGGACCACCTGATGATCGGCGGCGGTGTGGCGGCCAACTCCCGGCTGCGCGCCCTCGCCCAGGAGCGCTGCGAGGCGGCCGGCATCCGCCTGCGTGTGCCGCGCCCCAAGCTGTGCACGGACAACGGCGCGATGGTGGCCGCGCTCGGCGCCGAGATGGTCGCCCGGGGCCGGGCCGCGTCCAGCTGGGACCTGTCGGCGGACTCCTCCCTGCCGGTGACCGACCCGCACGTGCCCGGCCACGACCATGTGCACGAGGTCAGCAAGGAGAACCTCTACTCGTGACCGTCGCCCTGATGTGGGAGGCCCGGGCGGCCGAGGGCCGGGGCGCGGACCTGCTGGCCTGGGTGCGCGAACAGCCCCTCGCCGCCGAGCCGTTGCGCCGGGAGACCTTCCGGGCGCCGCAGGACCGGGTGCTGGTCATCACGTGGTGGGACGCGCCGTACGACGCTCCGCTCCCCGAACTGCCCGAGCCGGATGCGGAGTTGGTGAACCGGGCCGTGCACCGGTGGCGGTTCGAGGCGGTGGCGGAGGGGTGAGGTTGGGGAAACGGCCCCGACTGCGCTATGATCATCACACAGCGAACGGCCGGAACACCGGTTCGGACGCAGTGCGTTGGTGGTCCAAGGAAAGACGCCCCGCTTCCTGCGGGGAGATGCAGGTGCAAGGCCTGCCCGGCGCTCCACTCGACACCCCGCCCCCGGGTCACCGGAGGCGGGGTGTTCGCGTTTCCCCGAGATGTGAGCGAATGTTTCGCTAAATCCTTCGAATGTTCCGATGGGGTCGTCGTGAGCCGAGGGCTTCGTCAAGCGGTCCGGCGGGGATACGATCGCGGGCATGAAGCCCTCGAAGCCCGCAGAAACGCAGACGGCGACCCTCGCCGAGATCGCCCGTGAGGCGGGGGTCTCCGCTCCGACTGTTTCGAAGGTCCTCAACGGCCGGGCCGATGTCGCCCCCGCGACCCGCACCCGCGTCGAGGAACTGCTGCGTGCCTACGGCTACCGGCGCCGCCGCGCCGAGGCCTCCCGCTCGCCCCTGATCGACCTGGTCTTCCACGAGCTGGAGAGCGCCTGGGCGATGGAGGTCATCCGGGGCGTGGAGAACGTCGCCCGGGACGCCGGGCTGAGCGTGGTCCTGTCCGAGTCGGCCGGCCGGCTCACCCCCGGGCGAACCTGGGCCGACCAGGTCGCCGCCCGCCGCCCGCACGGCGTGGTGCTGGTGCTCTCCGGGCTCGACGAGTCCCAGCGGGCGCTGCTGACCAGCCGCTCCATCCCGTTCGTGGTGATGGACCCGGCCGGCGACCCGGGCCCGGACGTGCCGTCCATCGGTGCCACCAACTGGCAGGGCGGTCTCGCCGCCACCCGCCACCTGGTGGAACTCGGCCACACCCGGATCGGCGCGATCAGCGGCCCGTCCCGGATGATGTGCAGCCGCGCCCGGGTCGACGGCTACCGTGCCGCCCTGGAGACGGCCGGGCTGCCCGTCGACCCCTCTCTCGTCGTGGCCGGCGACTTCCACCACGACGCCGGCTACCGCCTGGGCCTGGAGCTGCTGCGCCGCCCGGACCGGCCCACCGCCGTCTTCGCGGGCAACGACCTACAGGCGCTCGGCCTGTACGAGGCCGCCCGCGAGCTGGGCCTGCGCATCCCGGAGGACCTCAGCGTGGTCGGCTTCGACGATCTGCCGGTGGCCCGCTGGGTCGGCCCGCCGCTGACGACCGTACGGCAGCCGCTGACCGAGATGGCCGAGGCCGCGGCCCGGCTGGTGCTGGAGCTGGGGCGCGAGCGGGAGGAGCGGGCGGCGACCCGGGTGGAGCTGGCGACGAGCCTGGTGGTGCGTTCCTCCACGGCGACGCCGGCGGCAGTCCGGTACCCACAGTGACGCTTGGATGAGAATTCCCGAAGAAAACCGACTCGGACGGCTTCCGCTAACAGTCCCCTAATAATTCGGACTTACGTTCCTGTCGTGACGCGACACGAGGAGCAAGGCGACGCAGGCAGACCGGTGGGCCGGCGATCGAGAGCGCTGAAGATCGTCGGCCTCACTCTGACGGGCACCCTGGTGCTCGGCGCGGCGGCGGCGGGCTGGGCCTACTGGCATCTCGACCACAACATCAGAACCGTCGACATCAACAGCGCACTCGGCGACGACCGTCCGGCCAGGGCCGTGGTCGCCCCGTCCGCCAGCGCCTCCCCGCTGCCCTCCGGCTCCCTCAACATCCTGGTCCTCGGCTCGGACTCGCGCAGCGGCAAGGACAACCAGGAACTGGGCGGCGGCGACAGCGGCGGAGCCCGGTCCGACACCGCGATGGTCGTGCACATCGACGCGGGCCGGACGAAGGCCACCGTCGTCAGCATCCCGCGCGACACCCTCGTCACCCGCCCGTCCTGCCCGCTCTCCTCCGGCGGCAGCACGGCACCGGCGTACGGCGCCATGTTCAACAGCGCCTACGCGGTGGGCGGCCCGGTGTGCGCGGTGAAGACCGTCGAGTCCCTCACCGGCGTCCGCATGGACCACTACCTGGAGATCGACTTCTCCGGCTTCGCCAAGCTGGTCGACGCGCTCGGTGGGGTCGACGTCACCACCGGCCAGGACATCGACGACGACAAGAGCCATCTGCACCTCAAGGCCGGCACTCACCACCTCGACGGCAAGCAGGCCCTCGCCCTCGCCCGCACCCGGCACGGCATAGGCGACGGCAGCGACCTGGGCCGCATAGGGCTCCAGCAGACGCTGGTCAAGGCCCTGCTGGAGCAGATGTCCGGCGCCGGCCTGCTCTCCGACCCGGCCCGGCTGTACCAGGTCGCCGACGCCGTCACCACCAGCCTCACCACCGACACCGGCCTGAACTCCCTGAACGAGCTGGTGAGCCTCGGCCGGAGCCTGGAGGGACTGACCGCCGACCGGGTGCGGACGGTGACCATGCCGGTCGTCACGGCACCCTCCGACCCCAACCGGGTCGTCGCCGAGGAACCGGCGGCGGGCGACCTCTGGGCGTCCCTGCGCTGAGCCGTACGACCTTCCGGGTGAAGCATGGGTCTGCGGCGGTGACCGAACAGCCGTAGGCCAGGGGGTTCTGCGCTGTTCCGCCCACGTTCGCACGCCTGTTGGGTGCTCCCGGTGACCCTGGGCCTGACCGCCCTGGGATTCACCGTCCCGGCCGCGTCCGCCGCCCCGTCGGGGAGCGCCGCTCCCGTCCGCGACGACTTCGACGGCGACGGCTGCGCCGACCTGGCGATCGGCGCCCCCAACGCCACGGTCGGCGGCCAGGCCCGGGCGGGCTCGTCACCCCTTCGGGCTCCAGGTCTCCATGGGCGACCTGGACGGCGACGGCTACGCGGACCTCGTCGTCGGCACCGGCTCCGCGCGCTCCGACGCGGTCGTGGTCTGGGGCGGCCCGCGCGGCCTGGCCCGTGACGGGGCTGCGGGTGACGGGGCGGGGGAAAAAATCCCGGAGATTTTTCCGTGAGCGTGTCGATCCGGGTGTCTCCCGTTCGACGCAAGGGGTGAGCGGCGGGGAACGGACCCGCCGCCCCGACCGAAGGAGTCACCATGCCCCGCTACCTGTCGCTCGTGCGCATCGACGAGTCCGCCGGCCCCGCAGGGGGCCCCAGCGCCGAGCTGATGCAGCGGATGGGCGAGCTGATCGAGGAGATGACCAAGGCCGGTGTCCTGCTCGACACCGCCGGGCTCACCCCGTCCGCCGAGGCCGTCCGGCTGGACTGGGACGGCGCGAAGGTGTCCGTGACCGACGGTCCGTTCACCGAGTCCAAGGAGGTCGTCGGCGGCTACGCGCTCATGCAGTGCAAGGACCGGGCGGAGGCGCTGGAGTGGACCCAGCGCTTCCTGAAGATCCACGGCCCGGAGTGGCAGTTCGCCTGCGAGCTGCGGGAGATCGCCGAGGGCTGAGCCCGTTTGGCCCGCCGCCGTCCAGGGTGTTGCATGGTGGGCTGTGGAGACACAGCCGACACAGCCCGCCACGGCGCACGCCATCGAGACCGTCTTCCGTCTGGAGTCGCCCCGGGTGATCGCCGGCGTCGCCCGGATCGTCCGGGACGTCGGCATCGCCGAGGAACTGGCGCAGGACGCCCTGGTCGCCGCCCTGGAGCGGTGGCCGCTGGACGGGGTGCCGGACAACCCCGGCGCCTGGCTCATGGCCACCGCCCGGCACCGGGCCGTCGACCTGGTCCGGCGCCGTGAGACCTACGCCCGCAAACTCGCCGAGATCGGCCGCGACCTGGAGACGGCCCCGCCGTCGTACGACGAACCGGCCGACCCGGACGACATCGACGACGACCTGCTCCGGCTGGTCTTCACCGCCTGCCACCCGGTGCTGTCCCCGGAGGCCCGCACCGCGCTCACCCTGCGCCTGCTCGGCGGACTGACCACGGCCGAGATCGCCCGGGCCTACCTGGTCCCGGAGCCGACGATCGCCCAGCGGATCGTCCGCGCCAAGCGCACCCTGGCGAAGCGGAATGTCGCCTTCGAGGTGCCGTACGGCCCTGACCGCGAGGCCCGCCTCGGCTCCGTGCTGGACGTCATCTACCTGATCTTCAACGAGGGTTACGCGGCCACCGCCGGCGAGGACTGGCTGCGCCCCGGCCTGTGCGAGGACGCGCTGCGGCTGGCCCGGGTGCTGTCCGCGCTGATGCCCAAGGAGCCCGAGGTGCACGGCCTGACGGCGCTGCTGGAGTTCCAGGCGTCCCGCGCGACCGCCCGCACCGGCCCCGACGGCACACCGGTGCTGCTGAGGGACCAGGACCGCCGCCGCTGGAACCGCATGCTCATCGCGCGCGGGGTCCGGGCCCTGGAGCGCGCCGAGGCCACCGCGAGCGGCCCCCCGGGCCCGTACGCCCTCCAGGCGGCCATCGCCGCCTGCCACGCGCGCGCGTACACGTACGAGGAGACGGACTGGCGCGCCATCGCCACCCTGTACGGCCTGCTGGCCGTCCGCGCGCCGTCCCCGGTGGTCGAGCTGAACCGCGCGGTCGCCGTGTCGATGGCCGACGGCCCGGCGGCGGCCCTGGAACTGGTGGACGCCCTGGCCGCCGCGCCCGCGCTGCGCGGCTACCACCTGTTGCCCAGCGTCCGCGGCGACCTCCTCTCCCGCCTCGGGCGCACCGCCGAGGCCCGCGAGGAGTTCCTCCGGGCGGCGGCCCTGACCCACAACGCGAGGGAACGGCAGCTGCTGCTGCGCAGGGCGCGTGCGTGCGGCTGAGCGTCAGCCCAGCGGACGGCCGATCAGCATCGTCGGCGCCCGGGCGACGCGGGTGAGGAAGAGGGTTGCTGTGCAGGGCGCGTGCGTGCGGCTGAGCGTCAGCCCAGCGGACGGCCGATCAGCATCGTCGGCGCCCGGGCGACGCGGGTGAGGAAGAGGGTTGCTGCGCAGGGCGCGTGCGTGCGGCTGAGCGTCAGCCCAGCGGACGGCCGATCAGCATCGTCGGCGCCCGGGCGACGCGGGTGAGGAAGACGGTTGCTGTGCAGGGCGCGTGCGTGCGGCTGAGCGTCAGCCCAGCGGACGGCCGATCAGCATCGTCGGCGCCCCGGCGACGCGGGTGAGGAAGACGGTGGCCGCGTGCGGCCCCTGGGGTTTCACCTTCCGGCGCAGTTCCTCCGGCTCGACCGCCGAGCCGCGCTTCTTCACGGTCAGCGTGCCGACCTCGCGCTCGCGCAGCAGGGCCTTCAGCTTCTTCACGTTGAACGGGAGCTGGTCGGTGATCTCGTAGGCGGTGGCGTACGGCGTGGGCCGGGCCTCGTCGGCGGTGACGTACGCGATGGTCGGGTCGACGAGCCCGCCGCCGACCTCCTCGGCCACCTCCGCGACCAGGTGCGCGCGGATCACGGCGCCGTCCGGCTCGTACAGGTACCGCCCCACCGGCCGGACCCCGGGATCGGGCAGCCCGCGCCCGAGCAGCCTGCGCGGGCCCGGCAGCAGCGTGGCCCGCACGGCGCCCGGAGCCCCGGTCCCGAACCACAGCACCGCCTCCTTCACGTCCCCGCCGTCGGAGATCCACTCGGCCTCGGCAGCGGCCGGGATCACCTCGTGCGGGATGCCCGGGGCGATCTTCAGCGCGGCCCGGGGGGCCTTCAGGGCCGTCTCGACCGCCCAGGACAGCGGCGGCGAGTACGCCTCCGGGTCGAAGACGCGCCCGCCCGTCACCCGGCCACCACCCCTCACCGACGCGCTGCGCGCGGCCCCTCGCGACTGCCCGCCCCGGCGCGCGGGGTCCACGAACACCGCGTCGTACCCGGCCGTGTCCACCTCCGTGACGTCGGCCTCCCGCACCTCGATCAGGCCGGCCAGTCCCAGCGTCTCGGCGTTCGCCCGGGCCACCGCCGCCGTCAGCGGGTCCCGGTCCACGGCCAGCACCCGGATTCCGGCCCGCGCCAGCGCGATGGCGTCCCCGCCGATCCCGCAGCACAGATCGGCGACGGAGGTCACGCCCAGCTCCTTCAGCCGCCCGGCCCGGTACGCCGCCACGGAGGCCCGCGTCGACTGCTCGACGCCGTTGGGCGTGAACAACATGCGCCCGGCGTCCTCGGCCCCGAACTTCGCCACCGCCCGCTGCCGCAGCCGGGCCTGGCCGAGCGCGGCGGAGACCAGGTCGGCCGGGTGGTCGCGGCGCAGCCGGGTGGCCATGGCCAGCTCCTGAGCGGGCTCGGTGTCGCGGACCTCGTCGAGGAGGGCGCGGCCTTCGGGGGTGAGGAGCAGAGCGAGGTCGTTCACCGGGTCATTGTGGGCCAGTCGGTGGATGGTGCGCCTCCGGCGGCGGTGTCGTCCGGGGGCGCGGGCCGGGGCCTGGGAGGATCCGGCACCATGCGAGCAGTAGTACAAAATGACAAAAGTCGGACTCGTCTCCGGCGGCTGACCCTCGGCGGCGGAGCCGCCACGCTGGCCGCCGTCACCCTGCTCTCCGGCTGCGCCGGGCCCGACTCCGCGCGTCCCGCGTCCGGCCAGGGCGGCCCCGCCCAGCCCCAGGACCCGGCGGCGCGCCGGGCCGCCGAACACGCCCGGCTGGCCGCCGCCGCCCGGCGCTGGGGGCTGGACCGGGTCCCGCTCACGCCTCCGCCGCCTCCCGCGGTGAAGCCGAAGATCACCGCCCGCGACGGATTCGAGGTGGACCACCAGGAGGACTGGGACCTGCCCCCCGTCTTCACCACGATCCCCACCCGGCAGAAGGTCGTCTTCCTGACGATCGACGACGGCGCCGAGAAGGACCCGCGCTTCCTCGCCATGATGCGGGAGCTGAAGATCCCGTACACCGCCTTCCTCAGCGACTACCTGGTGAAGGAGGACTACGCCTACTTCCGCAGGATGCGCTCCTACGGCAACACCCTGAACAACCACACGCTGCACCACCCCTATCTGCCGGGCCTGTCCTACGAGGAGCAGAAGGACGAGATCTGCGGCATGCAGGCCGTCATGAAGAAGCAGTTCGGCAAGGCGCCCACCGTCTTCCGGCCGCCCTACGGCAACTACAACCAGGACACCCTGGTCGCCGCCAAGGAGTGCGGCATCAAGTACGCGCCGATCTGGAACGAGGAGGTCTTCGTCGACCACTGGGAGTACCGCGAGGACGACAAGCGGCTGCGCCGCGGCGACATCGTCCTCACCCACTTCCGCGGCCGGGACGACTGGGACGGCACGATGGTGGACGACATGCGGCGCTTCCTGAACAAGGTCACGCGCGAGGGCTACGCCGTGGCCCGCCTGGAGGACTACCTGTGAGGCGCGTACGGGGCCCGGCCGCGGTCCTCGCCGCGGCCCTGCTCCTGACGGGCTGCGCCCAGTCCGTCGACCCCATCGAACGCCTCGGCAAGAAGGCCGCCGAAGGGGTACGCCCGCACACCACCGCCCCCGACCACCGCTACCGCGCCTGGGGCCTGACCCGGCCCCTCGCCCGCTCCCCGGTGCACCCGGCCCGCCCGCTCGCCGAGCACCCGGGGGCCGGCGCGCCGCCCCCGGTGGTCGACCACGTCCCCACCCGCGACCCGGTCGTCTTCCTCACCTACGACGACGGCGCCGAGCGGGACCCCCGCTTCGTCGACATGGTCCGCGACCTCCGCCTCCCGGTCACCCTGTTCCTCACCGACAGTGTCGCCGCCCCCGGCTACCGCCACTTCGCCCGCCTGCGCGCGCTCGGCGCCGGCATCGGCAACCACACCGTCGACCACCGGGCCCCGGCCGGGCTGCCGTACGCCGGTCAGCGCGCCGAGATCTGCGGCCAGCAGGACCGCCTCCGCGCCGCCCTCGGCGTCCGCCCCCGCCTCTTCCGCCCGCCCTACGGCTCCTACGACCGCACCACCCTGCGCGCGGCGGCCGACTGCGGCATCTCCGCGCTCGTCCTGTGGCGCGCCGCCCTGACCCCGGACGGCCTCGCCTACACCCACGGCCCCCGTCACCTCCGCCCCGGCGACGTCGTCTTGGTGGGCCCCGACGAGTCGGCCGGGCCGGCCCTGCGGAAACGCACGGTACGGGTGCTGAGGGAGGCGCAGGGGCGGGGGCTGACGGTGGGGCGCCTCGAGGACTACCTCTGAACGCCGGCCCGTCACACGGGGCCGCCAGGGGATTCGCGCGAGCCGTTCGCCGCCGACGCGCCGCACGGCAATTGGCACTCCGCTTGACCGAGTGCTAATCGCGGTCATAGTCTCGGCTCTGGCACTCCCCCCTGGAGAGTGCCAGACAAACGCGACGGGCAGGTCCGGCACCCGCGACGACGGATCGACCTGGTCGCCACCTCAGACAGTTAACCCCGTGAGATCTCCGAAGGGGGAGGTCGGATCGTGACGACCGCCAGCTCCAAGGTTGCCATCAAGCCGCTCGAGGACCGCATCGTGGTCCAGCCGCTGGACGCCGAGCAGACCACGGCCTCTGGCCTGGTCATCCCGGACACCGCGAAGGAGAAGCCCCAGGAGGGCGCCGTCCTCGCCGTGGGCCCGGGCCGGTTCGAGAACGGCGAGCGTCTGCCGCTCGACGTCAAGGTCGGCGACGTCGTCCTCTACAGCAAGTACGGCGGCACCGAGGTGAAGTACAACGGCGACGAGTACCTCGTCCTCTCGGCTCGCGACGTCCTCGCGATCATCGAGAAGTAATCACCTCAAGCAACTCTCCGCTTGAGCTGCGCCCCTGGCCCCCGCGACCGATAAGAAGCCGGGCGCCCGGGGCGCAGCGTCTTTTCACCCACAGATTTCCGAGAGGGCTCCCGCTGTCATGGCGAAGATCCTGAAGTTCGACGAGGACGCCCGTCGCGCCCTTGAGCGCGGCGTCAACAAGCTTGCCGACACCGTCAAGGTGACGATCGGCCCCCGCGGCCGCAACGTCGTCATCGACAAGAAGTTCGGCGCTCCGACCATCACCAACGACGGTGTCACGATCGCCCGCGAGGTCGAGATCGAGGACCCGTACGAGAACCTCGGCGCGCAGCTGGTGAAGGAGGTGGCGACCAAGACCAACGACATCGCTGGTGACGGCACCACCACCGCCACGGTTCTCGCCCAGGCGCTCGTCCGCGAAGGCCTGAAGAACGTCGCCGCCGGTGCCTCCCCGGCCGCCCTGAAGAAGGGCATCGACGCCGCGGTCAAGGCCGTCTCCGAGGAACTCCTCGCCTCGGCCCGCCCGATCGACGAGAAGTCCGACATCGCCGCCGTCGCCGCGCTGTCCGCCCAGGACCAGCAGGTCGGCGAGCTGATCGCCGAGGCGATGGACAAGGTCGGCAAGGACGGTGTCATCACCGTCGAGGAGTCCAACACCTTCGGTCTGGAGCTGGACTTCACCGAGGGCATGGCCTTCGACAAGGGCTACCTGTCGCCGTACTTCGTGACGGACCAGGAGCGCATGGAGGCCGTCCTGGAGGACCCGTACATCCTCATCAACCAGGGCAAGATCTCCGCCATCACGGACCTGCTGCCGCTGCTGGAGAAGGTCATCCAGGCCGGCTCCTCCAAGCCGCTGCTGATCATCGCCGAGGACGTCGAGGGCGAGGCCCTGTCGACCCTGGTCGTCAACAAGATCCGCGGCACCTTCAACGCCGTCGCGGTGAAGGCCCCGGGCTTCGGTGACCGCCGCAAGGCGATGCTCCAGGACATGGCGGTCCTCACCGGCGCCACCGTCATCTCCGAGGAGGTCGGCCTCAAGCTCGACCAGGTCGGCACCGACGTGCTCGGCTCCGCCCGCCGCGTCACCGTCACCAAGGACGACACCACGATCGTCGACGGCGCCGGCAAGTCCGAGGACGTGCACGGCCGCGTCGCCCAGATCAAGGCCGAGATCGAGAACACCGACTCCGACTGGGACCGCGAGAAGCTCCAGGAGCGCCTCGCCAAGCTGGCCGGCGGCGTGTGCGTGATCAAGGTCGGCGCCGCCACCGAGGTGGAGCTGAAGGAGAAGAAGCACCGTCTGGAGGACGCCATCTCCGCGACCCGCGCCGCGGTCGAGGAGGGCATCGTCTCCGGTGGTGGCTCCGCCCTGGTCCACGCCTCCAAGGTGCTGGACGGCAACCTCGGCAAGACCGGCGACGAGGCCACCGGTGTCTCCGTGGTCCGCAACGCCGTGGTCGAGCCGCTGCGCTGGATCGGCGAGAACGCCGGCCAGGAGGGCTACGTCATCGTGTCCAAGGTCAAGGACCTGGACAAGGGGCAGGGCTACAACGCCGCCACCGGCGAGTACGGCGACCTGATCAAGGCCGGCGTCATCGACCCGGTCAAGGTCACCCGCTCCGCCCTGGAGAACGCCGCCTCCATCGCCTCCCTGCTGCTCACGACCGAGACCCTGGTCGTCGAGAAGAAGGAAGAGGAGCCGGAGGCCGCGGGTCACGGCCACAGCCACGGCCACGCGCACTGAGCCCAGCGCTCTCGAGTGAAGGCCCGGCACCCCGGACGGGGGCCGGGCCTTCGCCCTGTCCACTGCTCCGACGTCCACTGCGCAACGTCTACTGCTCCAACGCGTCGAGCGCGCCCAGCTGCTGCATCAGCCCCAGCTGGTCGTGCTGCCACCACAGCTCGGCGATCTTGCCGTTGTCGCCGAACCGGAACAGCGTCATCCCGGTCGTGGTGACCTGCTTGCCGGTGGGCGCGATCCCCAGGAAATCGCCCTGGTGCGTGGCGTACCAGTTCCACCGCGCGCAGGCCCGGTCGCCCTGGGCGAGCACGTCCTCGACCGTGAACGCGAACTCGAAGGCGCCGCGCCACATCCTGAACTCGGCGCGGACGTTGTCCAGCCCGATGGTGTCCTGCGGGTTCAGCGGATCATGGCTGTGGATGTCCTCGTCCAGCAGGTCGTTGAGCGGCGGCAGCTCGCCCTCGGTGCACAGCGCCTCGAAGAATCCGCGCACCATTCCCTCGGACAGGCTCTCGTCCCGTACGACGTCCAGGTCGGTGAACGTCGGCATCTCGTCGCACAGCGCGACCAGGCCCCGGAAGATCCGGTCGGTCTCCGGGAGGTTCGAGTTCCGCATCGCGTCCTCGTACGACGGGAACTCCACCACTTCGACGACGTGCGACGCGTCCGAGCGGTCGGTGCCGACCACCGTGTGCGTCGCGGTCCGCTTCCCCTTGGTCTGCTGGACCCAGTCGTCCATGAGCCGGTTCATCTCGTCCAGCCGGCTCGTCCTGCACTCGATGAGCTGTACGAAGGTCATGCGCCGCCTCCGGCCCCCCTGGTCCGGTACCGTCCCGCCCATTTTCCCACCGGGACGGCGGCGCCACCCGCCCGCTACCGCGGCCCGTACCTGCGCCCGGTCCGGGAGCTGATCCCGCCCAGCAGCCCACGCGGCGCCACCTTCGCCAGGCCCATCAGCGCCTTGTAGCGGGGGTCGGGGATGGACAGCGTCTTGCCGCGCGCGAGGTCGGACAGGGCCGCCGCGACCAGCTTGTCGGCGTCCAGCCACATCCAGCCCGGGATGTTGTCCGTACCCATCCCGGCCCGCTGGTGGAACTCGGTGCGCACGAACCCCGGGCACAGCGCCATCAGCCGGACCCCGCTGCCGGCCAGGTCCTTGGCCGCGCCCTGGGTGAACTGCACGACCCACGCCTTGGACGCGCCGTACGTGCCGCGCGGGACGAACGCGGCCACCGAGGCGACGTTCACCACCCCGCCCCGGCCGCGCTCGCGCATCGCCTCGGCCGCCGCCGACGTCAGCCGGAGCACCGCCTCGCAGTGCACCTTGAGCATCCGCAGCTCGTCCGCCATCGGTACTTCCAGATAGCGGCCCTTGTTGCCGAAGCCGGCGTTGTTGACCAGCAGGTCGACCGGGTTCTTCCGGTCACCGAGCCGGTCGGCCACCGCCTCGATGCCCTTGTCCTGCGCCAGGTCGGCGGTCAGCACCTCCACCTCGATGCCGTGCCTGTCGTGCAGTTCCGTCGCCTGTTCGCGCAGCCGCTTGGTGTCCCGCGCGACCAGGACGAGGTCATGCCCGTCAGCCGCCAGCCGCCGCGCGAACGCGGCACCGATCCCCGCGGTCGATCCCGTAATCAGAGCCGTTGTCATGGCCCAAGGGTAGTGACCCGGACCGCCGGCCTCCGCGGTCCGCGCGCGCATCGCCCGGTGCCGTGCCGACGGGCTCTCACGCCCCGTGCTCCGCCACGTACTTCCGGGCCTTCGCCAGCGCCTCGGAGTGCAGCGCCGCGCCCGCCGCGAGCAGCTGGGGCAGCAGGTGCCGCTCGGTGGTGACCGCGCGGAACTGCATCGCCGCCGTCACCCCGTGGTCCGGCCGGTGCACGATCTCCACCGGATCGCCCGCCCGGATCTCACCCGGCTCGATCACCCGGAGGTAGGCACCCGATGCGCCCTTCCGTGTGAACCTCCTGACCCAGCCGCGCTCGCCCAGATGGCCCTGGAAGGTGGCGCACGGAACGCGGCCCGAGGTCACCTCAAGCACCACGGTGGAACCGATCCGCCAGCGCTCTCCGATCAGCGCGTCGGAGACGTCCAGACCGTCCGTCGTCAGGTTCTCGCCGAAGCAACCATTGGCCAACGATCTGCCGAGTTCACGCTCCCACGCGTCGAGGTCCTCGCGGGCGTACGCGTACACCGCCTGGTCGTCCCCGCCGTGATAGCGCGTGTCGCACACCGCGTCCCCGGCGAGCCCGCCCGCGCCGACACCCCTGGGGCCTGGCGCCGCCACCCGCACCGGACCCTCGGCGGGGCGCTTGTCGATGCCGGTCAGGCCGTCCGGCTGATTCGTGTAGGGCGCCTGCCGGGGCCGGCCCAGATTGACCGAGAGAAGCTTCATCCCGGCACGGTAAGCGATCCTGCCCAAAGCGTCGACGCATTATCGGGCGTCCCGCCCAAGGCTGCCTTATGCTCGACAGGTGATCGAGGCCCGTCATCTCCGCGTCCTGCGCGCCGTCGCCACCACCGGTTCCTTCTCGGCGGCCGGACGCCAGCTGGGCTGCACCCAGCCGGCCGTCAGCCAGCAGATGAAGGCCCTGGAAGCCTCGGTCGGCACCCCGCTGCTGGTCCGCACCGGGCGCGAGATGCGCCTCACCCAGGCCGGCGAGGCCCTGGTCCGGCACGCCTCCGGCATCCTCGCCGGGCTCACCGCCGCCGAGGAGGAGGTCGCCGCCATCGCCGGCCTGCGCGCGGGCCGGGTCCGGCTGGTCTCGTTCCCCAGCGGCAGCTCCACTCTGGTCCCCACCGCCCTGGCCGCCCTGCGCGCCGCCCACCCCGGCACCCGCGTCTCCCTGGAGGAGGCCGAGCCGCCGAGGTCCGTGGAACTGCTGCGCGAAGGCGACTGCGACCTGGCCCTGGCCTTCCGCTACGAGGGGGCGGCGGTCGCCGAGGACTGGGACGACCTCGTCGTACGCCCCCTGCTGACGGACCGCCTGGTCGCCCTGGTGCCCGAGCGGCACCGGCTCGCGCGCGCGGACACCGTCGCCATCGGCGAGCTGGCCCACGAGCCCTGGATCGCGGGCTGCCCGCGCTGCCGCGGCCAGCTGGTCGAGGTGTGCGAGGGGGCCGGCTTCGCCCCGCGCATCGACTTCGCCACCGACGACTATCCGGCCGTGGTCGGCCTGGTCGGCGCCGGTCTCGGCGTCGCCGTACTGCCCCAGCTGGCCGTGGAGTCGGTACGGCCGCGCGGCGCGCGCACGGTACGGCTGGAACCGGCGGTACGGCGGGAGATCGTCGCCCTCACCCTGCCCGACCTGGCCCAGGTGCCGGCGGTGTCGGCCACGCTGGAACAGCTGGCCCGGGCGGCGCGGGCGACAGGGCGCGGACAGGGGTAGCCCGGGCGGCGGGGGTCGTTCGGAGAAGCGGGGGGCCTGGAGAAGCGGCGGGTCGCCCGGACGAGGCACGGGCACGCGCGTGCGTGCCCGGTAAGGAAGTGGATGCTTTGCCGATGGGTGATGCAGAAACGTTCCTTCAGTGATCCGAAGCGGTATCCCCGCTGGTGGTGGAGGCCGCCACCAGGCGGTTGCGTGCCCGCCCCATCAACTCCTCACGCTCGTCCTCGGTCAGGCCGCCCCAGACGCCGTACGGCTCGCGCACCGCCAGCGCGTGTGCCGCGCACTCCGCACGGACCGGGCACCTCATGCAGACCTCTTTGGCCGAGTTCTCGCGAGCGCTCCGAGCCGCCCCGCGCTCGCCCTCCGGGTGGAAGAAGAGCGAGCTGTCCACCCCGCGGCAGGCAGCCAGCAGCTGCCAGTCCCACAGGTCCGCGTTCGGTCCGGGAAGGCGGGAGAAATCTGCCATTACGTGACCCCTTGTCGCCGTTCTGGGCGGATACGGTGCCAACGACCGTACATCTCCGGTCTAAGGAGATGAAAATATGACTCATTGCGAATCTAGCCCCGGACACTACGAAACGGGAAGAAAAGGGGCCAAATGGGGCATAGCTTGTGATGAAAAGTTGTGGGTCCGTCGAGCATGTCTGCACCGTGTCGACGCCCTCACGTAGAGTGCCGAAGACGGCACGCGGGCCCGTAACTCTTTCGAGTGACCGTCGTTGAGAGTGCGGAGGCGGTTGAAAAAACAAGCGCTCGGGCAGGCGTCCGAGACGGTCGACCGCACAGGTGACGATTCCGTACCAGCCTGGAGGCTCAAGGTGACGCGCATCAGCTGCGGAGGGCGGTCATGACATCCGTCCTCGTCTGCGACGACTCCCCGCTTGCCCGAGAAGCGCTCCGCCGCGCGGTCGCGACCGTGCCCGGTGTCGAGCGCGTGACGACGGCGGCCAACGGCGAGGAAGTCCTCCGCCGCTGGGGCGCCGACCGCTCCGACCTCATCCTGATGGACGTGCGCATGCCCGGTCTGGGCGGCGTCGAGACCGTGCGCCGGCTGCTGTCCGCCGACCCGGGCGCGCGCATCATCATGCTCACCGTCGCCGAGGACCTCGACGGGGTGGCCCTCGCGGTCGCCGCCGGTGCGCGGGGTTACCTGCACAAGGACGCCTCGCGCGCGGAGCTGCGCGCCACGGTGACCCAGGCGCTCGCCGACCCCACCTGGCGCCTCGCTCCGCGCAGGCTGCGCTCGGCGGAGATGGGCGCCGCGCCCACGCTCACCGCGCGTGAGATCCAGGTCCTGGAGGGCATGAGCCACGGCCGCTCGAACGCCGAGATCGGCCGTGAGCTGTTCCTCTCCGAGGACACCGTCAAGACGCACGCCCGGCGCCTGTTCAAGAAGCTCGGCGCCTCGGACCGGGCGCACGCGGTGGCCCTCGGCTTCCGCTGGGGACTGGTCCGCTAGCGAGTACGAGGCCCTGCGGGTCGCTCGGCACCGGGGTCGTCCGGTGCCGTCCGGGCCCGCGGCTCCTGTGCGGGTGACCGGCCGACCGCGCTCGTCGAGGGTGGCCGGGCTTGCCCGGGGTTCGTCCGGTCCCTCGGTCTGGTGTGTTCCCCGGGTTCGTGGTGCCCGCCGGTGGTGTGCGGGCGGGCGCCGTGCGAGGCGCGGGGTCGTGCGGGCGGTGGCGTGCCGGGGTGCGGTGCCATCCGGTGCGCGGGGCCGTCCGGGTGATTCCGGTCGTCCCGGTCCGGCCTGGTCACCCCAGCCGTTCCGGCCGTCCGGATCTCGCGCTGGCGGGCGAACCGTCGTAGCGGCCGGCGGCGAACCCTCGTAGAAGCCGGCGGGTGGACCGTCGTAGAAGCCGGCAGGCGATCTGCGGTCCGGTGGGACGCGTCGACGGGCGACCGTCCCGGCGCACAACGGTGCCGAACGCGGTGCGTGACCACTCCGGCGCACCACCCCGCCGAACGCCTCAAAGGGCGCGCGCAAGGCGGCCCGCCGGACGCGCGCTGCTCGTTTCGGCGCGGATGCCGCATCCTTGAGGTGTGGAGTCTCTCGGGGACGAGTCGGTCGAGCGGAAGGGGAGGGCGCAGGGAATGAGTGCCGGCGCACCTGCTCATAACGCTTCGGTGCACAACCACGAGCGCGATGCGACGGACCGGACGGCCGCAGGGCACCATGGACCGATGCGCGACGACGAGGCGGGCACGGCCCATGGGGCGATCGGTGCGCTCGTGCATCGTGCCGTCGACGGGGACGAGCAGGCCACGCACGATCTGCTCGCCCATGTCCACCCCCTGGCGCTGCGCTACTGCCGCACCCGGCTGTCCCGGCTGCCCGGCGACGCGCGCCACTTCGTGGAGGATCTCGCCCAGGAGGTCTGTGTGGCGGTCCTCCTCGCCCTGCCCCGCTACCGCGACACCGGCCGCCCCTTCGAGGCGTTCGTGTTCGCCATCGCCTCCCACAAGGTCGCCGACCTCCAGCGCGCGGCGATGCGTCACCCGGGATCGACCGCGGTGCCGTCCGACGAGATGCCCGAGCGGCCCGACGACTCCCTCGGCCCCGAGGAGCGCGCCCTGCTCAGCAGCGACGCCGAGTGGGCCAAGAAGCTGCTGGCCAACCTCCCCGAGAACCAGCGCGAGCTGCTCCTGCTGCGCATCGCCGTAGGCTTGACCGCGGAGGAGACGGGGCAGATGTTGGGAATGTCACCCGGCGCGGTCCGCGTGGCCCAGCACCGGGCCCTGAGCCGCCTCAGGGCGCTCGCCGAACAGTAAAACCCCCTGTGCGGAGCCTGAAGTAGCTCCTTCGCTGAACAGGTGCGCCGCCGTTTCCGTACGAACATACGAAGCCTGAAGCGACCCCGTACCGTGGAATTTGCTAGCGACGCTTCCCGTTAGCATGGACATCCGCACCGATCAAGGCCATTTGGGGAAGGTGTCATGACTGCGAACGTCGACGGAGTGCCCGGTAAATTCGCGACACTCGGGCTGACCTACGACGACGTGCTGCTGCTGCCGGGCGCATCCGAGGTGCTCCCCAACGCGGTCGACACCTCGTCCCGCATCTCCCGCAACGTCCGGGTGAACATCCCGCTGCTGTCGGCGGCGATGGACAAGGTGACCGAGTCCCGCATGGCGATCGCGATGGCCCGGCTGGGCGGCGTCGGCGTGCTGCACCGCAACCTCTCCATCGAGGACCAGGTCAACCAGGTCGACCTGGTGAAGCGGTCGGAGTCCGGCATGGTCACCGACCCGATCACGGTGCACCCGGAGGCCACGCTCGCCGAGGCGGACGCCCTGTGCGCGAAGTTCCGCATCAGCGGCGTCCCGGTCACCGACCAGGCCGGCAAGCTCCTCGGTATCGTGACCAACCGGGACATGGCCTTCGAGAGCGACCGCACCCGGCGCGTGCACGAGGTCATGACCCCGATGCCGCTGGTCACCGGAAAGGTGGGCATCTCCGGCCCCGAGGCCATGGAGCTGCTGCGCAAGCACAAGATCGAGAAGCTGCCGCTGGTGGACGACGAGGGCGTCCTCAAGGGCCTGATCACGGTCAAGGACTTCGTCAAGGCCGAGAAGTACCCCAACGCCGCGAAGGACGCCGAGGGCCGGCTGCTCGTCGGTGCCGCGGTGGGCGCCAGCCCGGAGGCGCTGGAGCGCGCCCAGGCGCTCGCCGCCGCCGGTGTGGACTTCCTGGTCGTCGACACCTCGCACGGCCACAACAGCAACGCACTGAGCTGGATGTCGAAGATCAAGTCGAGCGTGAACGTCGACGTGGTCGGCGGCAACGTCGCCACGCGCGACGGCGCCCAGGCGCTGATCGACGCCGGTGTGGACGGTATCAAGGTGGGGGTGGGCCCGGGCTCCATCTGCACCACCCGTGTCGTCGCCGGTATCGGCGTTCCCCAGGTCACCGCCATCTACGAGGCGTCCCTCGCGGCCCGTCCCGCCGGCATCCCGCTGATCGGCGACGGCGGTCTGCAGTACTCCGGTGACATCGGCAAGGCGCTGGCCGCCGGCGCCGACACGGTGATGCTGGGCAGCCTCCTCGCCGGCTGCGAGGAGTCCCCGGGCGAGCTGCTCTTCATCAACGGCAAGCAGTTCAAGTCGTACCGCGGCATGGGCTCGCTGGGTGCCATGCAGTCGCGCGGCCAGGGCAAGTCGTACTCGAAGGACCGCTACTTCCAGGCCGACGTCACCACCGACGAGAAGCTCGTGCCCGAGGGCGTCGAGGGCCAGGTGCCCTACCGCGGCCCGCTCTCCAACGTGCTGCACCAGCTCGTCGGAGGCCTGCGCCAGACCATGGGCTACGTGGGCGCCGCCACCATCGAGGAGATGGAGTCCAAGGGCCGGTTCGTGCGGATCACCTCGGCGGGTCTGAAGGAGTCCCACCCGCACGACATCCAGATGACGGTCGAGGCGCCGAACTACAGCAGCAAGAAGTGACGTCCACGCGCGCGTGAGGCTCGTGCCACGGCGGTCCCGGAGCATCCGGGGCCGCCGTTGTCGTACCCGTCGGCGATACTGGAAGGCGCTGCAACGCATAGGGAAAGGCCACCAACGTGACTGAGATCGAGATCGGGCGCGGCAAGCGCGGCCGCCGGGCGTACGCCTTCGACGACATCGCCGTCGTCCCCAGCCGCCGTACGCGGGACCCGAAGGAGGTCTCGATCGCCTGGCAGATCGACGCCTACCGCTTCGAGCTGCCGTTCCTGGCCGCCCCCATGGACTCCGTGGTCTCCCCGGCCACCGCGATCCGCATCGGCGAGCTGGGCGGTCTCGGCGTACTCAACCTCGAAGGCCTGTGGACGCGGTACGAGGACCCGCAGCCGCTGCTGGACGAGATCGCCGAGCTGCCCGCCGAGCAGGCGACCCGCCGCCTCCAGGAGGTCTACGCGGCACCGATCAAGGAGGAGCTGATCGGCGCCCGCATCAAGGAGGTGCGCGACTCCGGCGTGGTCACCGCCGCCGCGCTCTCCCCGCAGCGCACCGCCCAGTTCTCCAAGGCGGTCGTGGACGCGGGCGTGGACATCTTCGTCATCCGGGGTACGACGGTCTCGGCGGAGCACGTGTCGTCCTCGCACGAGCCGCTGAACCTGAAGCAGTTCATCTACGAGCTGGACGTCCCGGTGATCGTCGGCGGCTGCGCCACGTACACGGCGGCCCTGCACCTGATGCGCACGGGTGCGGCCGGCGTCCTCGTCGGCTTCGGCGGCGGCGCCGCGCACACCACGCGCAACGTCCTCGGCATCCAGGTCCCGATGGCCACGGCCGTCGCCGACGTGGCCGCGGCCCGCCGGGACTACATGGACGAGTCCGGCGGCCGGTATGTGCACGTGATCGCGGACGGCGGCGTCGGCTGGTCCGGCGACCTGCCCAAGGCGATCGCCTGCGGCGCCGACGCCGTGATGATGGGCTCCCCGCTGGCCCGGGGCACGGACGCGCCCGGCAAGGGTCACCACTGGGGCATGGAGGCGGTCAACGAGGAACTGCCCCGCGGCCAGAAGGTCGACCTCGGCACGGTCGGCACGATCGAGGAGATCCTGACGGGCCCGTCCCACACCCCGGACGGCTCGATGAACTTCTTCGGCGCCCTGCGCCGCGCCATGGCCACCACCGGCTACAGCGAGCTGAAGGAGTTCCAGCGGGTCGAGGTGACGGTGGCGGACAGCCAGCACCGGCGGTAGTCGCCGGGGCGGTCTCCACGACGCCTGAAGGGCCGGTCGTCCCGGGTGGATGACCGGCCCTTTCGCTTGCCCGGGTGCGGACAAGTGGGCCTGAACGGGGGCGTGTTGTGCGCACGCCCTCGGGGCCCGGCCCGAATTCCAGGCGGACCGCCTACCGGGTCTCTGGGCGGATCGTGGAAGGGGGCGCCCACGGGACGCCACCGCAAGCCCACCCACTGGGACCGCATTCGGCTTCGGCTGGTGAAGTTCCGGAGGAGGTGCGTCTTGTGGATCTACGGGAAGTGAGCGGCCACCCCCACACGGAATAGGGGTGGACACTCCGATCACTTCCAGGAGCCTGCCGCAGTGACCCCTGCGGTGGGCTCCACCTGATCCCAAGGTACCGGCGCCGAATCCCCACGCCACCAGACCCCAGCCCCCACACCCCCACGCGCCCCCCTTCACAACCGATGCGCCGCCCCCGTCGGCGTGGCTCCCCGTGTGTCCAGCAGTAGCTGGGCCTTCACCGAGAGTCCCTGCAAGTCGTACGTGCGGTGCTGCTGGAGGAGGATCGTGAGGTCGGCGTCGGCGGCGGCCTCGTACAGGGAGTCGGCGCGCGGTACGGGCCGGTCCAGGACGCTCCACGCGGGCACGTACGGGTCGTGGTAGCTGACGGCCGCGCCCAGCCCCATCAGCCGTACGGCGATTTCCTGGGCCGGGGTGCCCTGCTGGTCGGCGAGGTCGGGCTTGTAGGTGACGCCGAGCAGGAGCACGCGTGCTCCGCGCGCGGACTTGCCGTGTTCGTTGAGGAGCGTGGCCGCGCGCTGGACGACGTACCGGGGCATCCGGCTGTTGACCTGCTGGGCCAGCTCCACCATGCGCAGGGTGCGGGTCGCGTGCCCGGTCAGGTCCAGCGGGACCCCGTGTCCGCCGACGCCCGGACCCGGCCGGAACGCCTGGAAGCCGAAGGGCTTGGTCTCCGCGCACCGGATGACGTCCCACAGGTCGACGCCCAGCTCGTGGCAGAGGACGGCCATCTCGTTGACGAGCGCGATGTTGACGTGCCGGTAGTTGGTCTCCAGCAACTGCACGGTCTCCGCCTCGCGCAGCCCACGCGCGCGTACCACCTTGTCGGTGAGCCGGCCGTAGAACGCGGCGGCCGACTCGGTGCAGGCGGGGGTGAGGCCGCCGATGACCTTGGGGGTGCTCGCGGGGGTGTGGTCGCGGCTGCCGGGGTCGACCCGGCTGGGGGAGTAGGCGAGGTGGAAGTCGCGTCCGGCGCGCAGCCCCGAGCCCTCCTCCAGCAGCGGACGCAGGAACTCCTCCGTGGTTCCCGGGAGCACCGGCGACTCCAGGATCACCGTGGTGTGCGGGCGGAGCCGTGCGGCCAGGGTGCGGGCGGCCGCCTCGACCTGAGCGAGGTCGAGTCCGCCGTCGGCGCCGCGCGGGGTGGGCGCGCAGATCACCGCGGTGCGCACCCGGCCGAGCTGGGCGGGGTCGGTGACGGGGCGGAAGCCGGCGGAGTGCATCCGGCGCAGCTCCGCGGGGCTGAGTGAGCCGGCCTCGGGGCCGGTGGCATAGCCGACGGTGGAGATACCGGCGGCGACGGCGGCCTGGGCGAGCGGCAAGCCGTAGGGACCGAGTCCGATGACGGCGAGGTCTGCGGGCATGGAGTGGGCCGTCCTTCCCAGTAGCCGAAGCGGGACAGGTGCGCAACCGCTGTGGAGAAGACGAGCGAGTGCACTGTCAGACTAGGTACATATATGACCGTTATGTGTGATTGTGTTTGTGTGTCTTCCGAGGGTTGTGCGCAAGTTGTCCACAGGTTGGGAACCCGTGGTGGCTGAAGTCGGGCAACCCGGTCAGAATTTGGGCATGAGGAGGGGATGAAACCGGGCTTCGCCCACCGGGTGCGGCCGACGCGAGCGAGTCTGCGACAGCGGGAGGCAGCGGTGAGGACAGCGACTCTGGGGCCGGCGCAGCGCGCCGAGGCACTGGCGGCGATGGCGGAGCGCGAGCTGGACGTGCTGGTGGTCGGCGGCGGAGTGGTGGGCGCAGGCACCGCGCTGGACGCCGTCACCCGTGGCCTGTCCACCGGCCTGGTCGAGGCCCGCGACTGGGCGTCCGGCACCTCCAGCCGGTCCAGCAAACTGATCCACGGCGGCCTGCGCTATCTGGAGATGCTCGACTTCGCCCTGGTCCGCGAGGCCCTCAAGGAGCGCGGCCTGCTGCTGGAGCGCCTCGCCCCGCACCTGGTCAAGCCGGTCCCGTTCCTCTACCCGCTCCAGCACAAGGGCTGGGAGCGGCTGTACGCGGGCTCGGGCGTCGCGCTGTACGACGCGATGTCCATGGCCCGCGGCCACGGCCGGGGCCTGCCCATACACCGCCACCTCACCCGCCGTCACGCCCTGCGCGTCGCCCCCTGCCTGAAGAAGGAGGCCCTGGTCGGCGCCCTCCAGTACTACGACGCCCAGATGGACGACGCCCGCTTCGTCGCCACCCTGGTGCGCACGGCCGCGTCCTACGGCGCGAAGGTGGCCAACCGCGCGCGCGTGACCGGGTTCCTGCGCGAGGGCGAGCGGGTCGTCGGCGCCCGGGTGCAGGACGTGGAGGCCGGCGGGGAGTACGACATCCGCGCCAAGCAGGTCGTCAACGCCACCGGCGTGTGGACCGACGACACGCAGGCCATGGTCGGCGAGCGCGGCCGGTTCCACGTCCGCGCCTCCAAGGGCATCCACCTGGTCGTGCCCAAGGACCGCGTCCACTCCACCACCGGTCTGATCCTGCGCACCGAGAAGTCCGTCCTCTTCGTCATCCCCTGGGGCCGGCACTGGATCATCGGCACCACCGACACCGACTGGGACCTCGACAAGGCCCACCCGGCCGCGTCCAGCGCCGACATCGACTACCTGCTGGAACACGTCAACTCGGTACTGGCCGTGCCGCTCAGCCGCGACGACGTGCAGGGGGTGTACGCCGGGCTGCGCCCGCTGCTGGCCGGCGAGTCCGACGCCACCAGCAAGCTGTCCCGCGAGCACACGGTCGCCCACCCGGTACCGGGTCTGGTGGTCGTGGCGGGCGGCAAGTACACGACGTACCGGGTGATGGCCAAGGACGCCGTCGACGAGGCCATACACGGGCTCGACATGCGCGTGGCCGACTGTGTCACGGAGGAGACCCCGCTGCTCGGCGCGGAGGGGTACCAAGCCCTGTGGAACGCGCGAGCGCGGATCGCCGCGCGCACCGGACTGCACGTGGTCCGCGTGGAACACCTGCTGAACCGGTACGGCTCCCTGGCCGAGGAGGTCCTGGACCTCGTCGCCGCCGACCCCGCGCTCGGCGAGCCGCTGCACGCCGCCGACGACTACCTGCGCGCCGAGGTGGTGTACGCCGCCTCGCACGAGGGCGCCCGGCACCTGGACGACGTCCTCACCCGCCGCACCCGCATCTCCATCGAGACCTTCGACCGGGGCACCCGCAGCGCCCGCGAGGCGGCCGGGCTGATGGCACCCGTCCTCGGCTGGGACGAGGACCAGATCGCCCGCGAGGTCGAGCACTACGAGAAGCGGGTGGAGGCCGAGCGGGAGTCCCAGCTCCAGCCGGACGACCAGACGGCGGACGCGGCGAGGCTCGGGGCACCGGACATCGTGCCGCTCTAGCGGCAGCTGACGTTCACTCGAACGAGTGGCCGCTTTCGGGATCTCCGCTCGAACCCCGGCCGTTCTACCAGGTGCGAGGGCAGAACTCGGCGGCGAGCAACGCGGGTTCGAGGTGCGGGTCTGCGATCGCGTCGGTGTTCACCCGGAAGGTGAGGACCCGGCGGCCGTCGGCGGTGGCTGCGCTGCGCACGTAGCTCCCGGATATCCGGCCGTTGTGCCCCCACACCGTGGTGCCGCACGCCAGCTTCACCGGAAACAGCCCCATGCCGTACGAGCCGTGTGCGGCACGGGTGTCGAGCATCTCGCGCAGCCAGTGCGAGGGCAGCAGCCGGCCGCCGAGCAGGGCCGCGTAGAAGCGGTCCAGGTCGGCCAGTGTGGTCACCAGCTCACCCGCCGCGCCGGCCACGCGTGGGTCGAGCGCGGTGACGTCGGAGCCGTCGGCGGCGTAGGCCCGGCCGTGCGGTGAGGGCAGTGACCTGTCGGACCCGGGAAAGGAGGTACCCGTCAGACCCAGCGGAGCGATGACGCGGCGCTCGGCCTCGGCGGCGTAGGAGTGACCGGTGACCTGGCGGACGACCAGGCCGAGCACGACGTAGTTGGTGCTGGAGTAGGCGTAGCGGCCCGGGCGGGCCGGGGGGAGGGAGAGAGCGATGCGTACGGCCTGATGCGGAGTCAGCGCCACGGCCCCTCGGGTGGCTTCGGTGAAGTCGGCCAGCCCGCTGGTGTGGGTGAGCAGCGCCCGCAGGGTGACGCGCCGGCCGTCGGTGCCGCGCCCGCGGAGCAGTCCCGGCAGGTGCCGCTCCACGGTGTCGGACAGGGAGAGCCGGTGCTCCGCGGCCAGCTGGAGCACGACCGTCGCGATGAGGGTCTTGGTGATGCTCCCGGCCCGGAAATGGTCGGCGCGGGCGATGCCCCGGCCGGCGGCCGAGTAGCGGAAGCGGGTCCCGTCCGCGTCGGTGTCCAGGGCCAGCAGGGCCGCGGCGGGTGCCCTGCCGTCGCTGACGAGCAGCGGCAGGACCGCCTCCGTGGCCGCCGCCGGGGAGACGTCCCGGGAGGTGTCCTGGACGGCGGCCGGGGCGAGCAGCAGCGCGAGGGACACCGGTATGGACAGGACTGTCCGAAGCGTCGGCATACCGGTTCCTCCCTTCTTACGACCCATCATCCCGGTAAGCGGAACGCCTGCTTCAGGGGGGCTTCCGGGGCGGCGGGGGCGGGCTTTGGCCAGGGGCACCCTGGGCGTCGGCCACTTGTCGGGTGAGAGACAATGGAGGCTCTGTCAGGGCGGGTTGTATGAGGGGACGCATGTCGGAGGCGGAGCGGGCGGGTACATCTCGTCAGGAGACTCGTCAGGACAAGAACGAGCGGCGTCTCCTCGCGGGGCGGTACCGGCTGGGAGACGTGCTGGGCCGTGGCGGTATGGGCACGGTCTGGCGCGCCGAGGACGAGACCCTGGGCCGGACGGTCGCCGTCAAGGAGTTGCGGTTCCCGTCGAACATCGACGAGGAGGAGAAGCGGCGCCTGATCACGCGCACCCTGCGCGAGGCCAAGGCGATCGCCCGGATCCGCAACAACAGCGCGGTGACGGTCTTCGACGTGGTCGACGAGGACGACCGGCCCTGGATCGTGATGGAGTTGGTCGAGGGCAAGTCCCTCGCCGAGGTCATCCGCGAGGACGGCGTGCTGGAGCCGAGGCGCGCCGCCGAGGTGGGCCTCGCCATCCTCGACGTGCTGCGCTCCGCGCACCGGGAGGGCATCCTGCACCGGGACGTGAAGCCGTCCAACGTGCTCATCGCCGAGGACGGCCGGGTCGTGCTCACGGACTTCGGTATCGCGCAGGTCGAGGGCGACCCGTCCATCACCTCCACCGGCATGCTCGTCGGCGCCCCCTCCTACATCTCCCCGGAGCGGGCCCGTGGCCACAAGCCGGGACCGGCGGCCGACCTCTGGTCGCTCGGCGGCCTGCTGTACGCGGCGGTCGAAGGCACCCCGCCCTACGACAAGGGTTCGGCGATCGCCACGCTCACCGCGGTGATGACCGAGCCGCTGGAGGAGCCGAAGAACGCGGGACCGCTGCGGGACGTCATCTACGGCCTGCTGACCAAGGATCCGGCCCAGCGGCTGGACGACGCCGGAGCCCGGGCCATGCTCAACGCGGTGATCCGCGCGCCGGAGCCGAAGCCGCTGGACGCCACGCAGGTGGTTCCGCTGCCGGTGCAGTCCGGTGGGCCGGAGGGCAAGAGGGGCGAGGAGGCCGGGGAGAAGCTGCGCGGCGCGCTGCGGTCCGTCCGCAAGGCGGCGGGAGCGGCCACGGCGGCGACCGCGCGCACGAAGAGCGGGAGCGAGCCGACCGCGCCGGGTACGGGCGGCGCGGTGGGCGCCGGCGGTGTCGGGGGCGCGGTTTCCGGTGGGGCGCGGCCCGGCACGTCCGGCGGGGTGCGTCCCGGGTCCTCCGGTGGGCCGGGGGCGGGAGCCGGCGCGCGGCCGGGCGGTCCGGCGCCGGGTGCCACTGGTGTGCCGAACTCCAGCGCGAACAAGCAGAGTTCCGGCTGGCCCGTGGTGCCGCCGCCGGACCTGGACCTGCCGACGCGGCCGGTGCCGAGGGCGCCGCTGACCGATGTGGTGCCCAGGCGCACGCTGGTGGTCATCGCCGTGGTGGTCGTGCTCGCGGTGCTCGGGACCGTGCTGGCCTTCGCCCTGAGCGGCGACGACGGCAAGGACGACAAGAGCGGCGGGGCCAAGGCCGTTGCCGGCGCCAGTGCGTCCGCCAAGCGGGACAAGGGCACGGGCGGCGGTACGGACACCGGGAACCGGACGGACGGCACCAGTTCGGCCTCCGCGACCACCGGGGCGACACCGGACGCGGAGGCGAGCCGGTCCGCCGGCACCGACTCCGACTCCGCCGAGGGCTCGGGCTCCTCCGGCTCGAAGGACGGCGGGAGCGCTCCGGTGGTCTCCACCCGCAAGGGCGGCCAGGGGTACTCGATCGGGCTGCCCAAGGGGTGGAAGTACCAGTCCAGCGGGGCCGCCGGTGACCGCTACACCGGGCCCGACGGGCAGAAGCTGCTCATCGCCTGGACCGGCACGCCCAAGGACGACCCGGTCGCGGACTGGAAGAACCAGGAGCGCTACATGGTGCGCTCCCAGTACCACAGGATCCGCATCGAGAAGGTGGGCTACCGCGGCTGGAACACCGCCGACTGGGAGTTCACCTACGTCGAGGGCGGCACCGAGTACCGCACGATCGACCGGGGTTTCGTGGTGAACGACCACCTCGGTTACGCGCTGATGTACACCGCGCGGGACGCCGACTGGCACGGCGACCTGCGCGAGGACACCTGGAAGACGTTGACGAAGTCCTTCGAACCCAAGTCGTAGGCGTCGCGCGCCGGTTTGGTGCGGTGAGAATCCGTCATCCTCTCAATGCGGGTTGCCTCCGGCACGTATCGTGAAGGGTCGCGGACCGTACGCAGCCGCATGCGTGTGCGAAACGGGTCGTGAGGCGATCGGATGTGACCAACCGGGCGGCCGGGGGAGGCAAAGTGGACGACTACGCGGGTCGGGTGCTCGCCGACCGCTACCGCCTGCCACTGCCGCCGTCCGACGAGTACGAACTCACCGAGGCCCGCGCCTTCGACACCTACAGCGGTCAGGAAGTCCTCGTCCGGCAGGTGCCGTTGCCGGAGGTGGTCGAGGCCGAGGTGCTCGACGCGGAGGGGCTGCCCGACGGGTTCACCGCACGGGAGCGCGCGTCCCGCCGGGCGCCGGAGGCCAGGACCGCCACTCGGCAGCCCGCCGATCCGGCCGTGCGGCGCGCCGTCGAGGCCGCGCAGGCGGCGGCCGGCATCCCCGACCATCCCCGGCTGGACCAGGTCTTCGACGTGTTCGCCGAGGGCGGTTCCCTGTGGATCGTCAGCGAGCTGGTGAACGCCCGTCCGCTGGCCGCCCTGCTCACCGAGAGGCCGCTGACGCCGTACCGGGCGGCCGAGGTCGCCTCCGACGTGCTCATGGCGCTCCGGGTGCTGCACGCCCATGGCTGGGTGCACCGGAACATCACCGTCCGCACGGTCCTGGTCTGCGACGACGGCCGCGTGATGCTGACCGGCCTCGCGGCCGGCGCGGCGGAGGAGGCGCTCTGCGGGTACGACCCGGTGCCGGCTCCCGAGGGCCAGGACGAGGACCCGGGGGAGGTGCTCGGCACCGAGCCGGGTTCCGTCGGCGGCGGAACCGCGGGCTTCGGTCCCGGCGCGGGAGTCACCGACGTCTCCGCGGGTTCCGGGGGCCGTACGGGCGGGACGGCCGGCGGGCCGGCCGCGGACGTCGATCCCGAGGCCGCGCGGCGGGCCGCCATCCAGGCGCGGGCGGCCGGAGGGCTGCCGGCGCCGGGCGCGAACGGCGTCTCCGGTGCGGCGGGTCAGCCGGCGCTGGAGAGCGGCGCCGACGTCCGGGCCGCCCGGGCCGGGGCCATCGCCGCGTACCGGGCGGGCGCCCGAGCCGCCGCCCGGGTGCACGAGGCCCAGCAGGGCGGACGCCCCGCCCTGCCCGGCGCCCGGACCCCCGCCGACGGCGACACCGACACCGGCGCGGCACCGGCGTACTCCTCCGACGAGGGCACCGGCACCACGGCGCCGCCCGGCCGGACAGCCGACCCCTACGGGGTGCGCGGCGCCCCATGGCACGGCGCCGCACCCCGCCCCGGGTCGAGCGGCACGCCCCCGACCTCGGACAGCGATGCCCAGCGACCGGGGCTGCCGCCGGCGGAGTCGCGTACGGGGCAGGCGTCCGTGCCGGGTCAGGGGTACGGGCCGGGGCGGCAGGCGTCGGGGTCGGGGTCGGGCGAGGGGTACGGTCCGGAGCAGGGGACGGCGGAATCGCGTACCGGGCAGGGGTACGGGCCGGGGCACGCGTCTGTGCCGGGTCAGGGGTACGGTCCTGGCCCGGGGTACGGCCCAACGCACGCGTCCGCGCCAGGTGGTGAGCGGAGTCGGCCGGCGTGGTCCGGGCCCGGGGCCGGCCGCACCGGCGGCACCACGGCGCACTCCGAACTCACGCCCGCCCCCGCATCCGGCACCGGCCCCGGACCTGCCCCCGGATCTGTCTCCGCCGGGCTTTCCGTGCCGTCGCCGTCCGGTGGGGGTTGGGATCAGCCCGGGGGTGTGCGGCGAGGGCCCGGGACGGCGCTTGCCGCCGAGCGGGCGCGGCAGGTGCGGATGACCGTGGTGGGGCCGGTGACCGAGCGCTGGGCGCCGGAGCAGGCCGGGCCCGTGCACGAGAACTGGCAACTGGCGGCGCCGATCGGCCCGGCCACCGACCTGTGGGCGCTGGGCGCGCTGCTGTTCCGGGCCGTGCAGGGGCACGCGCCGTACCCGGAGGAGTCCACGGCCGAGCTGGTGCAGCTGGTGTGCGCCGAGCCGCCCGCCTTCGCGGAGGAGTGCGGGCCGCTGCGACCGGTCGTGGAGTCGTTGCTGCGCCAGGACCCCACCGAGCGGCCGGACGTGGAGGAGCTGAGCGGCTGGCTGCGGTCGCTGGTGCGGTCCGCGCCCGAGCCGGACGCCGGCACCCATGTCGTCCCCACGCCGCCCGCCGACCCGAGCCGGCTGCCGATCGTCCGGCGCCGTGGCGAGCTGGTGCGCCGGCGGCGCGCCGGACTGCCCGCGGCCCATCCGCACGGCCGGCACAAGCGGGCCCGGGAAGGCGCGCGTTCGCCGCGCAGCCTCGGCCGGACCCTGCTCCTGCTGATACTGCTCCTGCTGGCCGGCGCGATCGCGTACGCGATGTTCTTCATGCCGAAACAGGGCGAGAGCGGCGCGGCGGGCGGCGACCGTACCGGCAGCGCCGGGCAGACCGGCCCCGCCCCGTCACACACCCGGCAGCCCTCCACCGGGCAGAGCGCTCCGGGCGGTGGCGCCTCCGCGCCCGCGACCGAGACACAGACGGGCGGGGACCCGGCCGTCCCCGACGGGTTCACCCTGCGCAAGGACCCGGACGGCTTCCGGGTCGCCGTCGCCGAGGGCTGGGGGCGCACCCCGAAGAACGGCAGCGGCCAAGTGGTGTACGCGCACGGGAACTACGAGCTGATCGTCGTACCGGGGCGGGACGGCACGTCCGCGTACGGCAGCGATCCGATGGTCTATCAGCGGGACAAGGAGCGCGAACTCCAGCCGTACCGCGACTCCAGCTGGGCCACGGCGACCGGGCTGCGGACCATCGAGGTGGGCGGACGGACCATGGCCGAGGGGCAGTTCACCTGGACCGACGGACAGGGGAGGGACCTGTTCGTGCGGAACATGGCGCTGTTGCTGAACGGCCGCTATCACGTCGTCCAGGTGCGCGGTCCGGAGGCGGAGCGGGACGAGGTGACGCGGTTGTACGAGCAGGCTACCGCGACGTATCGCTACACCGGTTGAGCAGCGTGTGTCCGGCACCGGGCACTGCCGGTGCGGTTCCCTCTCTCGCGCGGAAATGACCATCGTCACAGTGCGGTTTCCTTGGCACCCCGCTGGTTCCCTGGGGGCAGGCCGGTCCTTAGTCTGACCCTGTCAAGAGCATTGCGGGGCAACGTGAATCAGATGCAGGGCCTGCTCATAGCGGGCCGCTACCGGCTCGCCGACTCCATCGGCAGCGGCGGCATGGGCCGGGTGTGGCGCGCCCACGACGAGGTGCTGCACCGGAAGGTCGCCGTCAAGGAGTTGACCGCCGCGCTCTACGTCTCCGACAGCGACCGGGCCGTGCTGCTCGCCCGTACCCGGGCCGAGGCCCGGGCCGCCGCGCGCATCAACCACTCCGCCGTCGTGACCGTGCACGACGTCCTGGAACACGACGGCCGCCCGTGGATCGTGATGGAGCTGGTCGAGGGCGCCTCGCTGGCCGACACGGTCAAGGAGCGGGGCCGCGTGGAACCGGCGGAAACAGCGCGGATCGGGCTGTGGGTGCTGCGGGCGCTGCGCGCCGCGCACTCCGCCGGGGTACTGCACCGGGACGTCAAGCCCGGCAACGTCCTCCTCGGCGCGGACGGCCGGGTCCTGCTCACCGACTTCGGCATCGCCCAGATCGAGGGCGACACCACCATCACCCGCACCGGAGAGGTCGTCGGCTCGGTCGACTATCTGGCCCCCGAGCGGGTGCGCGGCCACGACCCCGGCCCGGCCTCCGACCTGTGGGCGCTCGGCGCCACGCTGTACACGGCGGTCGAGGGGCGCTCGCCGTTCCGGCGGACCTCGCCGCTGAGCACCATGCAGGCGGTCGTCGAGGAGGAGGCGGACGAGCCGCGCCACGCCGGTCCGCTCACCCCGGTCATCGCCGCGCTCCTGCGCAAGGATCCGGCCCGGCGGCCGGGCGCGGAGGAGGCCGAGCAGATGCTCGCGGAAGCGGCGGAGGGCCGCCGACCGCGCACGGCCCAGGCCTTCGTCCCGACCCAGGGCTCGGGCATCCCCACGACCACCGACCGCCACCAGGCCCCGGGCCCGGGCACGCCCCCGCCCGGCCACGGCCACGGCGGCGGCACGGCGGGCGGCGGCTACGGTTCCGGGACGTCGGCCACGGGTTATGGCTCGGGCGCGTCCGGCGATGGCTACGGCTCCGGGACGTCGGCCACCGGCTACGGTTCGGGCGCGGCGGCCGATGGTTACGGCCCGAACTCCTCCGGCCAGAGGTACGGCCCCGGCGGCTCGACGGCCGCGCACGGTTCCGGATCTCCTGCCTCCGGCTACGAATCCGGAGCCTCCGCCCCCGCGTACGACCTGGGCTCCGTCGGCGCGTTCACGGTCCGTGGGCCGGCGCCCGCCCGGCCCCGTCGGCGGCTGCGCACCCTCGCGCTGGTCGTCGCCGTGGCCGCGGTGCTCGGCGGTGCCGGGGCGGTGGCGATCCAGCAGTGGGGCGGGCAGGACCCCGGGGCCGGCGGCGATGTGAGCCCGGCGCCCGCCGGCAGTGACACGGCCGGGGCCGACGGCGCGATCCCCGCCGGCTGGAGGACGTACCACGACCCGCTCGGCTTCAGCCTCTCCCTGCCCAAGGGCTGGAAGCGCAAGGTGTACGGCATCCAGGGCGACCTCAAGCAGATCGACTACACGCCCGACAACGGCAAGCACTTCGTCCGCGTCGCCATCGACGGCTCGCCGGACTTCGCCGACCCCCTCTCCCACCAGCGGGACCTGGAGCAGCAGCTCCAGCGGCTGGTCGACTACCGGCGCGTCACGATGAAGGAGAACATCTACCGCGACCGCGAGGGCGCCCGGTGGGAGTACACCTGGACCGCGCTGAAGAAGGACCCGCCGTACGTCCCCGGGCCGCGCCACGCGGTCGAGGAGACGTACTTCTCGCGCCAGGGCACCGAGTACGCCCTCTACATGTCCTCACCGGCCGAGGACTGGGCGACGACCAGCAAGCAGTTCACCTGGGTGCTGCGCGGCTGGCAGCAACCGGACGAGGGCTGAACCGGCCTCAGCGGTACCCGAGTCGGCCGAAAATGGCAGGCTGACCGGTGCGTCTTGGCCGGTCGGTGTCCCGGGGGGCACGGGCCCCGTGCGGCATGATGGGCGCATGGGGACCGAGGGAGCCGGCTTTCGGCTGATCGCGGGCCGTTACCGCCTGGAGGAACGCATCGGGCGCGGCGGCATGGGCGTCGTGTGGCGGGCGAGCGACCAGGTGCTGGGCCGTCAGGTGGCGGTCAAGGAGCTTCTGCCCGACGACGCGCTCCCGGACGACGACGCGCGCCGCCGCCGTGACCGCACGTTCCGTGAGGCGCGCGCGGTCTGCCAGTTACGGCACCCGCACATCATCGTCGTGCACGACGTGGTGGAGCAGGACGAACGGCCTTACCTCGTCATGGAGTTGATCGACGGCGGCTCGCTCGCCGACCGTATCGACCGGGACGGACCGGTCGACGCGGTCGAGGCCGCGCGGATCGGCATCGCCCTGCTGAGCGCGGTGCGCACCGCGCACGAGGCGGGGGTGCTGCACCGGGACATCAAGCCCGCGAACGTGCTGATCGAGTCCGGCACGGACCGGGTCGTCCTCACCGACTTCGGTATCGCGCAGGTCGAGGGCGCCACCACGCTCACCGAGACCGGTGCCTTCGTCGGCTCGCCCGAGTACACCGCGCCGGAGCGGATGTCCGGGCTGCGCACCGGGCCGGAGTCCGATCTGTGGTCGCTGGGCGCGCTGCTGTGCACGGTGCTCAGCGGCGAGTCGCCGTTCCGGCGCGACTCGCTCGGCGGCATCCTGCACGCCGTCGTCTCCGACGACATCCGCCCGCCGGCCGAGGCCGAGCCGCTGCTGCCCGTCGTCCTGGGCCTGCTGGAGCGCGACCCGGACCGGCGGCTGGGCGCGGCGGACGCCGAGCGGATGCTGTGGACGTATCTGGAGACGGGCCGGACGCCGGCCGCGCCGGGCGACCCGGGCCCCGCGGGAGCGCACGGCGGCGGCCTCATCCACCGGATCGGCGAGAGCCTCACGCAGAAGTCCCCGGCGCCGTACACGCCGACGCAGCGGGACCTGCCCCACGGCGGACCGCTGCCGGCCACCTCGGTCCGCCCGCCGCTCGAACCGCCCCCGGCGCGCTCGTCCCCACGCGGCCTCCTGGTCGCGGCGCTGCTCGTCGCCGCGCTGGCCGGGGCCGGCGTGTCGGCCGCGGCGCTGCTGCTGCACGGGAGCGGGGACGGGGACGGCGGCACCCCGGGCGGTACGGCGAC
Source organism: Streptomyces sp. NPDC029138 (assembly GCF_055564375.1). Lineage (NCBI taxonomy): Bacteria > Bacillati > Actinomycetota > Actinomycetes > Kitasatosporales > Streptomycetaceae > Streptomyces > Streptomyces sp. NPDC029138. The sequence continues at coordinate 234,541 of NZ_JBVHWM010000001.1, forward strand.
GAGCCCGGCGACCGGGACCGGCACGGGAGGCACGGCGGTGTCCCCGTCACCGACCGGGACCGGCACGGGGGGTACGGCCGTCCCCCCGTCGCCGACCGGGACCGGGCCGGCACCGACCCTCACCCCCTCGCCCACCCGCGGCGCCGACTCGCGCACCGCGCCCTCCGGTTACCGCACGGCCCGGGACCCGGCCGGCTTCTCCCTCGCCGTACCGGAGGACTTCACCCGCAGCCCGCAGGGCAGGCGCGTCTTCTACCTGTCGCCGGGCGAGACCTTCCGCCTGGGCATCCGGGTCGGCGCGTCCCAGCCGGGCGGCCCCGAGGGGGCGATGAACCGCGCCGCCGCCGACGGCCCCTCCACCAACCCCGGCTACCACGACGGCCGGGTCGTCCGGACCACGCACCACGGACACCCGGCCGCGCTCTGGGAGTTCACCTGGGACGGCTTCAGCGCGGCGGAGGGCCCGCGCCACACCTACGACCTGTGCTGGGAGGAGAACGGCCGGCTGTACGACGTGTGGGTGTCGGCGCCGGTCGGGAAGGTGCGGGAGGCGCGGGAGTACTTCGACGTGGCGGTCGACACGTTCTCGGTCACGGGTGTGTGACCGGTTCGCCCTCCCGGTGGCTGCGGGCGGTGGGGGCGCGGTAGGGATGACGGCATGAGCAGTGACGGGGGAACCGGCCGCGCGGCCGACGACACGACGAGCTTTGTTCAACGAGAAGTTCAAGACCCAGGGCGACTACAGCCTGGGCATGAACGAGGCCACGAAGACGGTCCCGGACGCGGAGGCCACCTACCGCGGCCGGCAGGCCGCCCGGAACACCGTCACCTATCCGGGCGTCGACCAGTACAGACGCCCCCGCGAACTGCGGATCTTCTACTACCGCAGCACGTACGGGGACATGTACGAACTGGCCGTCGGCTATCCGGCCAAGGGCGACTTCACCGCCCGGGGCCGGGAGGTGGCGAAGGCGGCGATCGCCAACCTGGAGATCAGGAAGCCCTGAGCCCCCGGTACCTGCCCGGTGTGATCCCGAACTCCCGGCTGAACGCGTGCGAGAGGGCGTACGGGCTGCCGTACCCCGTCTCCCGTGCCACCGTCGCGAGCGGCGCGTCCGTCTCGCGCAGCCGGGTCGCCGCCAGGGTCAGCCGCCACCAGGTGAGGTACGCCATCGGCGGCCGGCCGACCAGCGCGGTGAAGCGGCGCGCCAGGGTGGCCCGGGAGACGCCCGCCTCGGCGGCCAGCCGGTCGGCAGTCCAGGGGGCCGCCGGATCGGAGTGCAGGGCGCGCAGGGCGGCCGTCGTGACCGGATCGTTCAGCACCGCAGGCCACGCGCCCGTCTCCGCCCCGGCCATCCACGCCCGGACCAGGTAGACCAGGAGCAGGTCCAGCAGGCTGGGCAGGGCCAGGCAGCCGCCCGGGCGGCGTTCCGCCAGCTCGCGCGCCAACAGGTCGACGGCCGCGCGCAGTTCCGGGTGCCCGCCCATCCGGTGGGGCAGATGCGCCACCTGCGGCAGCTCCGCCATCAGCGGGTGGGTACGGCTGCGGTCGAGACGGTACTTGCCGCACAGCAGCTCCACCTCGGGGCCGGGCCCGGTACGCCGTACGTCCGTGTCGCGCAGCTCCTCGAAGGGCACCGCCCGCCGTACCTCCGCCGGCTCGGCCGCCGCGTGTGCCAGCACGTGCCCGGCGCCGTGCGGCAGCAGCACCACGTCCCCCGGGCCCAGGGCGACCGGCGCGCCGCCCCCGTCCGGCAGGAGCAGGCAGGAGCCGCTCAGGACGACGTGGAAGCCCGCGCCCTCGTACGGCGCCAGCCGGACGCACCAGGCGCCGGCCACCCGCAGCCGGCTGGAGGAGGGGCTGCCCACCCGTACCGTCGCGATCGCATCGCTGACCACATCCATGAGACGACAGCGTATCCGTATGCGTCGATCACGCATTGGAATGCTCATCGCGGGCTCCTAGGGTCCTCGGTATGACCGATGACCGCGTACAGGGTTTCCTGATCGGAGACGTCGAGGTGCTCCGCATCGTCGAGTGGCAGGGGCCGTACGTGCCCGCCGCCGACCTGGTGCCGGGGTGCGGGCCGGAGGTGTGGCGGGACCATGCGGCGCAGCTCGTCCCCGATCACCGGGAGGCGGGCGGGGACCGGGCCGTGGTGACGCTCCAGACCTGGGTGCTGCGTACCGGCGGACGGACCGTGCTGGTCGACACCGGGGTCGGCAACGGCCGGGAACGCCCCGGCAATCCGCTCTTCCACCGGCGGCAGGGTGACTTCCCGGGCCGGCTGGAGCGGGCGGGCGTCCGGCCGGGCGACGTCGACGTCGTGATCAACACGCATCTGCACGCCGACCACGTCGGCTGGAACACCGTGGACGCGGGCGGCGAGTGGGTGCCGTCCTTTCCGGGCGCCCGTTATCTCCTCCCGGCCGCCGACGACCGCCACTTCGGCCCGGCGGGCGGCTACGCGGGCGGCGCGCGGCCCGTGGACCGGCTGGTCTACGAGGACAGTGTCGCGCCCGTGCACCGGGCCGGGCAGGCGGTGGTGTGGGAGGACACGTACCGGATCGACGAGCACCTGGTGCTGGAGGCCGCCCCCGGGCACACGCCGGGTTCCTCCGTTCTGCGGGTCGAGTCGCGCGGCGAACGGGCGGTGTTCGTCGGCGACCTGCTGCACAGCCCGGTGCAGATCCTGCGGCCCGAGTGCAGCAGCTGCTTCTGCCTCGACCCGGGGCAGGCGGCGCGGACCCGGCGGCGGGTACTGGAACGGGCGGCGGCCGAGAGGGCGTTGGTGGTGCCGGCGCACTTCGGCGGGGCCGGGGCGGTGGAAGTGAGGGAGACCGGACGGGGCTTCAGCCTGCACCGCTGGGCCGCGTGACCGGCCGCGCCCCCGTTTCCCGCCTCCCGCTTCGACAACGGCGTGGTGCGCACGGTACTCATGTGACATGACCGAAGACGGCGAACACCCGCCCGACGCACGTCTGATCGGCGGTCGCTACCGGCTGGCCGGACGCCTCGGCTCCGGGCCGTCCGGGACCGTGTGGCGCGCCCGGGACGAACAGGGGGAGGCGCTGGTCGCCGTCAAGGAGCCCCTGCTGCCCGGCGATCCGGAGACCGACGAGGACAGCCGGCGCATCGCGCACCGGCTCCACCACGAGGCCCGGGCCGCCACCCGGGTGCGGCACCCCTCGGCCGTGACCGTGTACGACGTCGTCACCGAGGACGGCATCCCCTGGATCGTCATGGAGCTGGTGGCCGGCGAGTCCCTGCGCGAGGTGCTGCGCCGTGGCCCGCTCCCCGCCGAAGAGGCCGCGCGCATCGGGCTCGCCGTGCTCGGCGCGCTGCGCGCCGCCCACGCCGTCGGGATCGTGCACCGGGACATCAAACCGGCCAACGTGCTGCTGGAGTCCGGCACCGGGCGGGTCGTCCTCACCGACTTCGGCATCGGCGACGGGCACGCGGAGGACGCGCCCGAGGGCTTCGTCGCTCCCGAGCGGGCGGCGGGGCCCGGCGCCGGCCCGGCCTCCGACCTGTGGTCCCTGGGCGCGCTGCTGCGCGCCACCCTGGGCGACGCGGAGCCCGGCCCGCTGGACCCGCTGCTGGACCGGCTGCATGCCGACGAGCCGGCGGCGCGGCCGGACGCGGCGGAGGTCGAGGCCGCACTCCGCGCCCACCTGGGGCTCACCGCCGTACCGGAACCGGCGCGGGAACCCCGCCCGCCGGCCGCCGGCCCGGCACCCGAGCCGGCACCGGCCCCCGCGCCCGCCTCCTCACCCGAGCCCGCGCCGGCGCCCCGCCGCACCCCCCTCACCGCCCTCGGTCTCCTCCTCGCCAGAAAAACCGAGGTCGACTGATCGTCCGGTGCTCCGCCCCAACGCCCTGATCAGCGCATTCACTGCCAGTGATCACTGGCAGTGTGTGAGCACTCCGTGAATCCCCGTTACCGACGGGTACACAAAGCCTCCGCCGCGGCATACCCTGCGCGTCATGACGGACACGCAGGCCCCGGACAACGCCGGTACCAACCCGCTCGCGCCCGCCCCCGAAGGCGCCCGCACCGCCGCCGACGTGGTCACCCCGGAGTTGGTGGCCCAGCTCACCAAGGGTGTCGTCGGCTCCGGCCGCACCGCGAACCACACCCCGTTCACCGGCGAGAAACTGGCCGACCTGCCCGAGTCCGCCCCGGAGGACGTCGCCAAGGCCTTCGAGGCGGCCCGCGCCGCCCAGGCCGTGTGGGCGAAGACCCCGGTACGGCAGCGCGCCGCCGTCCTGCTCCGCTTCCACGACCTGGTGCTGGAGCGGCAGGCCGAAGTCCTCGACCTGATCCAGCTGGAGACCGGCAAGGCCCGCCTGCACGCGCACGAGGAGGTGCAGGCCGTCGCCGTCGCGGCCCGCCACTACGGCCGCCGGGCCGCCGCGTATCTGAAGCCCAAGCGGCACGCGGGCGCCATGCCGACGCTGACGAAGGTCACCGAACTGCGCCACCCGCGCGGAGTGGTGGGCCAGATCGCCCCCTGGAACTACCCGCTGGAGCTGTCCGTCGGCGACGCCCTGCCCGCCTTCGCCGCCGGCAACGCCGTCGTGATGAAGCCGGACACGGAGACCTGCCTCACCGCGCTGTGGGCCCGTGACCTGCTCATCGAGGCCGGGCTGCCCGAGGGCGTCTTCCAGGTCGTCCTCGGCGAGGGCCCGGTCGTCGGCCCGGAGCTGGTCAAGCACGCCGACTACGTCTCCTTCACCGGCTCCACCCGCACCGGCCGCGAGGTCGCCGTCGGCGCCGCCTCCCGGCTGGTCGGCGTCTCCCTCGAACTCGGCGGCAAGAACGCCATGCTGGTGCTGGAGGACGCCGACATCGAGAAGGCCGCCGCCGGAGCCGTACGCGCCTGCTTCTCCTCCGCCGGTCAGCTGTGCATCTCCATCGAGCGGCTGTACGTCCACGAGTCGGTCGCCGACGCCTTCCTGGAGCGGTTCGCCGCCCGCACCAAGGCCATGAGGCTCGGCAACTCCCTCGCCTACGGCGCCGACATGGGCTCGCTGGTCGGCGAACGCCAGCTGAAGACCGTGCGGCGGCATGTGGAGGAGGCCGTCGCCAAGGGCGCCAAGGTGATCGCGGGCGGGGTGGCCCGCCCCGACATCGGCCCCTACTTCTTCGAGCCGACCATCCTCGACGGCGTCGAGACCTCCATGTCCGTGTGCGAGGAGGAGACCTTCGGCCCGGTCGTGTCGATCTACCGCTTCAAGAGCGACGACGAGGCCGTCGAACGCGCCAACGCCACGCCGTACGGGCTGAACTCCTCCGTGTGGACGGCGAACGCCCGCCGTGGCCGGGACGTCGCCGCCCGCCTGCGCACCGGCACGGTCAACGTCAACGAGGGCTACGCCCCGGCCTACGGCAGCGTCCAGTCCCCGATGGGCGGCATGAAGGACTCCGGCCTGGGCCGCCGCCACGGCTCCGAGGGCATCCTCAAGTACACGGAGGCCCAGACGGTGGCGCAGCAGCGGCTGCTGCCGATGGCGCCTTCGCTGGGGATGGACGACGAGTCCTACGCCCGCTTCATGAGCACGAGCCTGAAGCTGATGAAGGCCTTCCGGTTCCGCTGACCGACCCAGGGGCGCGGGGAACCGCGCGACCAGCCACGGACGACCCGCAGCCGAAACTCAACGAGGAGTACACGTGCCGCAAGACGCCTACGACTACGACGTCCTGATCGTCGGCTCCGGCTTCGGCGGCTCGGTGTCCGCCCTTCGGCTCACCGAGAAGGGATACAGGGTCGGGGTGCTGGAGGCCGGACGCCGCTTCACCCGCGCCACCCTCCCGAAGAACTCCTGGGACCTGAAGAACTACCTCTGGGCCCCGAGACTCGGCATGTTCGGCATCCAGCGCATCCACCTGCTGGGCAACGTGATGGTGCTGGCCGGGGCGGGTGTGGGCGGCGGCTCCCTCAACTACGCCAACACCCTCTACGTACCGCCGAAGCCCTTCTTCGAGGACCCCCAGTGGCGGCACATCACCGACTGGCAGGAGGAGCTGAAGCCGTACTACGACCAGGCCCGGCGCATGCTCGGCGTGCGGCTCAACCCCACCATGACCCCCTCCGACGTCCACCTGAAGGCGGCGGCCGAGCGGATGGGCGTCGGCGACACCTTCCATCTCGCCCCGGTCGGCGTGTTCTTCGGTGACGGCGAGGACGCCGACGGCAGGACGAAGGCCCGGCCCGGCGAGCAGGTGAACGACCCGTACTTCGGTGGGGCCGGCCCCGACCGGAAGGCCTGCACCGAGTGCGGCGAGTGCATGACCGGCTGCCGGCACGGCGCCAAGAACACCCTCAACGAGAACTACCTGTACCTCGCCGAGAAGGCCGGCGCGGTCGTCCACCCCCTGACCACGGTCGTGTCCGTCACCGACGACTCGCGGGGCGGCTACGCGGTGGCGACCCTGCCGACGGACCGGAAGAAGAAGGGCGAGGGCCGGATCTTCACCGCCCGCAAGGTGGTCCTCGCGGCCGGCACCTACGGCACGCAGACCCTGCTGCACCGCATGAAGGCCGGCGGCCAGCTGCCGTATCTGTCCGCCCGGCTCGGCGACCTGACCCGCACCAACTCCGAGGCCCTGGTCGGCGCGCAGACCGACAACCGCCGCTACCGCAGGGCGACCGGCGCGCCGCGGGCCGACTTCACACAGGGTGTCGCCATCACGTCCTCGATCCACCCCGACGAGAACACCCACATCGAGCCGGTCCGCTACGGCAAGGGCTCCAACTCGATGGGCGGCCTGTCGATCCTCCAGGTGCCGTACGCGGAGGGCTCCTCGCGGGTGCTCGCCTGGCTGGCGAACGCGGCCCGGCACCCGCTGCTGGTCGCCCGTTCGCTGTCCAACCGGCGCTGGTCGGAGCGGACCATCATCGGCCTGGTCATGCAGTCCCTGGACAACTCGCTGACCACGTATCTGAAGCCCGGCGGCGTCGGCAAGGGCCTGCTCACCGCCCGGCAGGGGCACGGCGCGCCGAACCCCAAGCAGATCAGGGCGGCGACCGAGGCCGCCTCCGCGCTCGCCGCCGAGATCAACGGCTTCGCCGGCAGCAACGTCGGCGAGCTGATGGGCACCCCGCTCACCGCGCACTTCCTCGGCGGCTGCCCCATCGGCGACTCCCCGGAAACGGGCGTGATCGACCCGTACCACCGGCTCTACGGCCACCCCGGCATCTCGGTCGTGGACGGAGCGGCGGTCTCGGCGAACCTGGGCGTGAACCCGTCGCTGACGATCACCGCGCAGGCCGAGCGGGCGATGTCGTTCTGGCCGAACAAGGGGGAGGAGGACCCGCGGCCGGCGCCCGGAGCGGCGTACGAGCGGCTGAAGCCGGTGGAGCCGCAGGCCCCGGCGGTCCCGGCGGACGCGTTCGGCGCGCTGCGGCTGCCGTTCCTGGGGATGCCGGCGGTACCGCCGAAGAAGTGAGAAGGGGTGACCGGGACGGCGCCCATCGGGTCGGCCATGGCAAAGAGGGACCTGCATCCCCCTCCGAAGGCAGGTCCCTCTCACCGTTTTCTTGATCCGCTGGTTTGATCAGCGAAAAGCGTGAAGGGTTGCTCCGGAGACGCGGGATTCCTGTGTGAGCTGAGTCACATAGTGGGGCGGGCGTGACGAAGAGCCCCGCGGGACGGAGAGGCCGCGGGGCCCTTCTTCCGGTCAGCACCGGCGTCAGGGCGGCGTCGGTGCCGGGGCACGGCGCCGGGGGGGGGTGCGCCGCTTGTTCCTGTGCCCTGTGACCTGTCTGTAGTTGTCGGTTTTCCGCCGGCCGGCCCCGGGCGTCCCCGGAGCCGGCCGTTCTCTTGGGTGACCGGGCTGCTGTCCCCTGCCGTCCGGTCACTTTCTGGAGCGAGGTCCCACGGAGTACGGCACGACCCGTACGCCTCATCGCTCCAGCGAGCCACGCGTGGTTCTTTCGGGCCCGCCCCTGGCTGGCACGGACACCCCCTCAACGAAGTGGTGCGCGGGCCGGTCACGCGCCGTACGGGTGAGACCGGGACCGAACTCAGATACGACCCCGGCTCAGCTCCAGCAGGGTCATGGCGAGGGCGGTCCCGGGCCTGCCGAGGGCGTCCCGGTAACGGGCGAGGATCTCCATCTCGCGGGACAGGTGCACCCGCCGCCCGCCGGAGGCGATACGGGTCTGCTGGACGACGGCGGAGACGGCCATCCGCTCCTGCACGAGACCGATGATCCGGTCGTCGAGCGCGTCGATGCGCTCACGGGCGTCGGCGATGATCGCGTCCGGTGTGGCGTCCGCCGCGGTGTCCGGTGCGGTGGTGGTCATGTCGGGCTCCTCGGTGGGATGAGTGCCCCGCAACGACACGGCCCGGAAAACGACAGGCGCCCCGGGCCTTGTCGGCCCGGGGCGCCTGGGAAGTCGCTTGGCGTCAGCTCAAGCAGCACGACCATGGCAGCCGGCGGGCCGGATGCCATAGGTAAAGACGAAGGTCGAGTGCTTGCGCATGCTGTCAGTATGCCACGGTGGCTTCCCTCGGAGGTCCTCCGGCCACCCCGTTAGAATCGGAAGCACAGACCCCCGCCCGACCACCAGAAGGCACCCCGTGTCATCAGCGACCCAGTCTGCCGCCACCCCCGACACCGTCCTGGTCGTCGACTTCGGCGCGCAGTACGCCCAGCTCATCGCCCGACGCGTCCGCGAGGCGCGGGTCTACAGCGAGATCGTGCCCAGCACCACGCCGGTCGCCGAGATGCTCGCCAGGAACCCCGCGGCGATCATCCTCTCCGGCGGCCCCTCGTCCGTGTACGAGGAGGGCGCCCCCACCCTCGAGCGCGAGATCTTCGAGGCCGGCGTCCCCGTCTTCGGCATGTGCTACGGCTTCCAGCTGATGGCGCAGGCCCTCGGCGGCACGGTCGACAACACCGGCGCCCGCGAGTACGGCCGTACCGACCTGCACGTCGCCAAGAACTCCTCCACCCTCTTCGAGGGCACCCCGGCCGAGCAGCACGTGTGGATGTCGCACGGCGACGCCTGCTCCGCCGCCCCCGAGGGCTTCACGGTCACCGCGTCCACGGACGTCGTCCCGGTCGCCGCGTTCGAGAACGACGAGAAGAAGCTCTACGGCGTCCAGTACCACCCCGAGGTCATGCACTCCACGCACGGCCAGCAGGTGCTGGAGCACTTCCTGTACCGCGGTGCCGGCCTGGAGCCGAACTGGACCACCGGCAACGTGATCGAGGAGCAGGTCGCGGCCATCCGCGAGCTGGTCGGTGACAAGCGCGCGATCTGCGGCCTGTCCGGCGGCGTGGACTCCGCCGTCGCCGCCGCCCTCGTCCAGAAGGCCATCGGCTCCCAGCTGACCTGCGTGTACGTCGACCACGGCCTGATGCGCAAGGGCGAGACCGAGCAGGTCGAGAAGGACTTCGTCGCGGCCACCGGCGTCCAGCTGAAGGTCGTCGACGCCGAGGAGCGCTTCCTCACGGCGCTCAAGGGGGTCAGCGACCCCGAGGAGAAGCGGAAGATCATCGGCCGCGAGTTCATCCGCGTCTTCGAGCAGGCGCAGGCCGAGATCATCGCCGACGAGGGCCCGGCCGTGGAGTTCCTGGTCCAGGGCACCCTCTACCCGGACGTGGTCGAGTCCGGCGGCGGCACCGGCACCGCGAACATCAAGTCGCACCACAACGTCGGCGGCCTGCCCGAGGACCTCGAGTTCAAGCTGATCGAGCCGCTGCGCAAGCTGTTCAAGGACGAGGTCCGCATGGTCGGCCAGGAGCTGGGCCTGCCGGACGAGATCGTCCAGCGCCAGCCCTTCCCCGGCCCCGGTCTGGGCATCCGGATCGTCGGCGAGGTCACCAAGGAGCGCCTGGACCTGCTGCGCGAGGCCGACGCCATCGCCCGCGAGGAGCTGACCGCGGCCGGCCTGGACCGCGACATCTGGCAGTGCCCGGTGGTCCTGCTCGCCGACGTCCGCAGCGTGGGCGTCCAGGGCGACGGCCGCACCTACGGCCACCCGATCGTGCTGCGCCCGGTCTCCTCCGAGGACGCCATGACCGCCGACTGGTCCCGGCTGCCGTACGACGTCCTCGCCCGCATCTCCACGCGGATCACCAACGAGGTCCGGGACGTCAACCGGGTCGTGCTCGACGTGACCTCCAAGCCGCCGGGGACGATCGAGTGGGAGTAGGCCCTAGGCGCGCTTGAGCGTGCGCAGGGGCTCACCGGGCTTCCAGACCTGGGTGACCAGATACGTGTCGTCCTCGACGTAGGTCCGTACGACCTCCGTCAGCTCGGTGCGGAAGAGGTGGAACGGCTGCGGCGGTTCCACCTCTTTCACGTACGCGGCCCTGGCCGTCCCCTCCTCGACCTCGTACGCCCGCCCGCCGATCCGGATGTCGCCGCCGCCCATGTCCGTTCCCTCGCCGGGGTTGGCCTGGAGGGTGAAGCGCGGGTCGCGGCGCAGGTCGAGGGCCTTACGGGAGTCCGGCATCATCCCGAGCCACAGCTCCCCGCCCAGGAAACGGACCTCGATCCCGGACGTCCGGGGTGAGCCGTCCCTGCGGAGGGTCGCGAGGACATGGTGCCGGTAGGCGCCGAAGCGCTTCTCGGTGATGTTCGCCAGTGCGGGTTCGGCGGTGCTGAAGGCTGCCCAGTTCATACGGGCCAGTCTCACCGGCAATCCCGACATCTTCTGTCGGGTATGCGCGGCGCACGGCATCTTTACAGCACGGCTCTGCCCTTTTACGCCGCTCGGCGGTACCTTCCGGCCCGTACCGCAATCCCCGTACGGGAGGATCTATGCACGGGCCCACCCCGCCCCTGCCGCTGCCCACCGACCAGCTGCGCTTCGCCATGCCGCCGATGCACGACTCGGTCGAGGACGAACGCCGGCACCGCAAGGAGCGGCTCGCGGGCGCCCTGCGGATCTTCGGGCGGGCGGGGTTCGAGGACGGCGTGTCGGGACACATCACGGCCCGGGACCCGGAGTTCACCGACTGCTTCTGGGTCAACCCCTTCGGGATGCCGTTCAGGCACGTCACCGTCGGCGATCTCGTCCTCGTCAACCAGGACGGGCAGGTCGTCGAGGGCCGCTACCACGTCAACCAGGCCGCGTTCACCGTGCACGCCCAGGTGCACGCCGCCCGCCCCGACGTCGTCGCCGTCGCCCACTGCCACTCCGTGCACGGCCGCGCCCTCGCCGCCCTCGGCGACCTCATCGACCCCATCACCCAGGAGAGCTGCGCCTTCTACGAGGACCTCGCCCTGTACGACGCCTACACCGGCGTCGCCGTGGACGCGGAGGAGGGCCGCCGGATCGCCACCGCGCTGGGCTCCCGCAAGGCCCTCGTGCTGCGCAACCACGGGCTGCTCACCGTCGGCGACTCGGTGGACGCGGCCGCCTGGTGGTTCGTGTCCCTGGACCGCTCCTGCCAGGTGCAGCTGCTGGCCAGGGCGGCGGGCCGGCCGGTGCTCATCGACCACAAGCTCGCCGTCGCCACCCGCGAACAGCTCGGCGGCGACCTCGTGGCCTGGATCAACTACCAGCCCCTGTGGCAGGACATCAGCCGCAGCGAACCGGACCTGCTCAGTTGACGTACCTGAACGGTGCGGTCCGGGGACGATCCGCCGCCGGGTCAACACGGCGGTTGCGGCTTCACCCCCGGTGACCCGGCCCGGCCACCCCGAAGGGCTCGACGTAGGGCACAATTCGCTGTCATCACAGGGGAGTTGCCCGGCCGTCGTGCGCACCGCGGGTGCCGGCGGCCACAACGGCAGGTCGTGGGGAAGGCGGGCGGCGGGCGTGGCGGTGCAGGAGGCGAGAGGGCACACGGATGCCGACGGCGTCCACGAGGGCGGCTGCACCTGCGGGGACTGCCCGCACGGGGCCCGTGAGGGACACCGGCGGGCCGTCGCCGCGTTCCTGCGCCGGCGCGACGAGTTCGCCGCCGGCCGGGGACTGCCGTCGGCCGTGGCGCACTCGGCCTCCGCGTCCCGCCAGTGGGTCTCCGAGGAACTGACCCAGCGGGCCGAGGCCGTCGCCGAACAGGGCCGGGCCGACGGCGCTGCCCGGCTCGCCCGGCTGTGGCTGCGGACGGTGTACGCGGTGTGGGGCGCGGTCACCGCGCTGCTGCTCGCCGAGGCACTCACCGCGATCGGCGCGGGCTGGACCGGCGCCCGCACCGCGGCCCTGCTCGCCGCGCTCGTCGTCGCCGCCGCGCTCACCGCCGCCTGCTTCTTCCACCGGGCGCGCGGCGGAGCGCTCGCACCGGTGATCGGCGAGGACAACCGCGTCTCCACCTCCCGTACCGTCGCCGCCTGCTGGGTCCTGTTCGTCGGGTACGCCGTCCTGCTGCTGGCCGCCCGCCTGGCCGCCGCCTCCGACCACGCCGAACGCGACGCGCTGCTCTCCGGCCTCGACCTGGCGCGCGGCGCCGGCGTGGTGACCGTCCTCGCCGTGGTGTGCGGAGTCGCCGTCCTGGTCCGCCGGGTGGTGGGCCTGCGCATCCTCGCCCAACGGCTCCAGAAGGTGCCCGCCCACCGCCCGCGCGCCGCCGACCTGCTCACCGACGACTCCGGCCGGGGCGCCTTCGCCGACATCCAGTACGTCGCCATCAGCGCCGTCGCCCTGCTGTTCGCCGCCGTACGGCTGGCCCGCCGCCCCGACCAGCTGCCCGACCTGCCCTGGGGCCTGGGCGTGATCGTGCTGATCTCGGCGGCGACCTACCTGGCCGGCAAGTACGCCGAGGGCGGCCGGCCGGTGATCCTCTCGGTGGTCCGCGCCCGCGAACCCGGCGACCTCGACGGCCCGATCCGCACCGGCGACGACATCGAGATCCGCGGCAGCGGCTTCGTCCCGCCCGGCGCCCAGAGTGCCGACCGGCTCTCCCGCGTGGTCGTCCGCATCGGCGCGGTCGACGTCCACGTCCCCCTGGTCCCGGTCACGGGCGGCTTCCGCAACCCCACGGACAACGCCCTGACCGTGCCCGTACCGGCCGAGGTGGAGCCCGGCGCGGTGGAGGTGCAGGTGGTGACCGCGGCCGGAGTGGCGACCAACCGGTGCATCGTCCAGGTGACGGAGTGAACGACCCGTCCCGGGACGGTTTTTCGTGGTTTCGCCCAGCTCCTGCCGTGATCCTGACTACAGTTGCCGCCAACCGCGGCCGACGACGTGGACGCGGTGGGGGGTACGGGGATGCGGGAACTGAGCGCGCCGATACGCGCTGTCATCCATGCGGCGATGTCCGAACCGGACGCGCTGAGGCTGTGGTCGCACGTCGCGCCGGAAGAAGTGCTGGCGTCGGAGACCCACCGCAACATCGCGGCGCACGTCTTCGACCACCGCGACCGGCTCACCCCGGCGCACGCCGCCGCGGACCCCGACGTCCTCGACGTCGTGTACCTGGCGGCCGCCTACTACCTGGAACGCTTGCAGCATCTGCCCGAACGCGGGGAGACCTGGGAGCGGCACGCGTGCGGCTTCCTCATGCGGATCGTGCACGCGGTGCGGCCCGCGGCCGTACCGCAGCCGCTGCGTGACGCCTTCGCCGAGCGTCCGCCGGAGGACGTGCCGCTGTACGAGACCGTGCACGCCGTGGGCAGGGCGCTGCTCGTCGCCGGCACCGGCGAGAAGGACCCGGACGCCGTCATGGTGGCCGGCGCGCTCCTGGGGCACGCCTGGGAAGAAGCCCGCGGCGGAGAGTCCGGGCCGCACCTCGCCTTCGGCTTCGGCACCGGCCTCCTCGCGATGTCCGACCTCGGCGTCGGACCGGAGGACGCCCGAGCGCGCGGGATCGGCCTCATGCGCCTGGCCCTCGCCGAGCTGCCCGCCGACGACCAGTTCCGTGACGGGATGCTGGTCGGCCTCGCGTCGGCACTGGCCAAGGCACCACCGAAGACGCCGGCCGAGGGAAGCCCGGCGGCCGAGGTGACCGCGTACATGCGGGACGGCGGCCTGGAACGCCTCGACGCGGCCATCGACCGGCTGCACACGGTTCTGGCCACGTCCACGGCCGGGGAACCGGACCGCAGTCTGCGCCGCGCCGAACTGGGGCAGGTGCTGCGGATGCGGTTCGAGATCACGGGCGAGCTGACCGACCTCGACGCCTCGGTCACCGAGCTGCGGGCCGCGCTCGCGAGCGAGGCGCTGGACGCCGAGAGCCGGGCGTCGGTCGCCTCCTTCCTGGGCCTCGCGCGGCTCGACCGGTACGTCCACTCCCAGGACCCCGCCGACCTCGACGCGGCCACGAGCGCCGTCCGGGACGGCTGCGACCCCGCCGTGGCCGCCTCGCCCGCCCACCCCCAGCGGCTGACCAACCTGGCCGCCGTCCTCACCGCGCGGTTCGACCGGTACGAGCGCGCGGCGGACCTCGACGAGGCCGTCGAGCACCTGACCTTCGCCGTGACCGCCACGCCGCCGACCCAGCACGACCACCCCGTGATGGCAATCAAGCTGGCCGTCGCGCTGCGCAGACTCGGCACGCACCGACGCCGGGCCGCGGACCTGCGCCGGGCCGAGGCGATCCTGCGCAAGATCGCGGACGGCTCCCCGGGCACCGGCCCCACCCGGCAGCTCGCGCGCATGGAGCTGGCCCACCTGCTGGCGGAACGGGGCAGGCTCTTCGGCGAAGAACGGGACATCGCCGACGCCATCGACCAGTACAGGGCCACCGCTCTCGCGCCCACCGAGGACATCCGCACCCGCCTGCGCTGCGCCTACGGGTGGGGCATCCACGCGGTCACGATCGGTGCCCTGGACCTCGCCCGCGAGGGCTTCCGCCTGGCGCTGACCGAACTGCTGCCCAAGCTGGCCGGTCTCGCGCTGGGCCGGGAGTCGCAGGAGACACGGCTGCGCGAGGTGTCCTCGCTGGCCACCGTCGCCGCGACCGCCTCGGTCATGGCCGGACGGCCCCAGGAAGCACTCGTCCGGCTGGAACAGGGACGCGGTGTCCTGCTCGCCCAGGCCCTGCGGCTGCGCGGTCGGCACGACGACCTCGCCGCCGCCTCGCCCGAACTCGCCGAACGGTTCGCGCGGGTCTGTGCCGAGCTGGTCGCGCGGCAGCGCGGCCCCGAGGAGCGCAAGGCGGCAGCGGCGGAGTTCGACCAGGTGGTCACGGCCATCCGCGCCCTGGAGACGTGGGAGGACTTCCACGAGCCGCCCGGCTGGGAGCGGCTGACCGAGGCCGCGGCAGACGGACCCGTCGCCGTGATCAACGTTTCCGCGTGGGGTTGCTTCGTGCTGCTCGTGACCCGGCCGCCCGGCGGACCCGGCCGCGTGGACATACTGCCGCTCGACGTCACCCAGGACGACATCGGCCGACGCGCCGATGCCTTCCGCACCGCCGTGACCCGGCTCCGCGAGGCGACGGGCCGCGAGCGGCTGCGGGCGGACAGGGAGCTGAAGGACACGCTGCGCTGGCTCGGGGCCCACATCGTGCGTCCCGTCCTCGCCCACCTGGACCTGGCAGGACCGGCGGACCCCGGCGCGCCCCTGACGCGGCTGTGGTGGTGCCCGACCGGGGTCCTGTCCGTCCTCCCGCTGCACGCCGCTGTGCTGGAGGAGGGGCCGGACGGGCCGGTCCACACCCATGACCGGGTCGTCTCCTCGTTCACCCCGACGCTGGGTGCCCTGCTGCACGCCCGTTCCCTGCCGGTCACCGGCGAGGATCCCGCCTCCCTCCTGGCCGTGGCCGTGGACGCCGGCGGTGCGCATCCCCCGCTGGCCGCCCTGGACGACGAACTGGCCGCCATCGCCGAACTGCCGGGCCGCCGGGACGTGCTGCGGGGCACCGAGGCCACGCCACAGGCGGTGCTGTCCGCGCTGCGCGCCCACACCCACGCCCACCTGGCCTGCCACGGCATACGGGACCCCGCGGACCCCGCGCGCAGCCGACTGCTCCTGCACGGCGGGGAACTGACCCTGCGGGAACTGGCGGGGGAGCGGCTGACGGACGCCCGGTTCGCCTACCTCTCCGCCTGCCACAGCGCCGCACCCGGCGAGGAACTGGCCGACGAGGTCATCTCGGTGGCCTCCGCCTTCCAGCTCTGCGGCTACCGGCAGGTGATCGGCAGCCTGTGGACCGTCGACGACGAGATGGGCCCCCTGCTCGCCGGCGAGGTGTACCGCCATCTCACCGCCCCCGGCACCCCGCCCGCCGCGGTCGCCCTGCACCGGGCCATCGGTGTGCTGCGAGAGCACCGCCGCTACCGCGATCCGCTGTTCTGGGGCTCGGTCATTCACCACGGACTGTGAGGAGGTGCCCGGTGGACGACGAACGCGGACTGCGCGCCGGCTTCTGCGCGGCGCTCGAATGGCTGCCCGAGGAGTACGAGGGAGCCGCACTGCGCGCCGCCGTGCGGTCCGTGCTCGACGGGTCGGCCACGGTGCGGCAGGCGATCGACGCCCTGGACGTGCCGGAACACGTCCTGACCGGCCCGGAGAGCGCGGTACGCGGATGGGAACCGGGCGACTCCGTCCTCCCCGGTGCCGTGCCCCGCGCCGGCGGCGAGGTCTACCGCTGCCCCGAAGGCTGGTGCGGCCTGAACGAGCCCCGGCGGCCCAGCGGCACGATCCCGGCCGGCGGGCGCTGCTGGTTGTACGACAGACCGCTGCGCGTCGTGGAGGCATGACCGGTGGCCCCGGTCCTCGACGGACTCGGCGAGAAACTGGCCGAGAAGTGGCTGACCGCGCTGGCGGCCCCCGGCCTGCTGTTCGTGGGAGCCACCGCCACCGCCGCCGTCCTCGGCCACGCCCACGCACTCGACTGGTCCCTCCTCCTGAGGCGCGTCGGCCACTGGACGACGACAGCGGGGCACTGGTCCGCCGGCGGACAGCTCGCCGCCGCGGCGGTGCTCATCCTCGCCGCCGTCGCCGTCGGCACGCTGGTACGGACGTGCGGCGACGGTGCCGTACGGATCTGGACGGGGGACTGGCCCGGCCCGCTCCGCCCGCTGGCCGACCGGCTGACCGCCCGCCGGGCACGGCACTGGGACGATCTCCAGAGGGACATCGACCGACTGCGCACCCCCCGTCCGGCCCGCGACCGGACGGCGGACGTCCGCCAGGAGATCGACGCGATCACCGTCCGCCGCGACCACATCGCGCTCGCACGGCCGGCACGACCCACGTACACCGGCGACCGGCTCGCGGCCACCGTCGTCCGCCTGGACACCCAGTACGGCATCGACCTCGCCGCCTGCTGGCCCCGGCTGTGGATGGTGCTGCCGGAGGACGTGCGGACCGAACTGCGCACCGTCCGGACCCGCTTCGACACCGCCGTGACCGGATCCGTATGGGCCGCCTGCTACGCCGTCCTCGGGTGCTTCTGGTGGCCGGCCGCCGTGGCTGCCGTCGTGACGGGGCTTCTGGCACGGCGGCGGGTGCCGCAGGCCGCGGCGGCACTCGCCGAGTACGTGGAGTCCGCGGTCGACGTCCACCTGCGACGACTGGCGGAGGAGATCGGGCTCGCCGGATCGGCCGACGGGCCGGCCGACCGCCGCCTGGGTCTCGCCCTGAACCGCATCGCCCGCAAGGCCACGTGAGACCCACGTGAGGCCCCCATGAAGCCCACCCCCCCCCCGCGCACGTCGACGCCCGAAATCCGGAAAATCCTTCAGGACAGGATTGAACGGGCTCCCTTCGTCATACGTATGGTCAAGTGAGGGGTGCTCGGCGGGCGAGAGGCGGCTGGCAGCGATGACCCACGGGATGCGGACGGACATGCACACCACACGGCTGGACGGCCACCGCACCTGGCGGGACACCGCCAGCCACTACGCCCTGCTGCCACTGCGCGTCTTCCTGGGCGTCACCTTCCTCTACGCCGGTCTGGACAAGCTCACCGACAGCGCGTTCATGAAGTCCGGCGGCGCCGGCTCCATCGGCGACACCATGCGCGCGGCCCGCGACTCCGCCGCCATCCCGGCCCTGGTCGACCTGGCCCTGAAGAGCCCGGTCGGCTTCGGCTACGCCGTCGCCCTCGGTGAACTGGCCGTCGGCATCGGCATCCTGCTCGGCCTGTTCGGCCGGCTGGCCGCACTCGGCGGCGCGCTGATCTCCCTCAGCCTCTGGCTGACCGTGAGCTGGGCGACCACCCCCTACTACTACGGCAACGACCTCGCCTATCTGATGGCCTGGCTCCCCCTGATCCTCGCCGGCACCCCCTATCTCTCCGTCGACGCGGCCTGGCGGGCCCGGCGTCGGATGACCGGCGGCTACCGCTGACCGCCCTCGGCGCCGCCCCGTCTGCGTATCCCCCGGGTCAGCGCCGCCGCGACGCCGGCCAGGCAGAGCCCGCCCACGACCAGGGGGACGACCGCGAACCACGGCGTCTCCCACAGACCGCCCGCGTCCCCCGCGAAGGCCACAGCGGTGGCGGTCAGGAAGAGCCCGGCGACCAGCTTCCCGGGCTGGAACTCATGACGCAGCACGGCTGACCTCCACCTGTCCCACTCCGACGCCGAGCGTCAGATCCAGCGTGCCGCCCTTCCCGGCACCCTTGGCCGGTGCCAGCGTCACCTCCCTGTGCCTGCCGGGCTGCACGTCCACGTCCTTTCCGCTGTCCCCGGGCAACCGGATGTCGCCCACGCCCACATCGATGCTCAGCCGCACCGCCGCGTCCGCCGGCACGATCACCTTCAGCTGTCCCGCGCCCACCCGGGCGTCCGTCGCGACCGTCCGCCCCTTGGCCGGGTGCACCCGGGTCAGATCCAAGGTGCCCCGCCCGGTGCCGAGGTCGTACCCGGACCGCACCTGGGCCGCCGCTACCGGCTTCCAGGACGTCTCCCGCCAGTCGGTGGTGATGTCCCGGGGCAGCGCCGCCGCCCCGGCGAGCAGGCCCGCCGTGACCAGCGCCAGGAACACCGTCCCGGCCCCGGTCCGGCCCAGGAACGCGCTGAGCGTGATGCCCAGGCCGAACACCGCCAGCGCGCACGCCAGTCCGGTCTGAAGGCTGGTGCCCAGCGGGTGCGTGTCCCAGCGGAGCCCGGTGCCCAGGCCGCCCGCCAGCAGGGCCAGCAGGAACACCCAGCCGCCGATCCAGCGCGGGCCGCGCGGTCTCGGGGGCGCGGCGTGCGGCGTCTGTATCGCCCCGGGGTGGATCCAGGGGTTGGGTATGCCGACGTCCACGACCGAGGTGAGATCGCGCTCGCGGGCGTCGCCGGGCCCCCACAGATAGCCCGTGCCGCCCACATGGGTGCCGTCCTTGACGATCGGGTCCCGCCACCAGGAGGGGTAGGTGGTGACGACCGGCGGAGCCTGGGCCTCCGGCGGGGCGTCGGCCGCGGCCTGCGCGGCCAGGGGGTCGGGGTCGGGGGCGCCACGGCGCCGCGACCAGTAACCCGCGCCCGCGAGCAACAACGAGAGCACCGTGGCGAACGCCAGCACCCCGCCGTTCCGCAGCATCGTCAGGAAGATCCCGCAGCCGACCAGCGCGAACAGCACGGCGGCCAGCGCCTGGCCGTCGACCCGGCCGGTGAAGAGCTTGCGCAGCTCGTTCTCCTCCTCGTCCTCGTACGGCACCAGGAGCCAGGCGAAGCCGTAGAAGATGAGGCCCAGACCGCCGGTCGCGGACAGCACGGCCAGCGTGATCCGGAAGATGACCGGGTCCATGTCGGTCTGGCGGCCGAGCCCCGCGCACACGCCCGCGATCATCTTGTGCCGGCGGTCGCGCCGGAACCGGTCGGGCACCTTGGTGCCCTCCTGCCGCTCCGGCTCGTGCCTGGGGGAGTGGGGGCCGGTGCCGGCCGCTCCCGTCTCTTCCGTCGCGGCGGGCGCGGCATCCGTCGGCCCGGTGCCCGGGGCCGGGCGCGGGCCGGGGCCGGGTCCCGGACCCGTCGCGGCGTGCTCGTGATCCGTCATGCGTCCATGGTGACGGCCCGGCCGCCGCGGCGGCAGTCGGGACGACCCTGGGCCAACCCTGAAATCGGCCCTGAGACGGGGCGGGGAAGCGTTCGAGCGGCACGGACCGCCGCGCAGCGCCCGCCGAACCGGCCACCCGGACCGGCCCGGCGGAAGATCAGGGGCGTCTCGGGGGCCGACCCTGATGCTCTGTCCCGCCGCTCGTGTGACCATCGTTGGCATGCCGGAAGCCGCAAGCCTGCCACTCGACGACCCGCGGCCACCGCGCAAGCTCTACCGCAGCAGCGACGGACGCTGGCTCGGCGGAGTGGCGCGGGGCCTCGCCGGGCATCTCGGGCTGCCCGTCGTGTGGGTGCGGCTCGTCTTCGTCGGCCTGTTCATGGCCGACGGACTCGGAGCGCTGCTGTACGCCGCGTTCTGGTTCTTCGTGCCGCTCGGCATCGGCGGCGTCGGCGACCAGAAGCCCTCGCTGGTGGGCACGGAGACCTCGCCGGACGGCCGCCGCAGACTGGTGGCCCGCAAGCCGGACCGGGGACAGATCGTCGCACTGCTCCTCATGGTCATCGTGTCCGTGGTCTTCGTGGGCAGCGTGAACCTGGGCAGCGCCACCAAGGCGTATCTGGTGCCCGCCGTGCTCGTCGCCGCCGGTGTCGCCCTGGTCTGGCGCCAGGCGGACAACGCCCGCCGGGCCCGCTGGGCCGAGGCCGGCCGCCGGCGCCGCACCCTCACCCTGCTGCGCGCGGCCGGTGGCGTCCTGCTCGTCACGGCCGGTGTCTCCGCCATCTTCGTCCTCCAGGGCTCCACCGCCCACCTCGGCGCCGTTCTGCAGGCCGCGCTCGCCGTCCTGGTCGGCATCACCCTGCTCGCCGGTCCCTACCTGGTCCGCATGACCCAGGACCTGTCCGAGGAACGCCTGATGCGCATCCGCGCCCAGGAGCGCGCCGAGGTCGCCGCCCACGTCCACGACTCCGTGCTGCACACCCTCACCCTGATCCAGCGCAACGCCGACAACGCGGGGGAGGTGCGTCGCCTCGCCCGGGCCCAGGAGCGCGACCTGCGCACCTGGCTGTACAAGCCGGAGGGCACCGGCAAGGACGAGGCCGACGAACCGGACACGGTCGCCGAGGCGGTGCGCCGCAACGCCGCCGAGGTGGAGGACAAGCACGGCGTGCCCATCGAGGTCGTGATCGTCGGCGACTGCCCGCTCGACGAGAGAACCGGTGCGCAGATGCAGGCCGCGCGCGAGGCGATGGTGAACGCCGCCAAGTACGGTGGCGAGGGCGGTGCCGTACAGGTGTACGCCGAAGTCGAGGGAAAGACGGTCTTCGTGTCCGTACGGGACCGCGGCCCCGGCTTCGACCTCGACGCGATACCCGCCGACCGCATGGGTGTCAGAGAATCGATCATCGGCCGCATGGAGCGCAACGGCGGCACGGCCCGGCTGCGGGCGGTGCCGGGCGGCGGAACCGAGGTCGAGCTGGAGATGGAGAGGGCGGAGAAGACGTCATGAGCGACGCGACCGAGGCGAACGGCACGGCTGGAGCGGCGGAGCCGGCCGAGTCCGGCCGGACCGGCGCCGGCGGGCGGCACGTACGGGTGGTGCTGGTGGACGACCACCGCATGTTCCGTACCGGCGTCCAGGCCGAGATCGGCCAGACCGCCGAGACCGGGGTCGAGGTGGTCGGCGAGGCCGCGGACGTCGACCAGGCGGTCGCGGTCGTCACCGCCACCCGGCCCGAGGTGGTCCTGCTCGACGTCCACCTGCCCGGCGGCGGCGGGGTCGAAGTGCTGCGCCGGTGCGCGGCGTTGATGGCGGACGCCGAGCAGCCGGTCCGCTTCCTCGCGCTGTCCGTGTCGGACGCGGCGGAGGACGTCATCGGGGTGATCCGCGGCGGCGCCCGCGGCTATGTCACGAAGACGATCACCGGCACCGACCTGGTCGACTCGATCTTCCGCGTCCAGGAGGGCGACGCCGTCTTCTCCCCGAGACTGGCCGGGTTCGTCCTGGACGCCTTCGCCTCGACCGACGCCCCGCCGGTGGACGAGGACCTGGACCGCCTCACCCAGCGGGAGCGGGAGGTGCTGCGCCTGATCGCCCGGGGCTACGCCTACAAGGAGATCGCCAAGCAGCTGTTCATCTCGGTGAAGACGGTCGAGTCCCATGTCTCGGCGGTCCTGCGCAAGCTCCAGCTGTCCAACCGGCACGAACTGACCCGCTGGGCGACCGCACGCCGGCTGGTCTGACCCCTGGGCCCACCCCGCAGCCGCCCCTCACTCCACCCTGGTCGCCCCCGCGAACGGCATCTGGTCGATCGGGGCGAGGCGGACCGGTGCCGAGGGGTTCGGGGCGTGGATCATCTGGCCGTTGCCCACATAGATGCCGACGTGACTGATCCCGGAGTAGAAGAACACCAGGTCACCCGGCTGGAGTTCGGAGCGGGAGACCCGCCGGCCCGCGTTGATCTGGGCGTAGGTGGTGCGGGGCAGGGAGATGCCGGCGGAGCGGTAGGCGGCCTGCACCAGGCCCGAGCAGTCGAAGGCGTTCGGGCCGGTGGCGCCCCACACATAGGGGCTGCCGAGCTTGTCGTAGGCATAGGCGACGGCCGCCGCCGCGCGGGAGGTCGGGGCGGGGGCCGACCCGGGCCGCTCCAGCGGCTGCCGCGCGTCGGTGGCCGACCGGGAGACGTGGGTGCCCGTGCCGCCGGCACCGGTGACCTCGGTCCGCCGCGGCGGGGCCAGCAGCGCCAGCAGCCGCCGGGCCTCGTCCAGCTTGCCGGTGACGGTCTTCTTCTGCCGTCTCAGCTCCGCCTGCCGTGACCGCAGCGACTTCACCTCGATGCGCGCGGCACCGCGCAACCGCTCGATCTCCCGCAGTTGTCGGCGCACCCCGGACACCGCGGCGGCCTGCCGGTCACCGGCCCGCTCCGCGAAGGCAGCGCCGTCCAGGTACCGGTCGGGGTCGCTGGAGAGGGCGAGTTGCCAGGCCGGGTCGATGCCGCCGTCCCGGTACTGCGCGGCAGCGATCGAACCCAGCGCCTCCCGGGCCGAGTTGAGCTTCGTCTGCTTGCGGGCGGTCTCGTCCTGGAGCGCGCTCAGCCGCCGCTGGGCCGCGTCCGCCTTCTCCTTCGTCCCGTTGTACTTCTCGGTGGCGGCCTCGGCCTCCCGGTACAAGGTCTCCACCTTGGCCTTCACCTGGGCCGGCGTCAGCTGCGGTTCGGCGTGCCCCGTCCCGTCGAAGGCGGTCGCGGTGGCCGCGCCCGCAAGGGCGAGAGTGGCGGCCGTCCGGGCCGTATGGCCGCTGAGCGGGCGTTGCGGGCGCTTGCGGTGCGCTGCCACCTGGACAGTCACGTCCTTCCGTACGACTCGTACGACCGAGCCGGTCAGTACGCCCCGCGGCGGCCCGCACAGGGGGAGCGGGCCGCCGCCGGGCCTTTCTCGGCGGTGGTGGCCGACCGCCGCCCCTGGCCCGGGCGGCGGTGGGGAGCCGGTCACCTGGGGGAGGACGGTAGGCCGGACGGTGACGAGTAGGTAACGCGGTGTACGGAACTGGCCCCGACAGACCGGGGCGTGACCGTATGTGACCGCGTGGGCGGGCTGGAGTCGTCGTCTTTACGGGGCGTGCTGACCGAAGAGCGGAAAGTGGGGCTGGCGGGGGTTGTGGGGTGCTATAGGGCGCATATATGCAAGGTCACTTGGGCCGGGCTGCCGGGTCGCCGGGTTCGTGGGTGGGTGTGGTGACGGAGGGTCGCCGTTGAGTCCGGTGACGGAGGGTTGCTGGGCCTGGTGGGGGAAGGGCCGCTGGGCCTGGTGGCTGGGAGGGGCGCTGCGCCTGGTGAGGGCAGGGTCGGAGGCCCGGTGACGGGAGGGTTGGAGGGCCGGTGACTGGAGGGGCGGAGGGGGCTGGTTAGGCTCCGGCTCCATGGACGTACTCATCCATCTCTTCGTCGGCCTGCACATCATCGGCATCGCCGCGCTGCTCGGCGGTTTCCTCACCCAGATGAAGGCGATGGGCCAGGGCACGGCCCGGTTCGTGCCCGGGATGCTGCACGGTGCGCTGACCATGCTGGTCACCGGCGTGGCCCTGGTCGGCCTCAACCAGGCCGACGATCAGCACGTCAACAACATCAAGATCGGCGTGAAGCTCGCGCTGCTGATCGTGATCCTCGGCCTGGTCTATGTGAAGCGCGACGAGGAGCGGATCGACAAGGGTCTTTTCGGGCTGGTCGGCCTGCTGACCACGGCCAACATCTTCATCGCCGTCCTCTGGACCTGATCCTCGGCGCGCTGCGGGGTCAGCCCGGCCGCACCACGCTGTGGACGGCCGCCTCGGCGCCGGTGACCGGTTCCTCGCGGACGTACGCGCCCGGCCTGGGGGCGTGGATCATCATGCCGTCGCCCGTGCAGAGGCCGACGTGGCCGGCGTCGTCATGGAAGAAGACGAGGTCGCCGGGGCGTGCGTCGGCGGGTGCGACCGGGGTGCCGGCGTCGGCCTGCTCGCGCGCGGTGCGGGGGAGGGTGACGCCGGCGGACTTCCAGGCGGCCTGGGTGAGGCCGGCGCAGTCATAGGAGCCGGGGCCTGCGGCGCCCCACACGCACGGCTTCCCGAGCTGGGCCCGGGCGAAGGCGATGGCCTTCTTGGCCTTGGTCGCGTAGGTGCCGGGTGGTGTGGTGGCGGCTGCTGGGGTTGTCGGGGTCGATGGGGTCGTGGCGGTGATAGGTGCGACGGGGGATGGCGCGGCGCTGGGCCCCGTGGCGGTGGGGCGAGCGGCAGTGGTCTGTGCCGCCCGCTGGGACAGCAGCACGCGCGCGTGGGCGAGTTTTTTCTGCACGGTCGCCTTGGCCGCCTTCGGGCCGCTGGCGGCTACCTCCGCCTGACGGTCCGCGGGCGGTGCGGTGAGGATGTCCGGCGCGAGCGGGGCGGCGGCCATGTCGGGGGTGGACGGGGCTGCCGGGGTGGCGACTGGGCCCGGAGCGGGCGCCGCGACACCTGTGTCCCGAATGAGCGCGGGAACGGCCGTATCCCCGACAGGCCGGGCGAGGGCCGCGTCCCCGGCGGGCGGCATCATCACAGTGTCCCCGGCGCCGACGGAGCCGTGCTGGGCCAGGATGGTGCCGCGTTGCGGCGGGATCGAGCCGCGCTGGGCGGGGAGCATGCTCCGGTGGGTCGGCACGCTGCCGTCCTGGCTCGGGATCACAGCCCGCTGTCCGGCGAGGCCGCGGTGCTGAGCACGGCGGGCGACCTCGTCCCGGAGCCGCTGGAGGCTGTCCGCGCGTCGCCGCGAGGCCTCGGCCGGCTCGCCCCGCTCGCCTCGGTCAGCCCCCTTGGACCGCCCGGCCCCCGCAGCCCGACCGACTCCTCCCCGGCTGGCCCACCCAGCGCCCGGTTCGGCCCGCCCGGTACCCAGGTCGGTGCGTTCGACCCCCCGATCAGCTGACCGAGCCCCCTGGTCCGCTCGACCAACCCCTCGGTCGGCACCCCAGGCCCCTCGGTCGCCTGGACCAGCACCCCGGTCGGCACCCCAGGCCCCTCGGTCGGCACCCCAGGCAGCCCGGTCGCCTCGCCCAGCCCCCCGGTCGCCCCGGCCCCCGTCCCTCTGCGCCTCCGCCGCCTCGGCCGCTGATTCCGCGCGGCGGTAAAAGTCGTCGATCTTGCGTTCGATCTCCTCCTGGCTCGGGCGGCCGGGAGTCGGCGAAGGCGTGGCCTCGGCCGTCTGGGAGAGGACGGCCACGGAGGTGAGGGCGGCGGTGGCGAGGGCGGGGGTGCGGGCGCCCGCTCCCTGGGTTCCGCCGGGGCGCGGCTTGCGGTGCGACGCCAAGGGAGGCGACTCCTTCCGTACTGCCGCCTACCGGGGTCAGCGGTGGGGGTACCCAGGCCTTCGTTCAGGGGCCTGGGGAGGGTTCGGGCGGGTGCTCGGAAGGGTTGCCCTACGGCGTCGTCCCGGGCGGGAGTCGGCCGATTCACCCCAGGATCGGTGGGTCCCCGGCTCCGGGCACCGTGCGGGGCGCGCCGGACTCGGCGGAGGCCGCGCGGCCCGGCGACGTTCGCCGGAGGGGGGTCGTGCGGCCTGACGGAAACCTAGCCAACTCGTGTGTCTTCTGTGAAGGTTGCTGCGAGGTATGTCCGATACATTTCCGTGACCTTTTTCCAGGGCGCGTACAGGTTCACGTACGCGTGACCAGGCGCTTCCGATGCGTGAGCGGTCGGCCCGCATGATCAGGGCGAAGATCAACTCGCGCCCGGGGCCGCCATGTTCCGGGGACGGCGACCGGTTGTCGGTGGGGCGCCCTAGACTCGTAGAGCGATGAGCAGCCTCTTTGACGACAGCTTCCTGGCGGACCTCCAGACCCCACGCGGGCACGAGGAGGAATCTCCGCCACCGCCCGAGGACGATCACGCTCCGGAGTCGCTTCCGGACGATCTGTTCGGCGGGAAGTTCGACGTGCCACCGGACCGGGACACCTACTACCGTGACGGCGCCCCGCGCCCCGCGCTCGACGCGGCGGCCCTGCTGGAGGGGCTGAACGAGAACCAGCGCGCCGCGGTCGCGCACGCCGGCTCCCCGCTGCTCATCGTCGCCGGCGCCGGCTCCGGCAAGACCCGCGTGCTGACCCACCGCATCGCCTACCTGCTCGCCGAGCGGAACGTCCACCCGGGCCAGATCCTCGCGATCACCTTCACCAACAAGGCCGCGGGCGAAATGAAGGAGCGCGTCGAGCAGCTCGTCGGCCCGCGCGCGAACGCGATGTGGGTGATGACCTTCCACAGCGCGTGCGTGCGCATCCTGCGGCGGGAGAGCAAGAAGCTCGGCTTCACCTCGTCGTTCTCGATCTACGACGCCGCCGACAGCAAGCGCCTGATGGCCCTCGTCTGCCGCGACCTGGACCTCGACCCCAAGCGCTTCCCGCCGAAGTCCTTCAGCGCCAAGATCAGCAACCTGAAGAACGAGCTGATCGACGAGGAGGACTTCGCCGCCCAGGCCACCGACGGCTTCGAGAAGACCCTGGCGCAGGCCTACGCCCTGTACCAGTCGCGGCTGCGCGAGGCGAACGCGCTGGACTTCGACGACCTGATCATGACGACGGTCAACCTGCTGCGCGCCTTCCCGGACGTCGCCGAGCACTACCGCCGCCGCTTCCGGCACGTTCTGGTGGACGAGTACCAGGACACCAACCACGCCCAGTACGCGCTCGTACGTGAACTCGTCGGCACCGGCGAACACGATGAGGACGCCCCGCCCAGCGAGTACGACATCCCGCCCGCCGAACTCTGCGTCGTGGGTGACGCGGACCAGTCGATCTACGCCTTCCGGGGCGCGACGATCCGCAACATCCTCCAGTTCGAGGAGGACTACCCGAACGCGACGACGATCCTGCTGGAGCAGAACTACCGCTCCACGCAGACCATCCTGTCCGCCGCCAACGCGGTCATCGAGCGCAACGAGTCCCGCCGCCCGAAGAACCTGTGGACCAACGCCGGCCAGGGCGCCCGGATCGTCGGGTACGTCGCCGACACCGAGCACGACGAGGCCCAGTTCGTCGCCGAAGAGATAGACCGCCTGGTCGACGCGGGCCACGCACGCGCGGGAGACGTCGCCGTCTTCTACCGCACGAACGCCCAGTCCCGTGTCTTCGAAGAGGTCTTCATCCGCGTCGGCCTGCCCTACAAGGTCGTCGGCGGGGTCCGCTTCTACGAGCGCAAGGAGGTCCGGGACGTCCTCGCCTACCTGCGCGTCCTCGCCAACCCCGAGGACTCGGTGCCGCTGCGCCGCATCCTCAACGTGCCCAAGCGGGGCATCGGCGAGCGCGCGGAGGCGATGATCGACGCCCTCGCCCAGCGCGAGAAGATCGGCTTCCCGCAGGCCCTGAAGCGCGTGGACGAGGCCTACGGCATGGCCGCGCGCTCCACCAACGCGGTCAAGCGGTTCAACACGCTGATGGAGGACCTGCGGACGATCGTCGAGTCCGGCGCCGGACCGGCCACCGTGCTGGAGGCCGTCCTCGAACGCACCGGTTATCTGGCCGAGTTGCAGGCCTCCACCGACCCGCAGGACGAGACCCGGATCGAGAACCTCCAGGAACTCGCGGCCGTGGCCCTGGAGTTCGAGCAGGAGCGGGGTGAGGGCGAGCAGGGGACCCTGGCCGACTTCCTGGAGCAGGTCGCCCTGGTCGCCGACTCCGACCAGATCCCGGACGAGGAGGACGGCGACGGCGTCATCACGCTGATGACCCTGCACACCGCCAAGGGCCTGGAGTTCCCGGTCGTGTTCCTGACCGGCATGGAGGACGGCGTCTTCCCGCACATGCGCGCCCTCGGCGAGACCAAGGAACTGGAGGAGGAGCGGCGCCTGGCGTACGTCGGCATCACACGCGCGCGGGAGCGGCTGTACCTCACGCGGTCGGCGATGCGCAGCGCCTGGGGCCAGCCGTCGTACAACCCGCCCTCCCGCTTCCTGGAGGAGATCCCGCCCACCCATGTGGAGTGGAAGCGGACCGGGGCGGCGGCGCCCATGGCCTCCGGGCCGGCGTCCGGGATCGCCGCCTCGCTGTCCTCGACCCGCTCGCGTTCCTCGGCGTCGGGCGCGTCCGGGTTCGCCACGCGGCGCACGGCGGAGAAGCCGGTGGTCGCGCTGGCCGTCGGGGACCGGGTCACCCACGACCAGTTCGGGCTCGGCACGGTCGTCGGGGTGAAGGGCACGGGCGGGAACGCGGAGGCGACGATCGACTTCGGCGACGCCAAGCCGAAGCGGCTGCTGCTGCGGTACGCGCCGGTGGAGAAGCTGTAGCAGACAGCAGAAAGGGCCCCGCTGAAGAGCGGGGCCCGGAACCGGTGTCTACGTGGGATCCAGAGTGTCTACGTAAGATCGAGGGTGTTTACGTGGGATCCAGTCCGTGGCTCCGCAGCCACGGCAGCGGGTCTATGGCCGCCCCGCCCGCCGGCCGCACCTCGAAATGCAGGTGCGGGCCGGTGGAGTTGCCGGAGTTGCCGGAGTAGGCGATCGGCTGGCCGGCCTTGACGGTCGTACCGGAGGCGACGCGGTAGCTGGAGAGGTGGCAGTACCAGGTCTCCGTGCCGTCCTTCGCCGTCACGATCATCATGTTGCCGTAGGCGCTGTTCCACTTGGTGGTGACGGTGCCGTCGGTCGCGGCCATCACCGTGGTGCCGTAGGAGACCGGGAAGTCGATGCCGGTGTGCACCGACATCCAGTTGATGCCCGCCTGGCCGAAGTAGGCGCTGAGCCCGTGCTGCGCGACCGGCACGGCGAACTTGGGCCGCAACCGCTCCTTGAGCGCGGCCTCCGCGGCCGCCTTCTTCTTCTCCAGCTCCTGCTGGGCCTTGAGGTCGATCCGCTCCTGGGTGCGGCTCGCCCGGTCGGCGAAGTCGTCGGCGCCGGCGGACAGCGTCTTGAGCTGGCTGTCCAGCTTGCTGTTGGCGACGGACGGCTTGACCGGCTGCGCGTCCGCGGCGGTGGTGGAGGTGTCCTTGGAGTCGTCGGTGAGCGCGCCGACCGAGGCGGCGGCGATCCCGGCCACCCCCATCACACAGGCCGACGGCACGGCGACGGTCAGCAGCGCGGAGCGCTTGGCGGGTGTACGGCGCCGGGAGCGCGCCCCGCTGCGCGAGCCCGCGCGGGTCGTCGGCGCGGGGGTGACCTCTTCCTGGTCGTCCAGCAGGCCGGTCACGGCGGGCAGTTCGCCGGTGGAGTCCAACTCGCCCTCAGCGACGGGCTGTTCGTCGAAGGCGGTGTCCTCGTACGACACCTGCTCGAAGGCCGCGGTCGCCTGCGGGTCGCCCGCCTGCTCGAACGCGGACTGCGCGTCGCCGACCGCCTCGAACGTGGCGGTGGCCTGCTGATCGAACGGTTCGCCACCTTGCTCGGACTGCGCCGGCACGTTCTGCCCCGCGGAGTTCCACTGCGTGGCGTCGTACGCGCCCGTGTCGAGGGTCTGAGTGCCCCACTCCCACTGCTGGGTGGGGTCGGCGGCGCCGGACGGGTCGGGATGCAGCCAGGCGTTCGCGTCCCACTGGCCGCTGACGTCGTTCCCGGTGGGCTGCGCGGGGACGGTCCAGGCGGTGCTGTCGTAGACACCGGAGTCGTAGGCGGCGTACTGCTGCGCCGCGTACGGGTCGTAGGCCGGCGTCTGGCCGGTGCCGGTCTGCCAGTGCGTGGTGTCGTAGGCGCCGGTGGTCTGCTCACTGCCCGGGAGGCTGCCGAAGAGCGGGTCGGTGTGGAAGGCCGTGGTGTTGCCGGAGCCACCGGTGAAAGCGGTGGCGTCATAGCCGCCGTACGTGGTGAGGTCGTCGTAGGGAGCTTCCTGTGCCCCGTACGGCGCGTAGTGCGCGGTGGAGGCGTCGGAAGCCGGGGCCGGGGTGGTCATGCTCCCCGACGGGTGACGGTCGTTCACCAACTTCTCTTTCGCCTCGACAACAGGGGCTGCCAGAGCAGTGCGGCGACTGTACCCGGCGGTACGTGGGCGCGACAATCTTCGGCCTGTTTCGCGTGGGCCGGAAAGGGGCATTCGGCCGTGTTTCGGGGCCTCGGGACGCGACCTTGGCCTTGCGTTCGAAGAATGTTCGATGTCGAGTGGCGGTGTGCCGGCTGTGCGTCGGTGATGCGTCGGCTGTGCGGGCTGTGCCGTGTCGGTTGTGCGGGGGCTCTGTCGTGTCGGCTGTGCGCCGGTTTCCCGGCCCGGTTGCGGTGGGCCTCAGGCCACGGTCGGACTCACGCCACTGTCAGGCCGCCCGCGGCCCGCTCATCGAGGTCCGGGGCGTCGAGGGCCTCGCGTATCCCCGCCGCTACAGCGGGATGCACGGGCAGCGCGAGATGGCCGATGCCGGTCACCCGGACGTTCTGCGCGTCCAGGTCGGGGTGCTCCAGGCAGGCCGACTCCAGCGGGTCCATCAGCGAGTCCAGGTCGCTCCAGAAGCTCACGAAGCGGGTCCGGCAGCCGGGCGCGGGCCGGGCCAGCTCCTCGATCACCGCAGAGCCGGGCCGCATCTGCCGCACGATCGGATGCGCGTCCGCCAGCGGCGCCACCCGGGTGCCCGAGTGCGGGGTGCCGAGGGTGACCAGCGTGCGTACCCGCAGGTCACCGCCCAGGCACTGCGCGTAGTAGCGCGCTATCAGACCCCCGAGGCTGTGCCCGACGATGTCGACCCGGGCACTGCCGGTGCGCTCGCAGATCTCCTCGATGTGCCGGCCGAGCAACTCGGCCGCGATGCGAATGTCGCAGGTCAGCGGCGAGTAATTGAGTGACTCCACCCGGTGCCTGCCGTGCTGGGCGAGGGTGCGGCGGAGCAGGACGAACACCGAACGGTTGTCGATGAAGCCGTGCAGCAGGACGACCGGTGGTGCGGGGCGGACCGGCAGCCGGGTGGCGCCGTCCCCGGCGGGCAGGGCCCCGGAGCGGCGCTCCTGGATCAGGCCGGTCGGATACAGCAGGAGGTGACCCGCCAGAATCGCCGCCTCCAGGGCCGTCGCCCTGAGCAGTGTCATGGAGAGTCCGGCCAGTCTGCCGGGCCACAGGCGGCGGCAGAGCGGGAGGAAGAGCGGCAAAACCCCGGTGACCTTCATGGGCCGACCTCCTGTCGGCACACCGGAGGACGGCTCGACCCCCGTGTGCCCTCATGTCCCACCATGTGATTTCCCCCTCGCCGCGCCCCGTAAAACTGCCGGTTGCGGGATGCTGGAGATAACGTTCGTTCACTTCGCGACGGTGGCGGAACGCGCCAAAAGTGCGGTACTTGTCGATACGGACGGAAGCGATCGCTTCCGTGGTCGCTTGATGGAGGCAGTGATGGGTGTGGCAGCCGGTCCGATCCGCGTGGTGGTCGCCAAGCCGGGGCTCGACGGCCACGATCGCGGGGCCAAGGTCATCGCGCGGGCCCTGCGCGACGCCGGTATGGAGGTCATCTACACCGGGCTCCACCAGACGCCGGAACAGATCGTCGACACCGCCATTCAGGAGGACGCCGACGCGATCGGCCTCTCCATCCTCTCCGGAGCCCACAACACGCTGTTCGCCGCGGTCATCGACCTGCTCAAGGAGCGGGAGGCCGAGGACATCCTCGTCTTCGGCGGCGGCATCATCCCGGACGAGGACATCCCGCCGCTGAAGGAGAAGGGCGTCGCGGAGATCTTCACCCCCGGGGCGACGACCGCGTCGATCGTGGAGTGGGTCCGGGCGAACGTCCGCCAGCCGGCGGCGTCCGGGGGCTGAGCGGCTGCCTTCCGCGGTTGCGGGAACTGCCTCCGGCGGTTATACGGCTGCTTCCGGCGGTTGTGCGCTTTCCTTTCGCGGGTCATGCGGTGGCTTCCGGCGGTTGTGCGGCTCCGTTTCGTGGGTCATGCGGTGGCTTCCGGCGGTTGTGCGGCTCCGTTTCGTGGGTCATGCGGCTGCTTGCGGTGGCTGGGCGGCTGGCTTGGTGGGTTACGCGGCTGCCTCCGGTGGTTGCGCGGGTGTTTTCGGTGGTTGCGTGGTCGGCATGGGCGGGGTCAGCTCCCGGGTCATCGCCGCCCGCAGCCGCAGGGTCGTGACCAGCCGCTGGAACGCCTCCGCCCAGTACCCGCCGGCCCCGGGCGCGGCGTCCTCCCGTTCGTCGGGTATCGCCAGCAGCGCCTCCAGCCGTACGGCCTCCGCCGGGTCCAGGCAGCGCTCCGCCAGGCCCATCACCCCGCTGAAGCTCCACGGGTAACTGCCCGCGTCCCGGGCTATGTTCAAGGCGTCCACGACCGCCTGGCCGAGCGGGGGAGCCCAGGGGACCGCGCACACCCCGAGCAGCTGGAACGCCTCCGACAGGCCGTGCGTGGCGATGAACCCGGCGACCCACGCGGCCCGTTCCGCCGGGTCCAGCGCGGCCAGCAGCTTCGCCCGCTCCGCCAGGGACACCGCCCCCGGGCCGCCCGCCTCCGGCGCCGACGGTGAGCCGAGCAGTGCCCGCGACCACGCGGCGTCCCGCTGCCGTACCGCCGCCCGGCACCAGGCCGCGTGCAGCTCACCCTGCCAGCCGTCCGCCACCGGCAGCGCCACGATCTCCTCAGGCGTCCGCCCGCCCAGCCGCCGCGACCAGGTGCCGAGCGGGGCGGCCTCCACCAACTGGCCCAGCCACCACGACCGTTCGCCCCGGCCCGCGGGCGGTGCGGCCACGACCCCGTCCCGCTCCATGCCCGCGTCGCATTCGTGCGGCGCCTCCACCGCGATGGCCGGCCCGCTCCCCGTACGGTCCAGGGCCACACACGCCGAGGCCCGTACGGCCATCCGCGCGGCGAGCGCCGAGTTCGGCAGCGCCGACAGCAGTTCCGCCGCCGTCGCCCGGACATTGCGGCTGCGGTCGCCCAACGCCTGTTCCAGGAACGGCTCGTCCGCGTCCGACAGGCCCGTGCGCAGCGAGTCGAGGAACATCAGCCGGTCCTCCGCCCGCTCCGACGCCCACGTCGACGCCAGCAGCTCGCGGCCCAGCGCGGGCGTGTGGGCGCGCAGGGCACCCAGCAGTGCCGCCCGTTCGGCGAACAGGCCCTCCTGCCACAGTCGGCGCACCGCCCCGGCGTCCTCCGGATCGGGCAGCGCCGCGCCGCCGCCGGGGGCCGCGCGCAGGGCGAACCGCCAGTCCGGGTTCAGCCGGGCCAGCCACAGCGCGCGCGGGCCCGCGAACGCCAGCGCCGCCGGGCGCAGGTCCGTACGGCCCCGGGCCGCGTCCAGCAGCGCGGGCAGCACCTGCGGGGGCGCCGCGTACCCGTGCGCGTTGGCCGTCGCGAGCCACTGCGGGAGCAGCTCCATGAGGTCCGGCGAGCTGCCCCGCCGGCCGCCGGCCCCGCCACCGGACCGGTCGGCCAGCAGGGTGGTGAGCCTGCGGGCCGCCGGTGCGGGCAGGGGCGGACGCGGATCGGCGGGCGCCGGCCCGAGCCGCCGCGCCGCCCGCGCGGCCCGCAGCCCGGCCCGCCGCCGTACGGTCGCCACGGCCGCCGCGTCGAGCAGCGCCACCGGGGCCGGGCGCCCCGGCACGACGTGCGCCGGGGCACGCCTGTCGGTACCGAGAAGCGCGGTGGTGACCAGGTCTTCCCAGGAGGCGGTCAGGGCCGGCGGGGAGGTTTCCGGGACTCGTGGAGGGGTGGTCTTGTTCTGCGGGGAGTTCGTTGAGTCCTGCGGGGAGGTCGCCGAGTCCTGCGGGGGGTGCGCTGAGTCCTGTGAGGGGTCCGCCGGGCCCTGTGGGGGATTCGCCGGGCCCTGTGAGGGGTTCAGCGGGCCGTCCGTGGAATTCGCCGGGGGTTGTGAGGAGTTGGCCGAGTACTTCGGGGAGTTCGCCGCGCCGTTCGAGGAGCCAACCGGCTCCTCTGCGGTATTCACCGTGCTCTCTGCGGCGTTCATCGTGCCCTCTGCGGCGTTCATCGTGCCCTCTGCGGCGTTCATCGTGCCCTCCGCGGCATTCGCCAGGCCCTTCAAGGAGTTGGCCGGGCTCCCCGAGGAGTTGTCCGGGCTCTCAGGGGAGCTGGTCGGGCCCTCGCAGGACTTCGGCGGAGTGCCCGCGTCCCCTTCGGCCCGTGTCCCGCTGCTGGGCGGTGCCCCGTTCATCGCGTTCCCTTCCCCTCTTTCTTTCCTTCCGTCTTCTTCCCTTCCGCGTTCGCCCGCCCGGGTCAGCACAGCGGCACCGCCTCACCAACGCCCTCCGGCCACGCCGTGAGAGGCGTGAAGCCGCGGTGGCCGCATTCGCCGAAGACCGTGACGGGGGCGCCACCGGACAGGGCGACCAGTCGCCACAGGCCGGGACGGGAGCGGGCGGCCCGGGTCAGCGGCAGGGCCGTGTCCGTGTCGGCGTCGGCCAGTTGCCATCCGTCGTCGTCCGGGACCGGTATCACCCGGTCCAGGGTCACCGGGACCGCGTCCAGCCACGGGTCGTCGCGCAGGGCCTCGCCGTACCGGGCCGCCGCCTCGGCCGTCGTCACGCCCGGCGGGTGGAAAGCGGCCGGGGTGGGCGGGGAGAACAGCTCGCCCAGGGCGGCCCGGGACCGGCCGGAGCCCGGGTACGCCGTCAGCTCCGCTTCCAGGGCGAGGCCCACCGGCAGGGACAGCTCGGGCGCCCGGCCCGCCGCGCCGTAGGACAGCAGCAGCCGGGTCCCGCCGGACTCGGCGCCGTGCAGCCATATCCGGCGCGTCGTCAGTTTCGGGTCCACCGTGTCGCACTGGGCGAGGACCAGCCAGCGGTCGCGCACCGGCGGGCCGTCCGGCGTGGCCGGCAGACCGAGCCGGGAGCGGACCGTGGCCGCGAGGGCGTCCGGCAGCCGGTCCCGGTGCAGCCAGCCCTGGTCGAGCAGGTGCAGCAGCGCGCACTCCTCCAGCAGCCGCGCCGGCCAGCCCGCGCCGGACGCCGGGATCGCCCCCAACTCCCGGACGCGCGCGGCCAGCCCCGGCGCCTGGGCGTCGACCATGCGGGCCGCCGTCTCGTCCCACAGGCCGTACCCCGCCTGTTCGGCCGCGGCCAGGCCGCCGCGCAGCAGGTCGGCCAGGCGCTGCTCCAGCTCGCTCGCGCCCGCCGTGACCCGCTCGGCCCGGCGCTCGGCCCGCCGCCGCGCCGCTTCCGGATCGGTAGGCCCGGCGGCCGAACCGCCCTCGGGCCGCGTCCGCTTGGCCTCGGCGCGTCCGCGCCGGACCGCGAGCCACCGCCCGGCCCACTCCGGCGGCTGCTCGGCGGCCGGCACCGCGACGCCGTCGTCACCCGCCCACAGCAGGAGCAGCCCGAGCGCGTGCTTGCACGGGAACTTACGGCTCGGACAACTGCACTTGTACGCCGGACCGGCCGCGTCGGCCAGGTCCACCACCGTCTGGTACGGCCTGCTGCCACTGCCCTTGCACAGTCCCCACACCGTCCCCTCTCCGCTCCCCGTCCCGGACCACGGACCGGCCGTGCCGAGCTTGCTCCCCGCCTTGCGCGACGCGGCGTCAGGCGCCAGTGCCAGCACCTGTTCCGCGGTCCAGCGCACCCCCTGCTCAGTCATGTCTCCGACGGTAGGTCCCGCCACTGACAATCGGCCCGGCGAGCGCGTTTGCGCTGGTCAGAGCGATTGTCAGTGGCGTGGTGCACGGTGGATGCCAGATCCGAACCGGCCGAGCTGGAGGGGGCCTCAGCCATGTCTGTGTCCGTGGAACCGACGACCGCCGCACCCGACCGCGACGAGACCGCGCAGGCGTTGCGACCGCACGCCGAGCACGCCTTCGCGGCCGAACTCGCCGCGCTCGCCGCGCAGGACGACCGACCGCGCCCGGCCCGCTGGAAGCTGTCGCCGTGGGCGGTGGCGACGTACCTGCTCGGCGGCACCCTGCCGGACGGCACGGTGATCACACCCAAGTACGTGGGCCCGCGCCGCATCGTCGAGGTCGCCGTCACCACGCTCGCCACCGACCGCGCCCTGCTCCTGCTCGGTGTGCCCGGCACCGCCAAGACCTGGGTGTCGGAGCATCTGGCCGCCGCCGTCAGCGGTGACTCGACGCTGCTGGTGCAGGGCACGGCCGGCACCCCGGAGGAGGCGATCCGGTACGGCTGGAACTACGCGCGGCTCCTCGCCCACGGCCCGAGCCGCGACGCCCTCGTGCCCAGCCCCGTCATGCGCGCCATGGCCGAGGGCATGACGGCCCGGGTGGAGGAGCTGACCCGCATCCCGGCCGACGTGCAGGACACACTGATCACGATCCTGTCCGAGAAGACCCTGCCCATCCCCGAGTTGGGGGAAGAGGTCCAGGCCGTCCGCGGCTTCAACCTCATCGCCACCGCCAACGACCGCGACCGGGGGGTCAACGACCTCTCCAGCGCTCTGCGCCGCCGCTTCAACACCGTGGTGCTGCCGCTGCCGGAGAGCGCCGACGCCGAGGTCGACATCGTCACCCGCCGGGTCGAGCAGCTCGGCCGCTCCCTCGACCTGCCGGCCGCGCCCGACGGCATCGAGGAGATCCGCCGCGTCGTCACCGTCTTCCGCGAGCTGCGCGACGGGATCACCGCCGACGGCCGGACGAAGCTGAAGTCGCCCAGCGGCACGCTGTCCACGGCGGAGGTGATCTCCGTCGTCACCAACGGCCTCGCGCTCGCCACCCACTTCGGCGACGGGGTGCTGCGGCCGGGAGACGTCGCCGCCGGCATCCTCGGCGCGGTCGTCCGCGACCCGGCGGCCGACCGGGTCGTCTGGCAGGAGTACCTGGAGACGGTCGTCCGTGAGCGCGAGGGCTGGACCGACTTCTACCGCGCCTGCCGGGAGGTGAGCGCATGACCGGCACCGGCCGGAGCACGGCCCACGCCTCCGGGCCGCTGCTGCTCGGGGTGCGGCACCACGGACCCGGCTCCGCGCGCGCGGTGCGGGCCGCGCTGGACGCCGCGCGCCCGGCCGTCGTGCTGATCGAGGGGCCGCCCGAGGCCGACGCGCTGATCCCGCTGGCCGCCGACCCGGGCCTGCGGCCCCCGGTCGCCCTGCTCGCCCACGCCGTGGACGAGCCCGGCCGCTGGGCCTTCTGGCCGTTCGCCGAGTTCAGCCCCGAGTGGGTGGCCCTCCGGTGGGCCCTGGAGCAGGGCGTCCCGGCCCGCTTCATCGACCTGCCGGCCACGCACACGCTGGCGTGGCAGAAGGAAGAGGGCGAGTCCGGTCACCACGACGGGCCCGGCGCCGGTGAGCCCGGGCCCGGGCCCGGACCCGACCCCGGACACGGTGACGGTGACCAGATCCGCGTCGACCCCCTCGCCGTCCTCGCCGAGACCGCCGGGTACGACGACCCCGAGCGCTGGTGGGAGGACGTCGTCGAGCACCGGGGGCCGGGCGCCCGTGACCCCTTCGCGCCGTTCGCGGCGGTGGCGGAGGCCATGGGCGCGCTGCGCGAGCGGTACGGCGCCGGCGGGCGGCCCCGGGACCTCGTCCGTGAGGCGCACATGCGGCTCCGGCTGCGGGACGCGCGCAAGGAGTTCGGGGACGCCGTGGCCGTGGTCTGCGGGGCCTGGCACGTGCCCGCGCTGCGCGAGAGGACCACCGTCACCGCCGACCGGGCGCTGCTCAAGGGCCTGCCCAGGACCAGGACCGACCTGACCTGGGTGCCGTGGACGCACCGCAGGCTGGCCCGGGCCGGCGGCTACGGCGCGGGCATCGACTCGCCCGGTTGGTACGGGCATCTGTTCCACGCCCCCGACCGACCGGTCGAGCGGTGGCTGACCAAAGTGGCCCGGTTGCTGCGCGAGGAGGACCGGATCGTGTCCTCCGCGCACGTCATCGAGGCCGTACGGCTCGCGGAGACCCTGGCCGCGCTGCGGGGCCGCCCCCTGCCCGGCCTGGGCGAGACCACCGACGCGGTGCGGGCGGTGCTGTGCGACGGCTCGGACGTGCCGCTGGCGCTGGTGCACGACCGGCTGGTGGTGGGGGACGTCCTGGGCGAGGTCCCGGAGGCGGCGCCCGCGGTGCCGTTGCAGCGCGACCTGGCCCGACAGCAGCGGTCGCTCCGGCTGAAACCCGAGGCGCTGGAGCGCGAGCTGGAGCTGGATCTGCGGGGGGACACCGACGCCGGCCGCAGCAGATTGCTGCACCGGCTGCGACTGCTCGGCGTCGGCTGGGGCGAGCCGGCCCGGTCCCGGGGGAGCACGGGCACGTTCCGGGAGACCTGGCGGCTGGGCTGGGAGCCCGAGCTGTCGGTGCGGGTCGCGGAGGCGGGCGTGTGGGGCACGACCGTCCACGCGGCGGCACGGGCCAAGGCGGAGGCGGACGCGACGGCGGCGCGTGCCCTCGCCGACGTCACCGCGCTCGCCGAGCAGTGTCTGCTGGCCGGGCTGGCGGACGCCCTGCCCGTGGTCATGCGGGTGCTCGCCGACCGGGCGGCCCTGGACACCGACGTCGGCCACCTCGCCCAGGCCCTGCCCGCCCTGGTCCGCTCCCTGCGCTACGGCGATGTGCGCGGCACCGACACCGGCGCGCTGGCCGAGGTCGCGGCGGGCCTCGCCGAGCGCATCTTCGTCGGCCTGCCCCCGGCCTGCGTCGCCCTCGACACCGACGCGGCGGAGGAAATGCGCGGCCATGTGGACGCCGTCCACACGGCGGTGGGACTCCTGACGGAGAGCCTGGCCGGGGTGCCCGCGGGGGCGGCGGGCGAGGGCGGCGCTGTGCCTGCGGGCGTGGACGGTGAGGGCGGCGCTGTGCCTGCGGGCGTGGACGGTGAGGGTGCCGGTGTGTCTGCGGGCGGGGGTGGCGCGGGTGCGTCTTCGGGAGGCGGCGGGGAGAGGGCCGGTGCGTCTGCGGGTGTGGACGGTGAGGGTGCCGGTGCCGGCGCGGGAGGAGGGGAAGGCAACGGTGCGTCTGCGGGGGCGGCTGATCGTGGCGCTGGTGCGTCCGCGGGCGGGGGCGGGGATGGCGCCGGAGCCTCTGTGGGCGTCGATGAGGACCTCGCCGGTGCGTCTGGGGCAGTGGTCGGCGGGGGCGCCGCTGCCTCTGCGGGATGCGGCGGGGATGGCACCGGTGCGTCTGCGGTGGGTGGCGAGAGCGCCGTTGCCTCTGTCGGAGGCGGTGGGCTGCGGGAGCGTTGGCGGGCCGTGTTGCGGGTGCTGTCGCTGCGGGACACCGCGCCCGGTGTCATCCGGGGCCGGGCCGTGCGGCTGTTGCTGGACGACGGGGCGCTGGAGCCCGAGGAGGCGGCCCGGCTGATGGGGCTCGCGCTGTCGCCGGGCACGCCTCCCGCCGCTGCCGCCGCCTGGGTGGAGGGTTTCGCCGGCGGCGGGGGCGGACTGCTGCTGGTGCACGACGAGCGACTGCTCGCCCTGCTGGACACCTGGCTGACCGGGGTTCCGGCGGACTCCTTCACGGACGTACTGCCCCTCCTGCGGCGCACCTTCGCGGCGTACGAACCGGGGGTGCGCAGAACCCTCGGCGAACTGGTCCGGCGCGGCCCCGGAGGCCGGCCCGGCGGGGCCACCGCCCAGGGAGCCACGATCCCCGGCTTCGCGGCCGAACCGGACACCGGCCGCGCCGACGCCGTGCTCCCGGTACTGCGGCTGCTGCTCGGCCTGGACGCCCACCACGACACGGTGTCCGACGCGGCGCACAGCTCGCCGCACGGCGCGAGAACGGCGCGCGGGGCGACGGACACCCGGTTTCACGGCGCGCGGCACAGCAGGGCGAACAGCACGACGTCCGACGTGGCGGACGCCTCGCGACGCGGCGAGACGCACACCCCTCCACCCGGCGCGACGCGCGAAGCGGTACACGAGACGGCACCCGATTCCACGCACGACGACTGCCTCGCGGGGGTGGGCACATGATGGACAGGACGACCACGACGGACAGCTCGACCACGACGGCCACGACCACCACGACCGCCACGACTGCCAAGACTGCTGCGACAGACAGCTTGGCCACGACCGCCACGACGGCTAAGACGGACAGCTCGACCACGCCCGCCACGACTGCCAAGACTGCTGCGACAGACAGCTTGGCCACGACCGCCACGACGGCTATGACGGACAGCTCGACCACGACCGCCACGACTGCCAAAACTGCTGCGACAGACAGCTCGGCCACGCCCGCCACGACCGTCGCCACAACTGTCCCCACGGCCCAGCCGCCGGCGGCCGGGGCCGTGGATCCCGCGCGGGAGCGGCTGCGGCGGTGGCGGCTGGTGCTCGGCGGGGACCAGGCCGACGGCACCGGGTACGCGCTGTCGGGGCGGGACGCGGCGATGGACGGCACGCTGGCCGCCCTCTACGGCAGGGGCGACAAGCCGCAGGCGGGCCGGGACCGGTCGGCGGGGCTCGGTGCCTCGGCGCCGTCCGTGGCGCGCTGGCTCGGGGACATCCGCCGCTACTTCCCGTCCTCCGTCGTCCAGATCATGCAGCGCGACGCCATCGACCGCCTCGGCCTCGCCTCCCTGCTGCTGGAGCCGGAGATGCTGGAGGCGGTGGAGGCCGACGTGCACCTGGTCGGCACGCTGCTCTCGCTGCACAAGGCGATGCCGGAGACGACCCGGGAGACGGCCCGCGCGGTCGTCCGCAAGGTGGTGGAGGACCTGGAGAAGCGGCTCGCCACCCGCACCCGGGCCACCCTCACCGGCGCCCTGGACCGCAGTGCCCGTGTCACCCGCCCGCGCCACCACGACATCGACTGGAACCGCACCGTCGCGGCCAACCTCAAGCACTATCTCCCCGAGTACCGCACGGTCGTACCGGAGCGGCTGATCGGCTACGGGCGGGCCGCGCAGTCGGTGAAGAAGGAGGTCGTGCTCTGCATCGACCAGTCCGGGTCGATGGCGGCGTCCGTGGTGTACGCGTCGGTGTTCGGCGCGGTCCTCGCCTCCATGCGGTCGCTCAGCACCCGGCTGGTCGTCTTCGACACGGCGGTCGTCGATCTCACCGACCAGCTGGACGACCCGGTCGACGTGCTCTTCGGCACCCAGCTCGGCGGCGGTACGGACATCAACCGGGCGCTCGCCTACTGTCAGGCGCAGATCACCCGGCCGGCCGAGACCGTCGTCGTGCTGATCAGCGACCTCTTCGAGGGCGGCATCCGCCAGGAGATGCTCAAACGGGTCGCGGCGATGAAGGCGTCCGGGACGCAGTTCGTGGCGCTGCTGGCGCTGTCGGACGAGGGGGCGCCCGCGTACGACCGCGACCACGCGGCGGCGCTCGCCGCGCTCGGCGCACCGGCCTTCGCCTGCACGCCCGACCTGTTTCCCGAGGTGATGGCCGCCGCGCTGGAGAAACGGCCCCTGCCGATACCGGAGACGGCGTGACACCGGGCCGGAAGGGGCACCCGATATGCGGAGTGGGTGGCGCGCACAGCCCCGCGGGGTGGCCGGCCCGGGCGGTCGAAAACCGTCGGCCCGTCCGGGCGGAGCCCCGCGGACTGGGGTGCGTGGTCCCCATTGGGGTGGGGATCAAGCGCCCCGGCCCCGGGGCGACCCGGGGCCGCCAGGGGGTCTCACCGGGTCTACCCCAGCCCGGTGAGGCCTCGCACAATGCCCGTACCGCACACAGAGACGGCACGCTGTGCCAGGTAAACCGGCATCATGTGACAGGTATCACCGCTCAGGTGTGACCCGCGATTTAGAGGCCCCCCGCAAGCAGCGATAACCTGCGAGACGGACATGCCGCGCGCTCGGACACCGTGTGCGCTTCCCTAGTGACAGCGGACGTCACGTTGCCCTTCGCGGCACGCCCACGCATCCAACGAACCGCGAGATCACTGATAGGGACGGAAGCGCGTGGACCTGTTCGAGTACCAGGCGAGGGACCTCTTCGCCAAGCACGATGTACCGGTGCTGGCCGGTGAAGTCATCGACACG
Source organism: Streptomyces sp. NPDC029138 (assembly GCF_055564375.1). Taxonomy (NCBI): domain Bacteria; kingdom Bacillati; phylum Actinomycetota; class Actinomycetes; order Kitasatosporales; family Streptomycetaceae; genus Streptomyces; species Streptomyces sp. NPDC029138. The sequence continues at coordinate 276,668 of NZ_JBVHWM010000001.1, forward strand.
CCTGAGGCGGCGCGCGAGATCACCGAGCGGCTCGGCGGCAAGTCCGTCGTCAAGGCGCAGGTGAAGGTCGGTGGTCGCGGCAAGGCCGGCGGCGTCAAGCTGGCCGCCTCCCCGGACGAGGCCGTCGCCCGCGCGACGGACATCCTCGGCATGGACATCAAGGGCCACACGGTCCACAAGGTCATGATCGCCGAGACCGCTCCGGAGATCCTCGAGGAGTACTACGTCTCCTTCCTCCTCGACCGTGCCAACCGCACCTTCCTGTCCATCGCCTCCGTCGAGGGCGGCATGGAGATCGAGGAGGTGGCGGCCACCCGCCCGGAGGCCGTCGCCAAGACCCCGATCGACCCGATCGACGGTGTGGACGAGGCCAAGGCCCGCGAGATCGTGGAGGCCGCCAAGTTCCCGGCCGAGGTCGCGGACAAGGTCGTCAACGTCCTGATCAAGCTGTGGGACACCTTCCTCAAGTCGGACGCCCTCCTGGTCGAGGTCAACCCGCTCGCGAAGGTCGCCTCCGGTGAGGTCATCGCGCTCGACGGCAAGGTGTCGCTCGACGACAACGCCGAGTTCCGTCACCCCGAGTACGAGGCGCTCCACGACAAGGCCGCGGCCAACCCGCTGGAGGCCGCCGCCAAGGAGAAGAACCTCAACTACGTCAAGCTCGACGGTGAGGTCGGCATCATCGGCAACGGCGCCGGTCTCGTCATGAGCACCCTGGACGTCGTGGCGTACGCGGGTGAGAAGCACGGTGGCGTCAAGCCCGCCAACTTCCTGGACATCGGCGGCGGCGCCTCCGCCCAGGTGATGGCGAACGGCCTGGAGATCATCCTGGGCGACCCGGACGTCAAGTCCGTCTTCGTGAACGTCTTCGGTGGCATCACCGCCTGCGACGAGGTCGCCAACGGCATCGTGCAGGCCCTGAAGCTCCTGGAGGACCGCGGCGAGAAGGTCGAGAAGCCGCTCGTCGTCCGCCTCGACGGCAACAACGCCGAGCTGGGCCGGAAGATCCTCACGGACGCCAACCACCCGCTGGTGCAGCGCGTCGACACCATGGACGGCGCGGCCGACAAGGCCGCCGAGCTGGCCGCCGCCAAGTAAGCACGAGGACGAGGACTCAAACCACCATGGCTATCTGGCTCAACAAGGACAGCAAGGTCATCGTCCAGGGCATGACCGGCGCCACCGGCATGAAGCACACCAAGCTCATGCTCGGTGACGGCACGAACGTCGTGGGCGGCGTGAACCCGCGCAAGGCGGGTCAGACCGTGGACTTCGACGGCACCGAGGTACCCGTCTTCGGCACCGTCAAGGAGGCCATCGAGAAGACCGGCGCCAACGTCTCCGTCATCTTCGTGCCGGAGAAGTTCACCAAGGACGCGGTCGTCGAGGCCATCGACGCCGAGATCCCGCTGGCCGTCGTGATCACCGAGGGCATCGCCGTGCACGACACGGCCGCCTTCTGGGCGTACGCCGGCAAGAAGGGCAACAAGACCCGGATCATCGGCCCGAACTGCCCCGGCATCATCACCCCGGGCCAGTCGAACGTCGGCATCATCCCGGGCGACATCACCAAGCCGGGCCGCATCGGTCTGGTGTCGAAGTCCGGCACGCTGACGTACCAGATGATGTACGAGCTGCGTGACATCGGCTTCTCCACCGCTGTCGGCATCGGTGGCGACCCGATCATCGGCACCACGCACATCGACGCGCTGGCCGCGTTCCAGGACGACCCCGACACCGACCTGATCGTGATGATCGGTGAGATCGGTGGCGACGCCGAGGAGCGCGCGGCCGCGTTCATCAAGGAGAACGTGACCAAGCCGGTCGTCGGTTACGTCGCGGGCTTCACCGCGCCCGAGGGCAAGACCATGGGCCACGCCGGCGCCATCGTCTCCGGCTCGTCCGGCACCGCCCAGGCGAAGAAGGAGGCCCTGGAGGCCGCGGGCGTCAAGGTCGGCAAGACCCCGACCGAGACGGCGAAGCTGGCCCGGGAGATCCTGAGCGCCTGAGCTTCCTGACCACAGGTCGGCAGGCCCGTTCCCTGGACAGGGACGGGCCTGCCGGCGTTTCCCGGACTGTCACCGCTCACCTCGGCTCCGGTGCCAGTCTCTCCGGGCCGCTCGCCTCCGACCGGTGGAGCTTCGTCCGCAGTTTCTGCTCGTGCCGGGACAGCGGGCCCAGGCCGGCCGGTGGGGGGACTCCCTGGACCGCCTGGGCGGGGGCGACCGGAGCCTCGTAGCGGGTCGGCGCGGTGCGGAGCGTGAGCGTGGTCGCGCCGATGATCGTCACGGTGAAGGCGATGGCAGCCCGGGTCCAGAAGACGTTCCGGCGTTCGCAACCGGTCCGTACCGTCGTCGACTTCCCCGCGCGGACCCGTTCCCTGGAGGCCAGTTCGAGCAGGCGCTGGTGCAGCGTGTCCGGATCGGCCAGTTCCGGCAGCAGCGCGGCCACCGCCTCGCGGGCGTGGATCAGCCGGTTCGCGGCGGCCGGCGTGCTCGCCTCCGTCTCCGCCGCCGTCTCCGGCAGGTCGAGGCCCACACCGTCGTACAGGACGAGCGTGCGCCGGTACGACGCCGGGAGCCTGAGCAGCGCGTTCAGCAGGGCCTGGTCGGCCGGGTCGGCCGGCGGGGGTTCGGGGGAGCGGTAGCGGGGGCGGAAGCGGTGCCAGGGGGAGAGCGCGCAGTCGTACGCGACCGCCCGCACCCAGCCGGCGGGGTCCCGGTCCCGGGCCACCTCCGGCCAGCGCTGCCAGGCCAGCTGGAAGGCCCGCTCCACGGACTCGCGGGCCAGCTCGCGGCGCCCGGTGAGCAGATAGGTCTGGCGTACGAGGGCGGGGGCGCAGAAGGCGTACAGCGCGTCGAAGGCCTGAGCGGGTGTCAGCGAAGGCGACTGTTCCGCCGTCAGACACGCCTCTTGGGACTGTTTCTGAGGGCCCGTCGGCTCGGGGCTCTGTGTCGTCACCATGCACCCTTCCGTACGAAAAAGAACATAAACATATATTGGGCGACACTTCGGAGCTTCGCCTGTTACGACGGGAAAGCGCGTGTCGTTGGGAGCATGGCGGGCGTGATCCAGACGACCGCTCGCCGCCCCTCGCTGTCGCCCATGGCCAACCGGATGCGCGACCGCTCACCCGGACTCGCCGCGAGCCTGCTGGGCGGTGCCGTCGCGGCCGGACTGGGCCTCGGCTCGTTCGCCGTGCTCGTGATGATGCTGTGGGTCAGTTCGCCCTACCCGGACAGCGGGCCGGACGGCGCGCTGCACATCGCCGCCGCCCTGTGGCTGCTGGCGCACGGCGTGGAACTGATCCGCACCGACACGCTCTCCGGCACGCCCATGCCCGTCGGCGTCACCCCGCTGCTGCTGGTCGCGCTGCCGCTGTGGCTGGTGTACCGGGCGGCGCGGGACGCCACCGACGCGTCCGCCGAACCGGACGGCCCGCCACCGGTACGGGCGCGTACGGCGTGGACGGGCGTGGTCCTCGGCTATCTGGGTGTCGGCGCCGCGGCGGCGCTGTACTGCTCCAATGGTGAACTGCGCCCCCAGTGGGGCTGGGTGACGGCCTGTCTGCCGCTTGTCGCGGCGGGCGCGGCCGGCGCCGGGGTGTGGTCGGCGTACGGCCGCCCGCGCGAACCGGTGCTGAGCGTGCTGGTGGTGGTGCCGGGACCGGTGCGGCGGCTGGTGTTCGGCACGGACGAGCGGGCCCGGCTGGGCGCGGCCGTACGCGCCGCCGGTGCCGCGACGACGGTGCTGTTCGGGGGCGGCGCGCTGCTGGTCGGGGTGTCACTGGTGTGGCACGGCCAGCCGGCGCGGGCCTCCTTCCTCCAGCTGACGGAGGGCTGGACGGGACGGTTCGCCGTGCTGCTGCTCGGCGTCGCGCTGATCCCCAACGCGGCGGTCTGGGCCGCCTCCTACGCGCTCGGTCCCGGCTTCCTCCTCGGCGCCGGACACATGGTGCACCCGCTCGCCTCCGACCCCGCCCCGCTCTTGCCGCCGTTCCCGCTGCTGGCCGCGGTGCCGGGGCCGGGCGCCGGTACGCCGGAGAACTGGGCGGCGGGGCTGGTTCCGGCGGTGGCCGGAATGACGGCGGGGTGGTTCGTGGCGCGGGCGGCCGTGCGCCGGCCGGAGGCCGGGGCACCGGCGCGGGCCCGCTGGTCGGCCGGCCGTACCGCCGGGGTGGTGCTGCTGACGGCACTGGTCTGCGCGGCGGCGCTCGCCCTGCTCGCCGCGCTGGCGGGCGGCCCTCTCGGCGTGGCCGCGCTGTCCCGCCTCGGCCCGCTGTGGTGGCAGACCGGGGGCGCGGCCGGGGCCTGGACGCTGGTGTTCGCGCTACCGGTGGCCCTGACCGCCCGGGCCTGGCGCCTGCGCACCTGGCTGCGACGCCGAGGCGGCACCCCGGCCCAGGGCGCGGAGACGGGGGCCACGGCCCTGAAGGTGGCACAGGGCGGCAAGGGGGTGGTGACGCCGACGGCTGGCGCGAAGGGCGGTTCGGGGGTGGTGACGCCGACGGTCGGGGCGAAGGGCGGTTCGGGGGTGGTGACGCCGACGGCCGGGGCGAAGGGCGGTGGCGGGACGGTGACGCCGACGGTCGCCGGGAAGGCGGGACAGACGGGGGAGGGGACCGAGGCGGGGGTCACGGAAGAGGCCGGGGAGGCGGCGGCCACGGGCCCGGACGCGGACGAGGCCACCGGTGAAGTCACGCGGAGCGACGGCGGGCCGGCCATGGCCGACGGGGGCACTGGGGGCGGGGACGCCGTGGGCGGGGCCGCGGCGGACGACGGTGGTGGGGGCACAGCCGGTGGGGGCGCGGGCAAACTCAAGGGGTGGGGCCGCGGCAAGGACACGGACAAGGGGGGTACGGCCGCCCGGTCGGGGTCGGGGTCGGGGTCGGGCTCTGCGGCCGGGGCGGGGGTCGGTAGGGCCGGAGCGGAGGAGGGGGACCTGTACGAGGTCCTTCCCGCCGACGACGCGTTCCCGACCTCGTACCCGACTCCGTTCCCGGCGCCGGTCGCCGAGCCGTTGCCCAAGGGCTGGCACGACGACGTCGCCCGCGCCTCCCGCTGGGCGGCCCTGAAGCAGGCGGCGGGCACCCCGGAGAACGCCCCCGTGGACGCCGCCCCCGACACGGCGCCCTGGCACCCCACGGAGGCACACCCAGCGGCACACGCCGAGCCACACCCCGGCACACACGCCGAGCCTCACCCGGAGCCCGGCGCCGACCGGCGCGCTGAACCCCGCCCCGACCTCGGCGCCGATTCCCGCCCCGATCCCCGCGCGGGCTCCTCCGAGTGAGAACCCTCAGCCGCTGTCGGTGCCCAGCACGCCCCGCAGCTCACGGGGCAGCAGGGTGTCGCAGGACTGCTTGGCCTCGTGGGTGAGGGCGTCGTTGACGCAGGTGTAGTAGTCGCGGTAGACGAGCTGGACGGTGAAGGTGGAGGCCACCAGGACCAGCGCCAGGGCCGCCGTGACCAGGCCACCGACGGCCGCCGTCGTCTGCGGCCGGCCGGTCTGGGCGGCGGGGGCCGTCGGTGTCGCCGGGGTCGCCGGTGTCGCCGGAGCGTCCGGGGACGGTCGGCGCGGCTTGGCCCGCAGCGCGCTGGTGCCCCAGTACAGGGAGAGCGCGCCCAGCAGCAGGGCTACGTAGGGCCAGCTGAACAGGGCGAAGAAGACCGCCCACATGCCGGAGAGCAGGGCGTAGCGCGCGCGGCGCTGGGCCGGGTCCGTCGGGTCCCAGCGCATGCCGGGGCCGGCCGGTCCGCCGGGGCCCTGCGGGCCACCGCCCGGGCGTTCGCCGAAGCCGCCGGGGGAGCGGCCCGGCTGCCGGTCACTCCACTGACTGCCCCAAGGAGCGTGGCCACCGGGCCCCTGACCGCCACCGGGACCCTGCCCCTGCCCAGGACCGTGTCCATGTCCCTGCCCCTGCTCCGGATCGTGGCCGTGTCCCTGCCCCTGACCGGCGCCGGGCTGACCACCGTGCCCGGACCCCGGACCACCCGAGCCCGGACCCTGACCAGTCCCATGCCCATGCCCGTGACCCGCACCGGACGGACCCCCGTGATGACGAGGCCGCCACGGCTGGTCCGGAGCCCCTTCCGGCGGCGGCGCGAACGGATTGTCGTCCTGCCGCTCACCACCCGCCCCGGAACCACCGTTCCCGGAGCCGCCCTGCCCAGAGCCGCCCTGCCCAGGGCCGCCGTGACCGGAACCACCGTTCCCGGAGCCGCCCCACCCGGAGCCGCCGTGTCCCGAGCCGCCCTGCCCCGTGCCTCCTTGGCCGGAACCGCCCCGAGGTGACTCGGTCGGCGGCGAGGTCGGGCGCTCCCGCAGCAGTGCGGCGCCACCGTCGCCTCCCTGGGCCGGGCGCGACGGGAACGTGAGGAGTCGCAGGCTGCGATCGGGCATCAAAAGAGCGTCTTCCCCTAGGTGACTACGGCAGTCCGAGATGAGCTTCCACCCCGTGAACGCACCGCACGACGACCGCGTTCCCGAGGCTGCTCCTTCGTGACTCCTTGCGAACGCTACCGTCCGGCCGTCCACCCGTCCCGAGGGCCCCTTCCCGAGTGCCGGTATCGTTGCTGACGGTCGGCCGCTTCGTAGACTTCCCCGTATCCGGGGGCGCGAAGCATTCGTACGACCGTACAAACCGGCCGTACGAAACCGTCCGTACACGTCGCAACCCCAGAAAGGGCCCCATCGTGGCCGCCACCTCCGCCGGCCCGGCAGTCAAGCGCCTCGTCGTGCTGGTCTCCGGCTCCGGCACCAATCTCCAGGCGCTGCTGGACGAGATCGCCGCCGTCGGCACCGAGGCGTACGGCGCCCGGGTCGTGGCCGTCGGCGCGGACCGCACCGGCATCGAGGGGCTGGCCCGCGCCGAACGCGCCGGTATCCCCACCTTCGTGTGCAGGGTCAAGGACCACGGCTCCCGCGAGGAGTGGGACGCCGCCCTCGCCGAGGCCGTGGCCGCCCACCGGCCCGACCTCGTCGTCTCCGCCGGCTTCATGAAGATCGTGGGCAAGGAGTTCCTCGCGCGGTTCGGCGGGCGGTTCGTGAACACCCACCCGGCCCTGCTGCCCAGTTTTCCGGGGGCCCACGGAGTCCGTGACGCGCTCGCGTACGGCGCCAAGGTCACCGGCTGCACCGTCCACTTCGTCGACGACGGCGTCGACACCGGCCCGATCATCGCCCAGGGCGCGGTCGAGGTGCGGGACGAGGACGACGAGAGCGCGCTGCACGAGCGCATCAAGGAAGTCGAGCGAAGGCTGCTCGTCGAGGTCGTGGGGCGGCTCGCCCGCAACGGCTATCGCATCGAGGGACGAAAGGTAGTTATCCAGTGACCGCCGAGAGCAACAAGCGGGCCATCCGTCGCGCGCTCGTCAGCGTCTATGACAAGACCGGCCTGGAGGAGCTGGCCCGCGGGCTGCACGAGGCCGGTGTGGAGCTGGTCTCCACCGGGTCGACGGCCGGGCGGATCGCCGCCGCCGGTGTCCCCGTCACCAAGGTCGAGGAGCTGACCGGCTTCCCCGAGTGCCTGGACGGCCGGGTGAAGACCCTGCACCCGAAGGTGCACGCCGGCATCCTCGCCGACCTGCGTCTGGACAGCCACCGCGAGCAGCTCGCCGAGCTGGGCGTGGAGCCGTTCGACCTGGTCGTCGTCAACCTCTACCCGTTCCGCGAGACGGTCGCCTCCGGTGCCTCGCCCGACGAGTGCGTGGAGCAGATCGACATCGGCGGCCCGTCCATGGTCCGCGCCGCCGCCAAGAACCACCCGTCGGTGGCCGTGGTCACCAGCCCGGAGCGGTACGCCGACGTCCTCACCGCGGTGAAGGACGGCGGCTTCGACCTCGCCGCCCGCAAGCGGCTGGCCGCCGAGGCCTTCCGGCACACCGCCGAGTACGACATCGCCGTCTCCACCTGGTTCGCCTCCTCCTACGCCCCGGCGGACGACTCCCGGTTCCCGGACTTCGTCGCCTCCAGCCTGGAGCGCGCGCACACCCTGCGCTACGGCGAGAACCCGCACCAGCCCGCCGCCCTCTACACCTCCGGCGAGGGCGGGCTCGCGGCGGCCGAGCAGCTGCACGGCAAGGAGATGTCGTACAACAACTACACGGACACGGACGCCGCCCGCCGTGCCGCGTACGACCACGCCGAGCCCTGCGTCGCGATCATCAAGCACGCCAACCCGTGCGGCATCGCGATCGGCGTGGACGTCGCCGAGGCGCACCGCAAGGCGCACGCCTGCGACCCGCTGTCCGCGTTCGGCGGGGTCATCGCCGTGAACCGGCCGGTCAGCAAGGAGATGGCCGAGCAGGTCGCGGAGATCTTCACCGAGGTCATCGTGGCGCCGGACTACGAGGAGGGCGCGCTGGAGGCCCTCACCAAGAAGAAGAACATCCGCGTGCTGCGCTGCCCCGACGGCCCGGCCCACCCGGTCGAGGTCAAGCCGATCGACGGCGGCGCCCTGCTCCAGGTCGCCGACCGGCTCCAGGCCGAGGGCGACGACCCGGCGCACTGGACGCTGGCCTCCGGCGAGGCCCTGGACGCGGACGAGCTGGCCCAGCTCGCCTTCGCCTGGAAGGCGTGCCGTGCCGTGAAGTCCAACGCGATCCTGCTGGCGAAGGACGGCGCCTCGGTCGGCGTCGGCATGGGCCAGGTCAACCGCGTCGACTCCTGCAAGCTGGCCGTCGAGCGGGCCGGCGAGGAGCGGGCCCGGGGCGCCTACGCGGCCTCCGACGCCTTCTTCCCCTTCCCGGACGGCCCGCAGATCCTCATCGACGCCGGTGTCCGGGCGATCGTCCAGCCGGGCGGTTCGATCCGGGACGAGCAGGTCGTGGAGGCCGCCAAGAAGGCGGGCGTGACGATGTACTTCACGGGGACGCGCCACTTCTTCCACTGAGCCGCACCCGCGCCCCCCGCTGAGTCCCGCCCGTCCCGACGGGCGGGACTCAGCCGTGTCCGGACGCCACCCCTCCGAAACGACCTCGGCCGACCGCCCGCGACAACGGTCAGCAATGTTTCAGTCCATCGTCAGCGGTGGACGCGAGGGTGGTGGGCATGACGTCGATCGTGGCAGTCTCCAGCTGCCTTCCCGACACCATCCCGATCGCCCGGTTCCACCGCGAACTCGGGCTGACGGACGTCCAGTTGCGGCGCTACCAGCGCTTCTACGGGCTGTCGGACGTGTGCCGCGACCCGGAGGCCGACGAGACGCGGCTGCTGCTGCGCGCCGTGGCCAAACTCGCGGAGCTGCGCGGGCAGGAGGAGCGGGTCAAGTACGTGCTCCAGGCGCGCACCATGCCCGCCCCGCTGCCGTACCCGCTGACCTCGCTCGGCCCGGTCCAGGACGAGCTGGGGCTGCGCCACGCCACCGCGTTCGTCGTCTCCCAGCACGCCTGCGCCTCGGGCCTGCTCGCCGTCGACCTGGCCGGCACCCTGCTCGCCGCCGACCCCGACCCGGACGCCCTCGCCCTCGTCCTGACCGGAGAGAAGGCCGGCACCGGCCACAACCAGTCCATCCCGGACGTCACCGTCATGGGCGAGGGCACCGCCGCGCTGCTGGTGAGCGCCGACCGCACCGGGCGCAACCGGATGCTCGGCTACGCCGCCCGCACCCACAGCCGGTTCGGCACCGAGTTCATCATGGGCGCCGAGGCCGCCGCGGACTTCCAGGACCGGTACGGACCCGGTCTGTGCGAGGTCGTCACCGCGGCCCTGGAGGAGGCCGGCTGCACCCTCGACGAGCTGGCCCTCGTCCTGCCGCACAACGTCAACCGGCTCTCCTGGATCGGCGTGTGCCGCACCCTCGGGCTGCCCCTGGAGCGGGTCTTCCTCGACCTGGTGCCGCACACCGGGCACTGCTTCTGCGCCGATCCCTTCATCAACCTCCAGAAAGCCACCGAGGTGGGCCGGCTGCGCCCCGGCGACCGCTATCTGATGACCAGTGTCGGCCTGGGCGCGACCTTCGCCGCCATGGTCTTCGAGCACTGAGCCCGCGAGCCCGCGCCGAACCCGGTGCGCCCGCGCGGCCCGCCGGCCGGTGCGCACCCGAGAGATCAAGAGGTCGATATGCAATCACCGCCCTCCGGCTTCACCGGCCGGCTCAAGCGCGCCGTCACCGGTGACGCGGGCACGCCGCTGGTGTTCCTCGGCAACTTCGAGGTGGAGAACCAGTGGGCCCTCGGTGAGCCCGCCCTGCCCCGGGTGGCCGCGCACGCGGGCAGCGCCGTCGTCAACCGCATGGACGAGTTCGCGCTGCTGCTCGGCGGCAAGGACGACCACGTGGTGCTGAAGACCGCCGTGGACGACGGCTACCGCGCCTACCTGGAGGGGCTCGGCCTGGCCCTGCCCACCGTGCACGTGGTGGCCGGGCAGGAACCCCGCCGCACGGTCAGCGAGGACGCCCTCGCCGACCCGGACCTGCTGCGCGCCCTCACCGCGCTCGCCGCCGACGGCGCCCGGCTGACCGCCCACGGCGTCTCCACGGTGGAGGAGGAGCTGGCCGAGCGGACCGGGCTGCGGCTCGCGGCCCCGCCCGCCGACCGCTGCAAGCACGTCAACAGCAAGGTCTACAGCCGCCGGCTCGCCGACGAGCTGGGCATCCGGCAGGCACGCGGCTGGGCCTGCGAGACCCTGGAGGAGCTGGCGGCGGCGGTCGCCGCGGCCGGTGAGCTGCTCGCCGCCGGGCACCGGGTCGTCGTCAAGGATGCGTTCGGGGTGTCCGGCAAGGGCATCGTCGTGGTGGACAACGAGCGGACGCTGGCCCGGCTGCACCGCATGGCCGCCGCCCAGGCCGGGCGCACCGCACAGGCCGCCGGGACCGCCGTACGCACCGCGCTGGTCATCGAGGAGTGGGTGGCCAAGCGGGCCGACCTCAACTACCAGTTCACCGTGGGCCGCGACGGCGGCGTGCACTTCGACTTCGTCAAGGAACTGCTCACCGAGGGCGGGGTCCACAAGGGCCACCGCATGCCCGCGCGGCTCACCGAGCGGCAGGTGGCCGAGATCCGCGAGACCGCGCACCGGCTCGGCGAACGCCTCGCCGGGGACGGCTACTTCGGGGTCGTCGGCGTCGACGCGATGGTCGACCCGGACGAGGGCCTCTACCCCGTGGTGGAGATCAACGCCCGGAACAACATGTCCACCTACCAGGCCGTGGTGCACGAGGTCCTGGCCGGGCCGGACGACGTCGCCGTCGCCCGCCACTTCACCGTACGCCCGCGCCGCCCGCTGCCCTTCGCCGACCTGCGCGAGCTGCTCGGACCGACGCTGCTCACCCAGCCCGGCGGGCGCCCGCACGGCCTGTTCGTCAACAACTACGCCACGGTCAACGCCGCCGCCGCCGACGTCGGCGGACACGGCTTCGAGGGACGGCTGTACGGCGTGCTCCTCGCGTCCTCCGACGCCGAGATCGAGGCCCTCGACACGGACATCACCCGCCGCCTCGCGGCCCTGACGGAACGGAGCTGAACATGAGCGACGCCTTCGAGGTGCAGGGCCTGAGCGTCAGCCGGCTCGCCGAGGAGTTCGGCACCCCGCTGTACGTGTACGACGGCGCGGAGATCACCGGCCGCTTCCGGGACCTGCGGACGCGTCTGCACCCCGCCCTGGAGGTCTTCTACTCCCTGAAGGCCAACCCCAACGTCTCCGTGTGCGCCCTGCTGCACCGCGGCGGCGCCCGCGCCGAGGTGTCCTCGCTCACCGAGCTGGTCACCGCCCGGCGCGCCGGGGTCGCCCCGCACGACATCATCTTCCTCGGCCCCGGCAAGAGCGCCGCCGAGCTGGCCGCCTGCCTGGACGCGGACATCCACGCCATCGTCTGCGAGAACCTGGACGAACTCGCCCTCATCGACCGGGCGGCCCGGGAGCGGGGCGTCACCGCGCGGGTGATGCTGCGCGTCAACCCGGCCTTCTCCGTGAAGGGTTCGGGCCTGACGATGGGCGGCAAGCCCCGCCAGTTCGGCATGGACGAGGAACAGCTGCTCGCCGCCGGACCCGGCCTCGCCGCCCGGTACGACGCCGTACGCCTCATGGGCGTCCAGGTGTACCTGGGCACGCGCATCCTCGGCGAGGACATCGTCGTGGACAACACCCGGCGCATCCTCGACCTCGCCGAGCGGCTCGCCGAGCGGATCGGCTTCCCGCTGGAGACCGTCGACGTCGGCGGCGGCCTCGGCATCGCCTACTTCGACAACGAGAAGGACCTGGACGTCGCCGAACTGACCACCCGGCTCAACCCGGTCGTGGAGGCCTTCCACTTCCGGCACCCCGACACCCGCATGATCATGGAGCTGGGCCGGTTCCTGGTCGCAGCGTCCGGCACCTACGTCACCCGGGTCCGCTACACGAAGACCTCGATGGGCGAGAACTTCGCGGTCACCGACGGCGGCACCAACCACCACATGGCGGCGGTCGGCATCGGCTCGTACGTCAAGCGCAACTTCCCGATGGCCGCGCTGGAACGGCTGGACGAGCAGCCCACCGAGCCCTGGAACATCACCGGGCCGCTGTGCACCCCGAACGACGTCATCGGCAAGAAGGTGCCCATGCCGCCGCTGCGCGCCGGCGACCTGATCGGGGTTCAGCGCTCCGGCGCCTACGGCCCGACCGCCTCGCCGGTGCACTTCCTCAGCCACGGCTACCCGGCCGAGGTCCTCGTCCTGGACGGCACCGCCCATCTGATCCGGGAACGCGACGACAGCGAAACGATGCTCGCCCGCCAGCGGCTCTACGACGCCGGTGCCGACGCCCACTGAACTCCCCACCACCACAAGGAGAACGACATGACCGAGAACACCCTCACCGAGCGCGGCCGCTGCCTGGACGCCGTCCGCCAGGGCCTGACCGAGGTGCTGAACAAGGACGTCACCGGCGCCGAGGAGGGCGTCCGGCTCTTCGACGAGCTGGGCCTGGACTCCAGCAGCGCGCTGGAACTGCTCATCACCATCGAGGAGATCCTCGACGTCCAGTTCGACGCCGAGGAACTGGAGATGACGCACTTCGAGACGGTCGGTTCGCTCGCCGACTTCGTGGCGGCGGAAGCGGGCGCCTGAGCATGTTCCGCGCGACCGCGCCGGTACGGCCCACGGCCCCGGCGACCGGCGCCACGGGCGGTGTACCGCGGCTGCTGCGGGCCGGCCGGTACGCGCCGGCCGGGCCCGGCACGCCGTACGTGCCGGCCGCCGACCGGGAGGAGTTCTTCCGGCAGCTCGGCGCCCCGCACGGGGTGCCGTTCGACCGGGCCGGATTCGCCGCCGCGCCCCGCCGCACCTCCGTGGAGCTGGCCCGGGGCGCGCTCGCCGAACTGGGGCCGCTGCCCGCCGAGGAGGCGCCCGAGATCGCCGTGGTGGCCTACGCCGGCCCCGACTTCGAGCACGCCGAGCTGATCGGGTCCTGTGTGCAGGGCATGCTGCCCGGCGACCCCCTGGCGTTCGGCGTGTCCGACCAGGGCGTGCTGGCGCCGTTCAGCGCGCTGCGGGTGGCGCTGGAGTACGCCCGGCGCCGCGCCTTCCGCCAGTTGCTGGTGCTGGCCGTCGACCAGAGCAGCCAGCCGTTCGCCGTGCCGGCGGACCATCCGGGTGCCGTCCGCGCGGACGTGGCGGTGGCGCTGCTGTTCGCGTGGGGCGGCGGCGCGGACCCGCTGCACGGCATGGGACAGCGGCCCTGGCCGGCGCCCGGGCCCGCGGTGCCGTGGGACCCGGAGCTGCCCCTGGTGGCGGGCGCCGGGGTGCGCGCCGCCGTGTCCGGGGTCTGGCCCTGGGCGACCTGGGCCGGGACCGGACAGCCGGCCACGGCGGTGTGGTCGGCGCTGGCCGGCCTCGCGGGCGGCGGACCGGCCCGGGTGGTCGTGGCCGACCACGATCCGGAACGCGCGGTGCTGGCGCACTGCACGCTCGACCTCGGGATGCCGGGGCGGACGACGACGGGGGAGTGAGACGACGATGACGGTTCCGCCCGAGGTACGCGAGCACGGCGAGCAGGCGCGGACGAGCGCGCGCACGGACGGCCTGGTGCCCGCGCTGACCCTGCTGGTCCGCGCCCTGTCCCCGAAAGTGCCGCCCCGGGGCCCGCGCGGCCACGCGGTGCTGCCGAAGGAACTCCTGGACGAGTTCGCGGCGGAGGAGGCGGCCACGCGGGAGGCGGCGCGGCCGAAGGCGCCACGTGCCGCCCACGCGGCGGGCGGCGAGGACACCGGGACGCTCCCGGGGCTCGCCGTGCTGCGCCCGGTGCCGGGAGAGACGGCCGAGCCCGCCCCGCCCGCGTGGGGATGGGCCCTGGCCTGGCTGCGGCTCGGCATGTCCGAGCGGCTCCGGGACGCCTGCCTGGCCCATCTGGCGGCCCGGCAGAGCGAGGGCACCTCGCTGCTGATGCAGCAGATGGTGAAGGGCACGCTCGCCGACGTCCTGCTGGAGCACCTGGAGATCGAGGGCGTCCTCGACGACCTCACCACCGGCCGGACCGGACCCCTCGGCCCGCTGCGGCCCGCCGCCGCCGACCGGCACCTCGCCGGGCTCCAGGAGCAGATCACCCGCGTCGACCGCGCGCTGCTGCGACTGCTCGGCGCCCACGGCTTCACCGCGGAGGGCCCGGGCGCCGCCGCCCACGCCTCCGAACTGCTCGCCGACGCCTACGGCGCGGCCGGCCCCGGCACCGCACGGGAGGACGCGTGATCAGCCTGCCCGCCTCGCTGGCCACGGCACACCGGGAGGTGAGCCGCTGGGCCGACGACCTCCGGCAGGGCGCCCTGGAGCTGGACCGGGACCCGGACGCCATCCACCGCTACCTGGACCTGCCCGCCGTACGGTTCCTCGCCGGCCACCAGGTGCCGGTCGGCTGGGACCGGGAGAGCGCGGCCCCCGGCAGCGGGCCCGCGCACGGGCTGACCACCCTGGAACGGGTGCTGGTGAGCGAGGAACTCGCCCGCGGCGACGCCGGGATGATGCTGGCCTCGCCGGGTGCGTCGATGTGCGGCGTGCTGCTCGGCGTCCTGGGCTCCCCCGAGCAGCGCGCGTGGGTCCACGGCCGGCTCGCCGAGCGGCCCCGCTGGACCTGCTTCGCCCTGACCGAGCCCGAACGGGGTTCGGCCATCGGCGAGATGACGAGCACCCTCACTCCGGTGGGCGACGGCTCGTACGTCCTGGACGGCGAGAAGCGCTACGTCGGCAACGCCGCCCGCGCCGACCTGGGCGCCGTCTTCGCCCGCGTCGCGGGCACCGAGCGGCTGGGCGTGCTCGCGGTGCTGGTCGACACCTCCGACCCCGGCTTCCAGGCCGAGCCGCTGCCCACGGTCGGGCTGCGCGGCGCCCAGCTCACCCGGATCAGGCTCGACGGGGTGCGGGTGCCGGCCGAGCGGGTGCTGGGCACGCATCTGCCACCGACCCGGCGCGGCATGTGGGGCATCGTGAACGTCTTCAACCGGCTCCGGCCGAGCGTCGCCGCCATCGCCCTGGGCATCGCCCGGGCCGCCCACGACTACGTCGGCGAGCACCGGCCGCTGCTCCGCGGTCCGGAGCGGGAGGCGTACGAGGAAATGGGCCGGCGGATCGACGCGGCCCGGTCGCTGACCTACCGGGCGGCCCTCGCGGTGGACCGCAGGCCCTCCGCCGGCCATCTGGCGTCGGCGGCGAAGGCCAGGGCCTGCGAGGTCGCCGAGGAGGTGACGCTGCGCGCCCTGGGCTTCTTCGGCCCCGGTGCCCGCATCGACCATCCGCTGCTCGACAAGTGGGCCCGGGACGCCCGGGGCGTGGAGTTCATGGAAGGCACCCGGAACATCCAGAAACTCAACCTGTTCCAGGGGCTCCACACCGGAAAGGTGGGCCGGAACCGACCATGCCGGAACTGATGCCGGAACTGTCCGGGGCCACGCCCGCACCGGCACGCGCGTCCGATGCCGACGAGGTGGAGATCTGGCGGATTCCGCTGGATTCCCGGCCCGATCCGGAAGGATATCCGCCGGAACTCGAAGACATCCTGGACGACGAGGAGAAGGAACGCGCGCGACGGGGCACGGAACCGGGAATGCGGCGGCGTTTCGTCATCGCGCACGCCGCCGTGCGGATCATCCTCGGGGAACGGCTGGGCCGGGCCCCGGAATCGGTGCGCCTCATCCGGGGAAGCTGGGGAAAACCGCGGCTCGCGCAGGGCGACGGACCGCACTTCAGCCTGTCGCACTCCGGCGAGCTGGCCCTGCTCGCCCTCGCCCCGCGGCCGGTGGGCGTCGACGTGGAACTGCCGCGTGCCGGACTGGACCCGACACGCCTGGCCGAGCGGTTCTTCCCGGCCGAGGAGAGCGCCTGGGTGGCACGCGACGGCCGGCGTGCCTTCGCCCGGTTGTGGACGAGAAAAGAGGCGTGTGTCAAAGCGGCCGGCGGACGGCTCGCCCAGGGAATGGCGCTGCCCGTGGGGCGGTTCTCCGGGCAGGCCGCCGTCCGCGATCCCACGGGAGGTCTTCCCGGGTCCTGGCGCGTGCAGGACGTACCACTTCCCGGCGCGTATGCGGGGGCCGTCGCCCTGCTCGGCGACGGCCCCTTTTCCGTGTCGCTCCGGATGTGGTATCACATCCCGCCAGAACAATCCGGCTCCGTGTGGAACACGTTGGGTGTCAAGTAGAAGAAACTCCCCCCACATCGGAGTACTTGTACCCGTGATCGCGCTCCGGGCCATCACTAGTTTTCTGTTCGCGAGGAGCGCGCCAATGTACCGGCCGGATGCCGAAACCCCGGCCCGTTTCCCGTGATCCGGGTATTTCTTTCCAGGAGGGGAGAGCAGACGTGGCAGGCAGGAACCTGATCACCAGGGCCGCCCGGTGGAGCGCCGTCCACCCGTGGTGGGCGATGACGCTCTGGGTGGTGTTCGTGCTCGGTGCCCTGGTGGTCGGCGGTATGACGGGCACCCGGTCCGCCACCGACTCGGATCTGGCCATCGGGCAGTCCGGGCGGGCCGCTGCCCTGGCCCGCAGCGGCGGCCTGGAGAGCCGCGCGGTGGAGAACATCCTGGTCACGCCCTACCGGGGCGCCCTGGACCGGGCCGCCGCCGAGCGGGCCTCGGGCGAGGCCGTCAGCGCCCTGAAGGGCGTCGAGGGCGTCGCCGCCGTCGGTCGGCCCGTCTTCGCCCCGGACGGGTCGGCGCTGCTCGTGCCCGTGACCCTCGCCGGAGACCCGGAGACCGCGGCCGACCGGGTCGGGCCGCTCCTGGAGAAGGTGGCGAAGGTCCGCGACGCGCACACCGACGTACGCGTCGAACTCGTCGGCGCCGGCTCCATCAAGGCGGGCCTGAACGACATGCTCGACCGGGACCTGGGCAAGGCCACCGTGCTGAGCCTGCCGGTGACGCTGGTCGTGATGGTCTTCGTGTTCGGGGCGATCGTCGCCGCGAGCGTCCCGGTGCTGCTCGGCATCTCCTCGGTGCTCGCCGGGCTCGGCCTGTGGGGGGTGGCCTCGCAGCTGGTGCCCGACCCCGGCCCGGTGACCCACATCATCGTCCTGATGGGCATGGCCATCGGCGTCGACTACTCGCTGTTCTACCTCAAACGGCAGCGCGAGGAACGGGCCCTGGGGGCCGACAACATCGACGCCATCGAGATCGCAGCCGCCACCTCCGGGCACTCGGTCATGATCTCGGGCCTGGTCGTGATGGCGTCCATGGGCGCGCTCTACCTCGCCGGGCACATCGCCTTCGAGTCGATGGCCACCGGCGCGGTGCTGGTGGTCGCCATCGCGATGCTCGCCTCACTGACCGTGCTGCCGGCCATGCTCTCCAAGTTCGGCCGCTACCTGGACAAGCCGCGGGTGCCGCTGGTGTGGCGGCTCACCCAGAAGGGCGGCGTCAAGCCACGGCTGTGGTCGGCGATGCTGAAGCCGGCCCTGCGCCACCCGGCGCTGGCGCTGGTCCTCTCCGTCGGCGCGCTGCTCGCCCTCTCCGTGCCCGCCTTGGACCTGCGGCTGAAGGCCACCGGCATCGACGACCTGCCCCGGTCGATCCCCGCGATGCAGGCCAACGAGCGGCTGACGCGGTCCTTCCCGAGCCAGGCGGACACGCACACGGTCGCGGTCCGGGTGCCCGCGGGCCACGGCGCGGAGCTGGCCGAGGGCATCGACGCGCTCGTCGCCAGGGTCGCGCACGACGGCCTGTTCGTGCACACCCCGGCACCCGAGGTGCGGACCTCGCGGGACGGGCGGGTGGCGACGATCGCGGTCGGCACGCGCTTCGACAGCAGTTCGCGGCAGGCACAGGAGTCCCTGTTCCGGCTGCGCGACGACATCGCCCCGGCCACGGTCGGCCGGATCGAGGGCGCGCGGTACGCCGTGGGCGGCAGTGACGTCGCCTACGACGTGGACTACCGGGCGAACGTCGTCGACAAGATGCCCTGGGTGCTACTGGTGGCGCTGGTGTTCACCTTCCTGGTGATGGCGGCCGCGTTCCGCTCGCTGATGCTCGCCGCGATCACCGTGGTGCTGAACGTGCTGTCCGCGGTGGCCTCCTTCGGGGTGCTCGCGCTGATCTTCCAGCGGACCTGGGCGGAGGGCCTGCTCGGCTTCGAGTCGACCGGACGGGTGGTGGCCTGGCTGCCGTTGCTGCTGTTCGTGATCCTGCTGGGCCTGTCGATGGACTACCACGTGTTCGTGATCAGCCGCATCCGGGAGGCGGCGCGCGGCGGACTCGGCATCCGGGAGGCGGTGGAGCAGGGCATCACCCGCACGGCCGGCGTGGTGACGAGCGCGGCGGTGGTGATGGTCTGTGTGTTCGCCCTGCTGGCCTCGCTCAACTTCATCGAGATGAAGCAGATGGGTGTGGGCATGGCCTGCGCGGTGCTGCTGGACGCCACGCTCATCCGGATCGTCGTCCTGCCGTCGGTGGTGACGCTGCTGGGCTGGAAGACGTGGTGGCCCTCGCGCCTGGCCCACCAGGACGAGACGCGGCCGGTGAGCGTTCCGGCCACGGTGGCCGGGCGGGCCACGGTGTCGTGAGGGCGGGCGCTCGGCGGTGAGCGCCGCGGCCCGGGACGGCCGGGGAGACGGGTGACTCCGTCTCCCCGGCCGTTTCGCGTGGTCAGGGCCGGGCTCGCCGGTGAATTCCGGCGGTGGAGTTCTTTGTCTGCGACTTCGGTTGGGAGAGCGCTACACTCGGTCCCGCGTTCGACGGAAACAAGCCGACCGACTGTTTCCGGCGCACGTTGACGGGGGAAGCGGGGCGATCACGGGGAGTGGCCCTTATGCACGGTGACGACGGCCTGCCGTCGACTCGTTGGCAGTATCAGCTCACCCAGGTGGAGTCGCTCTCGGAGCGCGAGAGGCAGGTCTTCTCGTTGCTCGGAGCGGGGTTATCGAATCGCGCGATCGCGGTCAGGTTGCGCGTGACGGAACGCACGGTGAAGGCCCATGTCGCGAGCATCCTGGCGAAGCTGAAAGTGGAATCCCGTCTTCAGGTGGGCCTCGTAGCCCAGGCCCACCTGCTCATGTACAAAGGTACAGTGCCAAACCGGCCAGATATGACTGATAATTGATCAGTTCTGATTCTCGGACGTTTTCCCTGTGTCGGGCGCCGTCGATTGCGCCCACCCACGGTTCCGTGACCGCCCCGTGGGTCGCGAGGTGGGGGCTTGTGACCGGTTTTTATGAGTAGGGACGGGAAATTGGTGCACATCTCCATATTGGGTCCGCTGCTGATCGGGGATGGTCAAAGAACCATCGGTGTGCGGGCGAAGAAGATTCGCGTGATGCTGACCATGCTCGCGTTGAATCCTGGTCAGGTCGTCGGCTTCGACGAACTGATCGACGAACTCTGGGGCGAGGCCCCGCTGAAGAACACGCGGAACGCCTTGCAGGCGAATGTGCGGCGCATGCGGAAGTCGTTGGCCGAACTCGGCTTCGCGGAAGGGGAGGAGGGACTGATCCGCACCGTCGACAACGGCTACATGCTCGACGTGTCCGAGGACGCCCTGGACGCCTACCGCTTCCTGCGCATGGCCGAGCAGGGCGCCACCCTGGTCGCCCGGGAGCCGCACGAGTCCGTCCGGCTGCTGCGGGAATCCCTCGCCATGTGGCGGGGGCCCGCCCTGCTGGACGTGAGCGACGGGCCGCGCTGCCGGGCTGTCGCCCTGCGGCTGGACGAACAGCGCAAGACCGCACGCGAGGATCTCATCCAGGCGCAACTCCAGGCCGGCGAGGCGGGGGTCGTCGTTGCCGAGCTGAAGCAGCTCCTGGCGCAGTATCCCGAACGCGAGCGGTTCAGCGAGCAGTTGATGATCGCGCTCTACCGGTGCGGACGTCAGTCCGAGGCCGTCGACATCTTCCACCGCACCCGCAAGTGGCTCGACGAGGAACTGGGCCTCAAGCCGAGCCAGCGGCTGCACACCCTGTACCAGGCGATCCTGATGCAGGACCCCTCACTGCTGTGACCGAACCGACGGTGACCGAACCAACAGTTACCGAACCGACGGTGACCGCACCCGAGTTGATCCACTGAACGGACGAACGAAGCGCCGGCGGCCCCCAGACCGCCGGCGCTTTCCCCTGCCCGCGCTCAGGCCTCCCGCAGCGCGCTGTCGGTGAGCGCGCCGATCCGACCTACCGCCGTACCACCGAGCATCTCCTCGTGCCCGCACGCGATCTCGTGCACGGTGAGCGGGCCGTCCAGATACGGCCGCCAGCGCGCCGCGAGGTCGGCGGTGGGCGCCGGCTGCCCGTGCGTCGCCACGAACAGCGTCAGCGGGCCGGCGAACCGTCCCGGCGTGAACGCCCGGGCGATGCCGGTGTGGTGGCGCATCACCGTCATGAGCCGGTCCAGGTCCCCGTCCGCGAGCGTCACGCCGCGCGCGTGATGGGTGAGGAAGGCCGACCGGATCTCCTCGTCGGTGGGGTTCGGGTCGCCGGGCGCCACGGGGAAGGCGTCGAGGGCCGCCAGGAACGCCACCCGCTCGCCCGCCGCCTGGAGCAGGACGGCCATCTCGTGCGCGACGAGCCCGCCGAACGACCAGCCCAGCAGGTGGTAGGGCCCGTGCGGCCGTACCCGCCGCACCCGTTCGACGTACGTCGCCGCCAGCTCCCGTACATCCGCCGGCCGGTCCCAGGCGCCGGGCTCCGCCGCGACACCGTCGGACTGGAGCGCGTACACCGGCCGGTCCGGGTCGAGACGGGCGGCCAGCTCCGCGAACGGCAGCCCGAAGCCGACCCCGCCGTGCACACAGAACAGCGGCGCGGCCGTGCCGTGCGGCCGGATCTCCAGCAGCGGTACGGCAGCCGCCTCCCGGGCCCCGGCCGGGGTCGCGGCCGTCGCCAGGGCCGCCACCGTGCGGTGCGCGAAGACATCGGACAGGGCGAGCGTCAGCCCGGCCTTGGCGGCCCGGCCGACCACCTCCACCGAGCGCAGACTGTCCCCGCCCAGCGCGAAGAAGTCCCCGTCGGCATCGACCTCGTCCAAGCCCAGCACCTCGCAGAACACCTCGGCCAGCGCCTGCTCGGCCGGGGTGCGCGGAGCCCGCCCGGCAGCGGCGGGCGCCGGGGCGCCGGGCGCGGGCAGGGCGCGGACGTCGAGCTTGCCGTTCGGGGTCAGCGGCAGCGCGGGCAGCGACACCAGCGCGGTGGGCACCATGTGCGCGGGCAGCGACTCGGCGAGGTACGCGGTCAGCACGGGCACGTCGACGGCGGCCACGCCGGGGACGGGCACCACGTACCCGGTCAGCCGGTCCCCGCCGTCCGCCGGGGTCAGCACCACGGCGGCCTGGGCGATCACCGGGTGCCGGGTGAGCGCGGACTCGATCTCCCCCGGCTCGATGCGGAAGCCGCGCAGCTTGATCTGCTGGTCGGCGCGGCCCACGTAGTCCAGCTCGCCGTCCGCCCGCCGGCGCACCAGGTCCCCGGTGCGGTACATGCGGGTGCCGGGTGGTCCGTACGGGTCGGCGACGAACCGTTCCGCCGTGGTGGCCGGGCGGCCCCGGTAGCCCTGGGCCAGACCCGCGCCCGCGATGTACAACTCGCCGGTGATCCCGTCCGGCACCGGCGCGAGGGCCGCGTCCAGGACGTGGACCCGGACGTTGGGCAGGGGCCGGCCGATCGGCGGGCGGCCGCTGTCCGGAGCGAGCGGGGCGCTGAGGGTGGCGGCCACCGTGATCTCGGTCGGGCCGTAGGCGTTGCGCAGGGTCACCCGGGCCGCCGTGCGCTCCACGACGGCGGGCGGGCAGGCCTCCCCGCCGACCATCAGGCACAGGTCCGCGGGCAGGGCGGCCGGTTCCGGGAAGCGGCCGACGACGGTCGGCGGCAGCAGGGCGTGGTTGATCCGCTGCTCGGTGAGCAGGTCGGCGAGCAGCGGCGCGGACAGCCGGCTCTCGGCGGTGGCCGGCACCAGGGTGCCGCCGGAGAACAGTGAGGCGGCCAGCTCCCACACGGTCGCGTCGAAACTGAACGAGGCGAACTGGAGCACCCGGGTGTCCGGCCCGGTGCCCAGCTCCTCCCGGTGGTGGGCGACCAGATGGGCCGCGCCCGCGTGCGGCACCGCCACCCCCTTGGGGCGGCCGGTCGACCCGGACGTGTAGATGACGTAGGCGATGTCCCGCGGCGACAGCGGGCGCGTCCGCTCGGCGTCGCTGACATCGGCGCCGGACAGGCCGGCGACGAGGTCCGTGGTGGCCGGATCGTCCAGCACCACCCTGGCCGTGCCGTCCGGCACCCGGCCGGCGGTCTCCCGGATGGCGAGGACGGCGGCGGGGGCCGCGTCGCCGAGCATGTACGCGATGCGCTCGGCCGGGTAGTCCGGGTCGACGGGCAGATAGGCCGCGCCGGTCTTCAGCACCGCCAGCAGGGCCGTCACGGTGAGCGGGGAGCGGGGCAGGACCAGCGCGACCACGGCACCCGGGCCGACCCCGTGGCCGAGCAGCAGCCGGGCGAGCCGGTTGGCGTCCGCGTTCAGCCGCCCGTACGACACCTCCGCGCCGCCGGGCACGGCCAGCGCCGCGTGCTCCGGTGCCGCCGCCGCGTGCGCCTCGAACAGCGTCGGGAGCGTCAGCTCGGGCCGGGGCCGGGCCGGTCCGTGTCCCTCGGCCAGCAGGGTGCGCTGCTCGTCCGGGGTGAGCAGGGCGAGGGCGCCGATCGGCGCGCCGGGGGTGCGGGCCGCGTCGGCCAGCAGCACGGCCAGGGCACCGGCGAGGCGGTCCGCCGTGGCCTCGGTGAACAGGTCCGTGCTGTACTCCAGGCGGAGGTCGAGCCCGGCCGGGCCGCCGTCGGCGCCGAGGTGCTCGGTCACCTCGAAGGCCAGGTCGAACTTGGCCGTGCGGGAGGGCACCGGCTCCACGGTGGCCGTCAGCTCCGGCAGCGTGGGCAGCGGGTCGCCGCCCGGGGTGACGGAGAGGACCACCTGCACCAGCGGGTGCCGGGCCAGCGACCGCTCCGGCTTCAGCTCGTCGACGAGATGCTCGAACGGCAGCTCGGCGTGCGCGTAGGCGGTCAGGTCGGTCTCCCGCACCCGGTCCAGCAGCCCGGCGAACGACGGGTCGCCGGAGGTGTCGGTGCGCAGCACCAGCGTGTTGACGAAGCAGCCGACCAGATCGCGCACCGCCTCGTCGGTCCGCCCGGCGACCGGGCTGCCCAGCGGGATGTCGGTGCCCGCGCCGAGCCGGGTCAGGACGGCCGCCAGACCCGCCTGGACCGCCATGAACAGGCTGGCCCCGGCGTCCCGGGCCAGCTCGGCGAGCCGGGCGTGGGCGTCGGCGGGCAGCGTCCGGGTGACCGCGGCGCCGCGCTGTGAGGAGCGGGCCGGCCGGGGGAAGTCGGCCGGCAGCTCCAGCTCCTGCGGCATGCCCGCCAACACACCGGTCCAGTGGGCGAGTTCGGCGGACAGCAGGCTGTCCGGGTCGTCCTTGGCGCCGAGCAGCGCGCGCTGCCAGCGGGCGTGGTCGGCGTACCGCACGGGCAGCGGCCGCCAGGCCGGCGCGCGACCGGCCCGGCGGGCCACGTAGGCGGTGGTGAGGTCCCGGGCGAGCGGACCGAACGACCACCCGTCGGCCGCTATGTGATGCAGCGTCAGTGCCAGCACGTGCGTCTCGTCGCCGAGCGCGAACAGGCGTGCCCGCACCGGGAGCCGGGCGGCCAGGTCGAACGGCTCGGCCGCCTCGGCGGCCAGCGCCGCCGCCAGGGCGTCCTCGTCCGGCACCGGTACGACCTCCAACCGGGCGTCCGCCTCCTCCGGGGCCAGCACCAGCGGCGCCGCCCCGGCGTCGGCCGCCACGAACAGCGTGCGCAGCGTCTCGTGTCGGGCGACCACATCCGCCACCGCGGCGCCCAGCGCCCCGGTGTCGAGCGGGCCGGACAGCCGTACCGCCAACGGGATGTTGTAGCCGGCCCCGGCGCCCATCCGGTCCAGGAACCACAGGCGCTCCTGCGCGTACGACAGCACGGGCGGCGCCTCGGGATGTGCCGCCGCGCGCAGCGCGGGACGCGACGCCGTGCTCTTCGCGTTCTTGTCGTCCCCGGCGAGGGCGCGCGCCAGCGCCTCGGCCGAGCGGGCGTCGAACAGCGTGCGCAGCGGGACCTCCGTGCCCAGCTCGGCCCGCAGCCGGTTGGCGACCCGGATCGCCGACAGCGAGTGGCCGCCGAGCGCGAAGAAGTCGTCGTCGGCCCCCACCCGGTCGAGACCGAGCACCTCGGCGAAGACCGCGCACAGCAGTTCCTCGCGCGGACCGGACGGCGGCCGGCCCGTGCCCGCCCGCCGCTCGGCGGGGGCGGGCAGCGCCTTGCGGTCGACCTTGCCGTTGGGTGTCAGCGGCAGCTCGTCCAGGAAGACGTACACGGCAGGGACCATGTGCGTGGGCAACACCGCGGACGCGCGCTCCCGCAGCCGGTCGCGGTCGGTCCCTGCCGGTACGACATAGGCGACCAGGCGGGTGTCCCCGCTCTGGTCGGTACGGGCGGTGACCACCGCCCGCTCGACGCCGGGCTGTGCGCCCAGCACGGACTCGATCTCGCCGAGTTCGATCCGGTGCCCGCGGATCTTCACCTGGTGGTCGGTGCGGCCCCCGTACTCCAGGGCCGTGCCGTCCGGCGACCAGCGCACCACGTCACCGGTGCGGTACATCCGGGTGCCGGGCGGCCCGAACGGGTCCGCCACGAACCGCTCCGCGCTCAGGCCGGGGCGGTTGAGATAGCCACGGGCGAGACCGGCACCGGCGAGGTACAGCTCGCCGAAGCGGCCGTCGGGCACCGGGCGCAGCGCCGCGTCCAGGACGTAGGCCCGGGTGTTGGCGATGGGGCGGCCGATGGGCGGCGGGCCGGACGGCGCCGGGGGCAGGGGCGCCGCCGTCGACCAGATCGTCGTCTCCGTCGGGCCGTACACATTGGTGACCGACGCGCAGTGCGCGGCCAGCGACCGGGCCAGCGGCTCCGGCAGCGCCTCACCGCCGACGAGGGCCCGCAGTCCGGCGAGCGCCGGGGCATGACCGCCGACGAGGGCCTGCCACAGGCTCGGCGTGGCCTGGAGCAGGGTGGCACCGGAGTCCGTGATCAGCGTCGCGAGGGCGGCCGGGTCGCGGACCGTCTCCCGGTCGGCGACGACCAGTTCGGCACCCGCCGCGAGCGGCACGAACAGCTCCAGATTGGCGATGTCGAACCCGAACGTCGTCACCGCCAGGAACCGGTCCGCCGCCGTCACCGCACAGCGCCGCCCCATGTCCGCGACGAGGTTCACGAACGCACCGTGCGGAACGACGACACCCTTCGGCCGGCCGGTCGAGCCGGAGGTGTGGATGACGTAGGCCGGGTGGTCGGGGTGGGGAGGGACGGGTGCGGTGACCGGGGAGCCGACGGGAGCGGCCAGGGGGGTGGGGGGTGTCTCGGGGGCCGTCGGGTGCGCGGCCGGTGTCGTGGCGGGCGGCGGCGCGGTGGTCGGCAGGGTGGTGGGGGGTGTCTCGGGGGCCGTCGGGTGCGCGGCCGGTGTCGTGGCGGGCGGCGGCGGCATGGTGGCGGGCGGTGTCTCAGTGGCCGTCGGGTGCGCCGGGAGGGTGGTCGGTGACACGCCCTCGTCCAGCACCCACAAGGGACCCGTCAGGGATGTGCCCATCGTGTCCAGCAAGGGGCGGATGCGGTGGTGGGTGAGAGTGACCACCGGTGTGGCGTCCGTCAGCATGTGACGCAGGCGCTCCGCCGGATGGTCCGGGTCCAGCGGGAGGTAGGCCGCGCCCGACTTCAGCACGGCCAGCGCCGCCACCACCAGGTCCGCCGACCGGTCCAGGGCGAGCCCGACCAGCCGCTCCGGACCCGCGCCCGCCGCCCGCAGCGCCGCCGCCAGCCGGTCCGCCCGCTCGTGCAGCTCCCGGTACGTCAGCCGCTCGGTGCCGCAGCGCAGCGCCGGGGCGTCGGGCGTGCGCGCGGCCCACTGCTCCAGCAGCGGTGCCGGCCACGGCGCCGGCACCGGCTCCTCCGTACGGTTGCGGTCCCTCACGATGCGGGCCGTCTCCCCGGCGTCCAGCAGGTCCAGCCGGCCGCACGGCTCGTCCGGCCGGAGCACCGTCTCCTCCAGCAGCCGGACGAGACACCGCCCGACGCGACGCGCCTCGGCCTTGGGGACGAGCGCCGGCAGATGGTCGACGGCCAGCTCGAACGGCTCCCCGGGGAACACCGTCACGGTCAGCGGGTAGTGGGTGGCGGAGCGGATGTCCACGCCGGTCACCCGGGGGCCCGCCAGGGCCGGTCCCGGCTCCGGCCCGCCCATCGGATAGTTCTGGAACAGCAGCACCGTGTCGAACAGCTCACCGCGCACCGCCGTGCCCTGCTGGATCTCCGCCAGCGGCAGATGCTCGTGCGCGAGCAGCTCCGTCCGCGCCCGCTGCACCCGCGCGAACAGCTCCGCCGGGGTCAGCCCGGCGGTCACGTCGACGCGCACCGGAAGCGTGTTGGCGAACAGGCCCACCATCCGCTCGACATCCGGCAGCCGCGCCGGCCGCCCGGAGGCGACGGTGCCGAACACCACCGTGTCCTGCCCGGTCAGCCGGGACAACAGCAGCGCCCAGCAGCCCTGCACCACCGCGCCGACGGTCAGCCCCCGGGAGCGGGCGAAGCCGTCGAGCGCGGGGGCGAGCCCCGGCGGCACGTCGACGGTGACCCGCCGCGGCAGCCCGGCACCGGTACCCGCGGCCACCTCCCCTGCCGCGCGCCCGGCGGCCCCCGCGGCCGTATCCCCGGTCGTGTCCCCACCCCCCGGCACCAGCCGGGTCGGCTCCGTCACCCCGTCCAGGGCCCGTCGCCACGCCTCTTGCGCCGTCTCCTTGTCCTGGGTGCCCAGCCAGGCGAGATAGGCCTGGTACGGCGGGGCCGCCGGCCGCTCCGGCAGGGTGCCGCCCCTGAACTCGGCGAAGCTATCCGCCAGTTCACGGGTGAGCGTGGCCATCGACCAGCCGTCCACCAGGATGTGGTGGACCGTCCACAGCAGCCGGGCCCGGCCGTCGTCCGCCCGCAGCAGCAGGAAGCGGTGCAGCGGTGGCCGGGCCAGGTCGAAGCGGCGCAGCCGCTCCTCGCCGGTCACCCGGTCGAACCCGGCGGCGGGCAGCCGCCGCTCCGACCACGGCAGCTCGACCGACCGGGGCAGCACCTGGACGGCCTCGCCGCTCTTGCGGTGCCGGAAGCACGCCGCCAGGTTCGGGTACCGGTCGAGCAGCGCGCCCGCCGCGCCCCGCAGCGCCTCCGCGTCCGTGTCGGTCACGTCCGCGAGGTCGAGCACCAGTTGCAGCGCGTAGACGTCCGTGGCGTCCCGGTCGTACGCGGAGAGGAACAGCAGCCCCTGTTGCAGCGGCGACAGCGGGAGGACTTCACTGATGGCGGATTGCCGGTTCAAGCCATGCTCCTCACGGAAGAGCGGGGTGGGCGCGGGAACATTTCCGGCCCGCACGATTCCAACCGGACGACGATTTCACGAGCACGCTGACGAACAACTGACCGTCAGCTGACACCTCGCGATCGCGCCGACATGGCCGGAAGCCGTCAGCAAACCGTCAGTCCACGGTCAGCGCACGTCGACAGGCTTGCCGGCGAGGCCCATTCGCCGCCGTAGGCCAGGAGTGCCAGTGCCGGTCATCACCGCGTCGCATGAATTCGATGTCAGCGACCTATTCGTGAATCTTCAGCCTCTGTTCGGGCGCCGCCTGTTCCTGAAGATCGAGGGATTCAACTTCGCCGGATCCATCAAACTCAAGGCCGCCCGCGAGATGGTCGCCCAGGCGGAGGCCGCGGGCCTGCTCCGTCCGGGTTCCACCCTCGTGGAGTCCTCGTCCGGCAACATGGGCGTCGCGCTCGCCCTGCTCGCGGCGAGCCGTGGCTACCGGTTCGTGTGCGTGACCGACACCCGCTGCAACGCGGTGACCCGGCGCACCATGGAGTCCCTCGGCGCCGAGGTCCATGTCGTCACCGAACCGCACGAGACCGAGGGCTTCCTCGGCGCGCGCATCCGCCATGTCAAGGCGCTGCTCGCCGCCGACGACACCCGGGTGTGGCTGAACCAGTACCTCAGCCCCGGCAACTGGATGGCCCACTACCGCACCACGGCCCCCGCCATCGCCCGCCAGTTCCCCGACCTGAACGTGCTGTTCGTCGGCGCCGGCACCACCGGCACCCTGATGGGCTGCGCCCGCTGGTTCCGGGAACGGCGGCCGTCGGTGCGGGTGGTGGCCGTCGACAGCATCGGCTCGGTCACCTTCGGCGGACCGGCCGGCACCCGGCACATCCCCGGCCTCGGCACCAGCGTGCGGCCGGCGCTGCTCGACGAGAGCCTGGTCGACGCCGTGGTGCACGTGCCCGAGGCGGCCACCGTGGGGACCTGCCGGACGCTGATGCGGCACGGCTTCCCGGTCGGCGGCTCCACCGGGACCGCCGTGACCGGCGCCCTGCGCTGGCTGGAGGAGCACTACGGCGACGGCGCCGGCGGGGTCCGCGAGCAGATCACCGCGGTCACCATCTCGCCGGACCTCGGCGACCGCTACATGGAGACCGTCTACCACGACGAGTGGGTGCGCGGCGCCTTCGGCCCCGACCCGCTGACCGAGCCGCTGACCGAGCCTGCGGCCGACCGGGCGGGCCGGGACGGCAAGGGCGAGCTGACGCCGGCCGCGGCGGCCGCCTCCGCGGACTGAACGAGCTGGGCGGGGGCTGACTTCGAGAATGACGGAGAGCAAAGCGATGACGACAAACCGAGGCGCCGTCCTCCCGCTCACCGCGGCGCAGGCCGAGATCTGGTTCGACGAGCAGTTCGCCACCGGGCCGCTCGGCTACAACATGGCCGACTACATCGACCTGCGCGGCCCGCTCGACACCGGGCTGCTGGAACGGGCGCTGCGCCGCCTGGGGCACGAGGCCGAGGGGCTGCGCGTGCAGTTCGTGGAGGACGCGGGCACCCCGGGCCAGATCATCCGGCCGCTCGCCCAGCTCCCGCTCAAGAGGCTCGACTTCAGCGCCGAGCCCGACCCGCTCGGCGCGGCCGAACGGTGGATGCGCGCCGACCACGCCGACCCGCTCCGGATCACCGACTTCCCGCTGTTCCGTGGCGCGCTGCTCACCCTCGGCCCCGAGCACCACCTGCTCTACCTGTGCATGCACCACATCCTGGCCGACGGCTTCAGCCGCGCCCTGCTCTACCCCAAGCTCGCCGCCCTCTACACACGGCTGGCCGCCGGCGAGGACGACGCGGCCCTGGACGCCGACGCCATCCCCGCCTTCCACCAGCTGCTGGACGGCGAACGCCGCTACCTGGAGTCGAAGCAGGTCGACCGCGACCGCGCCTACTGGACCGGCCGCCTCACCGCCTCCGGTGACGGCCCGGCGCCCGAACTCGTCTCGCTCTCCGACCGCGACCCGGCCCCCGGCCGCAGCGCCCTGCGCCACACCACCCGGCTCAGCCCGCAGGCGACCGAGGCGCTCCGGGACCTCGCCCGGACCGGCAAGGTCACCCTTCCCGTCCTCATGGTGGGCGCCATGGCCGCCTACACCCAGCGGGTCACCGGCGTCGCCGAGCCGCTGCTCACCCTCCCGGTCACCGGCCGCACCGGCGCGGTCGCCCGCGAGATCCCCGGCATGCTCGCCAACTACCTGCCGCTCGCCGTGCGAGTCCGCCCCGACCTGACCGCCCCGCAGCTGCTGCGGCGGGCCTGGACGGAGGTCTCCGGCGCCCTGAAGCACCAGCGGTACCGCGGTGACCGCATCCGCCGCGACATCGGCCTGCGCACCGACGACCGGCGCGTCTTCGGCCCCTTCATCAACGTCCTCAACCAGGACCCGGCGCTGGCCTTCGGCGCCTGCCCGGGCACGGTCGTCAACCTGTCCACCGGCATCGTCAACGACCTCATCGTGACCGTCCTCAACACCGTCGACGGCACGATGGAGATCCACCTCGACGGCAACCCCGAGCTGTACACCGACGCCGAACTCGCCGCGCACCTGGCCCGGTTCGAGGCGTTCCTGGCCGACCTCGCCGCACTCCCCGCCGACCAGCCCCTCGCCCGCATCGGCCTGCGCGCCCCCGGGGAGCCGGTCGGCCTGCTGGGCACCTGGGACCCGGAGGCCGAGCGCGCCGGACACGAGGGCCTGGTGGAGCGGGTGCGCGCGGTGGCCGACCGCACCCCCGACGCCGTCGCCGTCACCGACGGCACGGGCAGCGTCACCTACCGGGAGCTGCTGACCCGGGCCGCCGGTGTCGCCGCCCGCCTGACCGACGCCGGTTTCCGGCCCGGCTCGGTGACGGCGATGCTCGCCGACCCCGGGGTGCCGTTCGTGGCCGGTGTGCTCGGCGTACTCGCCGCCGGCGGGGCGTATCTGCCGCTGGACCCGGCGGCGCCGGCGGCCCGCAACGCGTCCCTGCTCGCCGACAGCGGCGCCCGCCATCTGCTCACCGGTGGCGCGTACGAGCCCCCGGACCACGCAGGCCTGACCGCCCTGCCGCTCGCCGACCTCTCCGACACCACCCGCACCACCGAACTGCCCTGCGTCGGCGGGGGTCTGGACCTGGCGTACGTGATGTTCACGTCCGGGTCGACGGGCCGTCCGAAGGGGGCGATGGTGCAGCGGTCCGGGATGGTGAACCACCTGTGGGCGAAGGTCGGCGATCTGGAGTTGGTGGCGGGGGAGTCGGTGGTGCAGAACGCGCCGCTGACGTTCGACGTGTCGGTGTGGCAGATGCTGGCTCCGCTGCTGGTGGGCGGCACCGTGCGGGTGGCGGGGGAGCTGGCGGCCGATCCGGTGGGGCTGTTCGCGATGGTGGCCGAGGAGCGGGTGGCGGTCCTGGAGGTGGTGCCGTCTCTGTTGCGGGCGGCGCTGGACGCGTGGGACATCGAGGGGGCGGCGCCTGAGCTGCCGGATCTGCGGTGGCTGATGGTGACGGGTGAGGCGTTGCCGGCGGATCTGTGCCGGCGGTGGCACGCGCGGTATCCGCGGGTGCCGCTGATGAACGCGTACGGTCCGACCGAGTGCTCGGACGACGTCACCCACGCCGTCATCCGGGCCGGTGACCCGCTCGGTGCCCGCGTCCCCATCGGCTCGGCCGTCCGCAACACCTGCCTGTACGTGCTGTCGGACGAGTTGCAGCCGGTGCCGGTGGGGGTGCCGGGTGAGTTGTACGTCGGTGGCGCGGGCGTCGGCCGGGGATATCTCGACGACCCCGCGCGCACGGCGGGCACTTTCGTGGCGGATCCGTTCGGCCCGGCCGGGACGCGGATGTACCGCACCGGCGACCGGGTGGTGCAGCGGGCGGACGGTCAGTTGGAGTTCATCGAGCGGCGGGACCACCAGGTCAAGATCCGGGGCCGCCGGGTCGAGACGGGGGAGATCGAGGCGGTCATCCGTTCCCTGGACGGTGTCACGGACGCGGCGGTGGCCGTACTGCCCGACGCCTCCGGCAACCCCCGTCTCGTCGGCTACCTCACCGGACCCGACGTGGACGCGGTCCGAGTCCGGGCCGAGCTGGCCCAGCTGCTCCCCGCGTACATGATCCCGGCGTCCTGGCTCGTCATGGAGGCGTTGCCGCTGACGGCCAACGGCAAGCTGGACCGCAAGGCGCTGCCGCAGCCCGCGCTGGCGGGGCAGGAGGCGAAGCGGGCCGCGAGCAACGACCGCGAGCGCGTTCTGAGCGAGATCTTCGCCGATGTCCTCGGCGTCACCGACGTCGGCGTGGACGAGGACTTCTTCGCGCTCGGCGGCGACAGCATCCGCTCCATCCAGCTGGTCAGCCGGGCCCGGGCCGCCGGGCTCGCCCTGACCACCCGCGACGTCTTCGAGCACAAGTCGGTCACCGCCCTCGCCCGGGCCGCCGGCAGCCTCGACGCGCGCGCCGGGGCGAGCGAGGACGACGGGATCGGGCCGTACGAACTCACCCCGATCATGGCCCAGCTGCACGAGGAGACCGGCACGCTGACCGGGCCGGTGGTCAAGTACAGCCAGCACATCGTCGTCAGCGTCCCCGCCGGACTCGACGCCGCTCTCCTCGACGCCGCCCTGCACGCCGTGGTCGACCACCACGACGCCCTGCGCACCCGGGCCACCGAACCGGCCCCCGGCCTGTGGCACATGGAAGTCCTCGCCCCCGGCACGCCGGCCGGTGTGCCGCTGGTCGCCGTCGCCGAACCGGACGGCAAGGACGACCCGGCCCGCGCCGAACGGCAGGCCGCCGCCGCCCGGGCCCGCCTCGACCCGGCCCGCGCGATCATGATCCAGGCCGTGCTGCTCGCCGCCCCGCCCGGGGCGGAGACCACCCGGCTGGTGCTGTGCGCCCACCACCTCGTCGTGGACGGCGTGTCCTGGCGCGTGCTGCTGCCCGACCTCGAAGCCGCCTACCGCGCCCTCGCCGAGGGTCGCGCCCCGGCGCTCGACCCGGTCGGCACGTCGTACCGCGGCTGGTCCGCGCTGCTCGCCGAGCAGGCCCGCACCCAGGTGCGCGGCGCCGAACTCGCCGTATGGCAGCGGCAGCTGGAGGGTCCCGACCCGCTGGTCGGCACCCGCCGCGCGGACCCCGCCCGGGACGTCCACGGCACGATGCGCACCCTGCGGCTGGAGCTGGGCCCCACGGCCACCACGCCGCTGCTCACCGAGGTGCCGGCGGCCTTCCACGCCGAGATCAACGACGTCCTGCTCACCGGGCTCGCCCTCGCCGTCGCGGACTGGCGCCGCCGGCACGGCCACACCCACCACGCGCAGACCCTGATCGAGCTGGAGGGACACGGCCGGGAGCAACTCGGCGACGACCTGGACCTGTCCCGCACGGTCGGCTGGTTCACCAGCGCCTTCCCGGTCCGCCTGGACGTCGGCGCCGTCGACTGGGCCGAACTGTGGGCGGGCGGCCCCGCGCTGGGCGCCGTCCTCAAGCGGATCAAGGAGCAGCTGCACGCCCTGCCCGACCGGGGCGTCGGCTTCGGCCTGCTGCGCTACCTCAACCCGCACGCCGCCCGCGTCCTCGCCCGCCACCCGCGGCCCCAGATCGGCTTCAACTACATGGGCCGCTTCGACGCCCGCGAGGACCGGCCGTGGCAGCCCGTCGGCGGTGACGGGGTCGTCGGCACCGGCGCCCACCCGGGCATGCCGCTGCCGCACCTGATCGACGTCACCCCGGCGACCGAGGACCGCCCCGACGGGCCCCACCTGATCGCCAACTGGGCGTGGGCCGGGAACGCGGTGGCCGAGGAGGACGTCCGCGACCTCGCCGACACCTGGTTCCGGGCACTGGAGCTGCTCGGCCGGCACGCCCCGGCCACCGGCGGCCGTACCCCCTCCGACCTGCTGCTGGTCGACCTGACCCAGGACGAGATCGAGGCGTACGAGGCCGAACTCGCCGACACCGGAAGCGGGCTGGCCGACGTACTGCCGATCACCCCGCTCCAGCAGGGCATGCTCTTCCACGCCGACTACGACACGGCGACCGCCGACGGCACCGACGTCTACACCCTCCAGATCGTCGCCGAGATCGAGGGCGACCTGGACCCGGCCGCACTGCGCGCCGCCGGCCAGGCCGTCCTGGACCGGCACCCCAACCTGCGCGCGTCCTTCCGGGCCCGGCCCGCCGGCGCCCCCGTGCAGCTGATCCCGGCCCGGGCGGAACTCCCCTGGCAGGAGATCGACCTGCGGGACCTGCCCGAGCCGGAGCGGACCGCCGAGCTGGAGCGGATCACCGCCGCCGAACGCGGCCACCGCTTCGACCTGGAGCGCCCGCCGCTGCTGCGGTTCACGCTCGTCACCCACGGCGAGGGCCGGCACCGCTTCCTGTGGACCAGCCATCACATCCTGGTCGACGGCTGGTCGATGCCGCTGCTGGTCCGGGAGCTGTTCACGCTCGGCCGGCCCGGCACCGACGACACCGCCCTGCCCGCCCCCGTCCCCTACCGCTCCTACCTCCAGTGGCTGACCGGGCAGGACCGCGAGGCCGCCCGCGCCGCCTGGCGCGCGGCGCTCGCCGACCTCGACGGGCCGACCCTCCTCGTGGACGCCGGCGCCGACCGGGCCCCGGTGCTCCCCGCATCCCTGCGGCTCGAACTGCCCCGCGACCTGACCCAGGCCCTCACCGCCTGGGCCCGCTCCCGGGGACTGACCCTCAACACCGTGCTCCAGGGCTGCTGGGCGCTGCTGCTCGGCCGGCTCACCGGCCGCCAGGACGTCGTCTTCGGCGCCGTCACCTCCGGCCGGCCCGCCGAGGTCCCCGACGTCGAGTCGATGATCGGCATGTTCCTCACCACCGTGCCCGTGCGGGCCCGGCTGCACCCCGGCACCCGCCTCGCAGAGCTGCTGCGCACGATCCAGCACCAGCAGACGGCGCTGCTGCCGCACGAGCACCTGGGCCTCGCCGAGATCCACAAGGCGGCGGGCCTGTCCGGGGAGGTCTTCGACACCGTCGTCCTCTTCGAGAACTTCCCGCTCGACGCGCCGGGCCCGGCCACCGGCACCGACGGCCCCCGCGTGGTGCGCACCGAGGCCCTGGACGCCCGCCACCACCCGCTCAGCATGGCGGTGTTCCCCGGCGACACCCTGACCCTGCGCTTCGACTACGCGCCCGACCTGTTCACCGGCGCCGACGTCGACCGCATAGCTGTCATGCTCCGGCACCTGCTGCACACCGTCGTCGACGGCGGCGACCTGCCGCTCGCCCGGATCGACATCACCGCCCCGGCCACGCTCGGCCGCCCCGGGCAGCCCGGCGAACTCGGCGGACTGCTCGGCTCCTGGGACCCCGGCCTGCCCGAGGAGAGCCTCGGCGTCGTGGAGCGCGTCCGTGCCGTCGCGGCCCGCGTGCCCGACAGCGTCGCCGTGGCCGACGGCACGGACAGCGTCACCTACGGCGACCTCGTGGAGCGCGCCGGCGGACTGTCGGCCCGCCTGACCGGGGCAGGCGTCGGCCACGGCTCGGTGGTGGCGATGCTCGCCGACCCCGGGGTGCCGTTCGTGGCCGGTGTGCTCGGCGTCCTGGGCGCGGGCGGGGCGTATCTGCCGCTGGACCCGGCGGCGCCGGCGGCCCGCAACGCGTCGCTGCTCGCCGACAGCGGCGCCCGCCATCTGCTCACCGGTGGCGCGTACGCGGCACAGGCCCGCGAACTCGCCGGTGACGTCACCGTCCTGGTCCTGGAGGACTCCCTCCACGACCACGCCCTGCCGACCCCCCTCGGCGGGGGCCTGGACCTGGCGTACGTGATGTTCACGTCCGGGTCGACGGGCCGTCCGAAGGGGGCGATGGTGCAGCGGTCCGGGATGGTGAACCACCTGTGGGCGAAGGTCGGCGATCTGGAGTTGGTGGCGGGGGAGTCGGTGGTGCAGAACGCGCCGCTGACGTTCGACGTCTCCGTCTGGCAGATGCTGGCTCCGCTGCTGGTGGGCGGCACTGTCCGGGTGGCGGGGGAGCTGGCGGCCGATCCGGTGGGGCTGTTCGCGATGGTGGCCGAGGAGCGGGTGGCGGTCCTGGAGGTGGTGCCGTCGCTGTTGCGGGCGGCGCTGGACGCGTGGGACATCGAGGGAGCGGCGCCTGAGCTGCCGGATCTGCGGTGGCTGATGGTGACGGGTGAGGCGTTGCCGGCGGATCTGTGCCGGCGGTGGCACGCGCGGTATCCGCGGGTGCCGCTGATGAACGCGTACGGTCCGACCGAGTGCTCGGACGACGTCACCCACGCGGTGATCCGGCACGGGGACGAGCTGGGCGCCCGCGTCCCCATCGGTTCCGCGGTCCGCAACACCCGTCTCTACGTGCTGTCGGACGAGTTGCAGCCCGTGCCGGTGGGCGTGCCGGGTGAGTTGTACGTCGGTGGCGCGGGCGTCGGCCGGGGATACCTCGACGACCCCGCGCGCACGGCGGGCACCTTCGTGGCCGACCCCTTCGGCCCGGCCGGGACGCGGATGTACCGCACCGGCGACCGGGTCGTCCAGCGGGCGGACGGTCAGTTGGAGTTCATCGAGCGGCGGGACCACCAGGTCAAGATCCGGGGCCGCCGGGTCGAGACGGGGGAGATCGAGGCGGTCATCCGTTCCCTGGACGGTGTCACGGACGCGGCGGTGGCCGTACTCCCCGACGCCTCCGGCAACCCCCGCCTGGTCGGCTACCTCACCGGACCCGGCGTCGACCCCCACCAGGTGCGCTCGGAACTCGTCCGGCTGCTCCCCGCGTACATGATCCCGGCGTCCTGGCTGGTGCTGGAGGCGTTGCCGCTGACGGCCAACGGCAAGCTGGACCGCAAGGCGCTGCCGCAGCCCGCGCTGGCGGGGCAGGAGGCGAAGCGGGCCGCGAGCAACGACCGCGAGCGCGTCCTGAGCGAGATCTTCGCCGATGTCCTCGGCGTCACCGAGGTGGGCGTGGACGAGGACTTCTTCGCGCTCGGCGGCGACAGCATCCGCTCCATCCAGCTGGTCAGCCGGGCCCGGGCCGCCGGGCTCGCCCTGACCACCCGCGACGTCTTCGAACGGCGCACGGTCACCGACCTCACCCGGGCCGCCACCGAGGCACCCGCCGAAGATGCCGCCGCGCCGGAGCCCGCCGACGCGCTCATCACTCTGTCCGCCGAAGAACTCGCCGACCTCGAACTCGAGTTGAGTGAGGACCTGACGTGACCGAATCCAGCACCGGGTCGAAGATCAGCGCAGTGCTTCCGCTCTCGCCGCTGCAACAGGGGCTGCTCTTCCTGTCCTCGTACGACCGCGCGGCGACCGACCACTACGTCCTCCAGTTCACCGCGGACATCGAGGGCGACGGCACCGACCTGGAACGCAGGCTGCGGGCCGCCTCCGCCGCGCTGCTGCGCCGGCACCCGAACCTGCGGGCCTGCTTCCGACACCGCAAGAACGGCGAGCCGGTGCAGATCGTGCTGCGCGAGGACGACGTGACGCCCGAGTGGACCGTGCACGACCTCACCCGGCTGCCCGCCGGGGAGCGGGCGAGCGCGGCGGACCGGCTGGCGCGGGACGACCGGGGGCGCCGGATCGACCCGGCCCGCCCGCCCCTCATGCGGTTCAGCCTCATCCGGCTCGGCGAGCGCAGCCACCGGCTGGTGTGGTCGGTGCACCACATCCTGGTCGACGGCTGGTCGCTGCCCCTGGCGGTACGCGAACTCACCCTGCTCGCCGGCCGCCCCGGGGAACTGCCGGCGCCCGCGCCGTTCAGCTCCTACCTCGCCTGGCTCGGCACCCGCGACAAGAACGCGGCGCGGGGCGCCTGGGCCGAACTGCTGGGCGGGCTCGACGGCCCCGTCCGGGTCGCGCCCGACGCCACCGGCGCCGGGGAGCCGCCCGTCGAGGCCGAGGCCGTCCTCGCGCGCGAGCACACCGGCGCGCTGCTGGCGTGGAGCCGGGCGCAGCGACTCACCCTCAACTCCGTGGTGCAGGGCTGCTGGGCGCTGCTGCTCGGCCGGCTCACCGGGCGCGACGACGTCGTCTTCGGCGCCGTCACCTCCGGGCGGCCCGCCGAGGTCCCCGACGTCGAGTCGATGATCGGGCTGTTCGCCAACACCCTGCCCGTGCGGGCCGACGTACGGCCCGAGCGGCCGGCCGGTGAACTCTTCCGGGACCTGGCCCGGCAGCAGCTCGCGATGATGCCGCACGAGCACCTGCCGCTGGCCGAGGTGCAGGCCGCCTGCGGTATCCAGGGCGAACTCTTCGACGCCGTCCTCGCCTTCCAGAACTATCCGCTGGACGAGGAGGAACTGCACCGCGACACCGGCGGCACGGTCTCCGCCGCGCGGGTGCACGCGGCCACGCACTACCCCCTCCACCTGACCGTGCTGCCCGGCGAGAGCCTCGGGCTGCGGCTGTCGTACCGTGCGTCGGCGCTGGGGGAGGGTGCCGAGGCCGCGCGGCGGCTCCTGGACCGACTGGTCCGCACCCTCACCGAGGTGGCCGCCACCCCGGACGCCCCTCTGGCCCACCTCGGCGCCCTGGACCCGGCCGAACAACACCGCATCCTCACGGAGTGGAGCACCACGCCACGCCCTACCGGTCCTACGGCAGCCGGCACACCGGCGTCCGACGCGTTTGCCGCCGGCACACCGGCCTCCGCCGCATCCGCCGGTCGTACGTCGGCCTCCGGCGAGTCTGCCGGTCGTACGTCGGCGTCCGGCGCGTCCGTCGGGCGTCCGTCGGCCCCCGGCCCGTCCGCCAGTCGTGCGCCGGCCCCCGGCCCGTCCGTCGCTGGTTCGGCAGCTCCCGGCGCGTCCGGCGCGTCGGTCGAGTCCGTCGCCGGTTCGGCAGTTCCCGGGCCGTCCGTCGAGTCCGTCGCCGGTGCGACCAACCCCGCCGAGCCGGTCGGAATCGGTGCTCTCGGTGTGACCATCCCCGCCCGCTTCGCCGTCCAGGCCGCCCGTACCCCCGACGCCGTAGCCGTCACCGATCAAACCGGTGTACGGCTCACCTACCGGGAGTTGGACGAGCGGTCGAACCGGCTGGCCCACTTGATCGCGGCTCGCGGTGCCGGTCCGGAGGACTTCGTCGCCGTGGCCCTGCCGCGCGGTGCCGAGCTGATCGTCGCGGTGCTCGCCGTGCTCAAGGCGGGTGCCGCCTATCTGCCGCTCGAACCCACGCACCCGGCCGAGCGCGTCGCCCACACCTTGCGGGACGCGTGCCCCACGCTGGTGCTGACCGTCACCGGGATCTCGCTGCCCGGCCCGGCGGACGTGCCCGGCCCGGTCCGCGTCGACCTCGACACGGAAGCCGTCGGCGCCGAGACCGCCGCCTGCCCGGCCACCGCGCCCGAGCCCGCCGGCCTCACCCCGGACCACCCCGCCTACGTCATCTACACCTCCGGCTCCACCGGCCGCCCCAAGGGCGTGGTCGTACCCCACCGGAACGCGATCCGGCTGCTGGACGCCACAGACGGGTGGTTCGGCTTCGGCCCGGACGACGTGTGGACCCTCTTCCACTCCATCGCCTTCGACTTCACCGTCTGGGAGCTGTGGGGCGCGCTGCTGTACGGCGGGCGCCTGGTCGTCGTACCGCACGACGTGGCCCGCGCGCCCGACGCCTTCCTCGACCTGCTCGCGGCCGAGCGGGTCACCGTGCTCAACCAGACGCCGTCCGCCTTCTACCAGCTGATGCGCGCCGACGCCGACCGGCCGCGTCAACTCGCCCTGCGTCACGTGGTGTTCGGCGGCGAGGCGCTGGACCTCGGCCGCCTCACCGACTGGTACGCCCGGCACCCGGACACCCCGCGCCTGGTCAACATGTACGGCATCACGGAGACCACCGTGCACGTGTCGTACCAGGAGCTGGACCGGGACCTCGCGGCGGCCGGCCGGGGCAGCGTCATCGGGCGCGGCATCCCCGACCTGCGGGTGTACGTCCTGGACAGCGCGCTGCGGCCGGTGCCGGCCGGCGTGCCCGGCGAACTGTACGTGGCCGGGCCCGGGCTGGCCCGCGGCTATCTGGGCCGGCCCGCGCTGACCGCCGGACGGTTCGTGGCCTGCCCGTACGACGAGCCCGGCGCGCGCATGTACCGCACCGGCGACCTCGGCCGCTGGCGGTCCGACGGCACCCTCGAATACCTGGGCCGCGCCGACGAACAGGTGCAGCTGCGCGGGTTCCGCATCGAACTCGGTGAGATCGCCACCGTCCTCGGCCGGCACCCCCGGCTGGCCGAGGTGGCCGTCGTGGCCCGCGAGGACCGGCCCGGCGACCCGCGCCTCGTCGCCTACGTCGTCCCGCACGAGCCGGACAGCGACGCCCCCGACCGTGACCTCGCCGCCGAGCTGCGGGCGTTCGCGGCCGAACGGCTGCCCGACCACATGGTGCCCGCGGCCGTCGTACGGCTGTCCGCGCTGCCCCTGACCGCCAACGGCAAGCTCGACCGGCGGGCCCTGCCCGCGCCCGCCTACACCACCTCCGACCGTGCCCCGCGCACCCGCGAGGAGGCCGCCCTCTGCGCGGTCTTCGCCACGGTCCTCGGGCTCGAACGCGTCGGCGTGGACGACGACTTCTTCGCCCTCGGCGGCCACTCGCTGCTCGCCACCCGCATCGTCAACCGGGTCCGCGCCGAACTCGACGCGGAACTGGAGGTCCGGGACCTGTTCGAGGCCCCGAGCCCCGCCGCGCTCGCCGCGCGGTTGCGCGGCGCCGCACCCGGCCGGCCCGCGCTGACCGCCCGGCCCCGGCCGGCGGTCGTCCCCCTGTCCTACGCCCAGCAGCGGCTGTGGTTCATCGAGCGGCTCGGCGCGCCCGGCGGGCTCTACGCCATCCCCCTCGCGGTCCGGCTCACCGGCCCGCTCGACGTCCCCGCGCTCCACGCGGCGCTGCGCGACCTCGTCGCCCGCCACGAGGCGCTGCGGACCGTGTTCCCGGCGCGCACCGCCCCCGCTGCCGCCGCCGACCCCGGTGCCGGGGTCCCCCCCGTTCCCGGCACCGGTCCAGCGGACGACGTCGGCCCGGCCGAGCAGCGGGTGCTCGCGCCGGCCGACGCCTCCCTGCCGCTGCCCACCAGCAGCGTCGACGAGGCCGGGCTGCCCGCCGCGCTGGCCGCGGAGGCCGCCCGTGGCTTCGACCTGGAGACCGAGATCCCGCTGCGCGCTCGGCTGTTCGCGCTCGGCCCCGACGAGCACGTCCTGCTGCTGGTCCTGCACCACATCGCCGGCGACCGCTGGTCCCTCACCCCGCTGGTCCGGGACCTGACCGCCGCCTACGCGGCGCGCAGCGCCGGGCACGCGCCCGGACTGCCGCCGCTGCCGGTGACGTACACCGACTTCACGCTGTGGCAGCGCGACCTGCTCGGCGACGCGGACCGGCCGGACAGCGAACTCGCCCGCCAGCTCGCCCACTGGACGACGGCCCTCGCCGGGCTGCCCGAGGAGCTGCCGCTGCCCCGCGACTTCCCGCGGGGCGCCCGCCCCGGCCACCGGGGCGGCACCGAGCGGGCCGCCCTGCCCGAAGAGGTCGCCGCCCGGCTGCGGGAGCGGGCGGCGGAGTGGAACGTCAGCCCGTTCATGGTGCTCCAGGCGGCCCTCGCCGGCCTGCTCACCCGGCTCGGCGCGGGCACCGACATCCCGCTCGGCACCCCGGTGGCGGGCCGCGCCGACGAACGGCTCGACGACCTGGTCGGCATGTTCGTCAACACCCTGGTGCTGCGCACCGACACCGCCGGCGACCCCGGCCTGCGCGCGCTCGTCGACCGGGTACGCGCGTCCGATCTGGCGGCCTACCAGCACCAGGACGTGCCGTTCGAGAAGCTGGTGGAGGTGCTCAGGCCCGAGCGGTCGATGGCCCGGCACCCGCTGTTCCAGGTGATGTTCGCCTTCCAGCAGGAGGCCTTCCGGCAGCAGGAGACGGTCACCGGCCCCGCTGGATCGGCCGGGCTCGCGGTACGGCCCGAGGAGGTGCCGTCGGCCACCGCCAAGTGGGACCTGTTCTTCCAGTTCACCGAGGCGGGACCCGGCATCGAGCTGGCCCTGGAGTACGGCGCCGACCTGTTCGCACCCGGTACCGCCCGGAGCATCGCCGACGCCTGCGTCCGGCTGCTCGGCGCCGCGCTGGCCGACCCGGACCGCCCGCTGTCCCGGCTGGACCTCCTCGGCGCCGAGGAGCGCGCGGCGCTGCTGGCCCGTGGCACGCGCCGCACCGGCACGCCCGTCACCACCCTCACCGAACTGGTCGCCCGGCAGGCCGCCGCGACCCCGGACGCCGTCGCCCTCGTCCACCGGGACCCGGCCGGCCGGACCGTCCCCACCGGCTACGGCGAGCTGTGGCGCGCCGCCGGCCGCCTGGCCCGGCTGCTGACCGCCCGGGGCATCGGCCGTGGCGACCTGGTCGCGCTGTGCCTGGAACGGGGCCCGGCCGCCGTGACCGCGCTGCTCGGCATCGCCCGGTCCGGCGCCGCCTACCTACCGCTCGACCCCGCCTACCCGCCCGACCGGATACGGGACATGCTCACCGACGCCGGCGCCGCCCTGCTACTCACCCAGCAGTCCCTGACCGACCACTGCACCCGGGCCACCACACTCGACCCCGAGGGGTCCGTCGTCGGCGAGGGCGCGCGGATCGTCGCTCCCGGCACGGAATCGGCCGCCCCGGACGCGCCCGCCGCCGAGGAGCCCGTCGGCGACGAGTACACGCGGGTTCCCGCGCCCGCCGCCCAGGGGTCACGCGCCGACCAGTGCGCGGGAGCCGCCGCCTGCGCCCCCGAGCCGGCCGCCCCGGACGCGCCCGCCGCCGGGGGGTCCGTCGCCGGCGAGTGCGCGCGGGTCGTCGCTCCCGGCACCGAGCCGACCGCCCCGGACGCGCCCGCCGCCGAGGAGCCCGCCCGCGACGAGTACACGCGGGTTCCCGCGCCCGCCGCCCAGGGGTCACACGCCGACCAGTGCGCGGGAGCCGCCGCCTGCGCCCCCGAGCCGGCCGCCCCGGACGCGCCCGCGGAGCCCGCCCGCGACGAGTACACGCGGGTTCCCGCGCCCGCCGCCGAGCGGTCTTTGGCCGACGGCGAGTACACGCGGGTCGCCGGGTCCGCCGCTCAGGGGGCCCGCGCCGACCAGTGTGCGCGGGGCGCCGGGTCCGGCGTCGAGGTCGTCGTCCTGGACGCGCCGGGCACCCGGGAGGCTCTGGCCGCCCTGCCCGACGACGGGCCGGACGTGCCGGGGCCCCACCCCGACGACCTGCTCTACGTCATCTA
This sequence comes from Streptomyces sp. NPDC029138, assembly GCF_055564375.1. NCBI lineage: Bacteria > Bacillati > Actinomycetota > Actinomycetes > Kitasatosporales > Streptomycetaceae > Streptomyces > Streptomyces sp. NPDC029138. The sequence goes on from NZ_JBVHWM010000001.1 coordinate 319,727, forward strand.
CACCTCCGGCTCCACCGGCCGTCCCAAGGGCGTGGCCGTCTCCCACCGGTCCGCCGCACGCCTCGTGCACGGGCTGCCCGAACTGCGGTTCACCGCCGACGACACGTTCCTGTACTTCGCGCCGGTCGCCTTCGACGCCTCCACGTTCGAGATCTGGGCCCCGCTCGTGCACGGCGCCCGGCTCGCGGTCTGCCCGCCGGGCCCCGCGGACCCCGAGGCGCTCGGCGTGTTCCTGCGGCAGGCCGGGGTGACCGTCGCCTTCCTCACCACCCAGTTCGTCAACGCCGTCGCCGACACCAGGCCGCGCGCCCTCGCCCCGCTGCGCGCCCTGCTCACCGGCGGCGAGGCCCACTCCCGCGACCACCTGGACCGGCTGCGGGCCGCCCTGCCGGACACGGCGGTGTACAACGTGTACGGCCCCACCGAGACCACCACGTTCGCCACCCTCCAGGACACCGCCGACGCGGTGGACGCCCCGGCCGGCGTGCCCATCGGCCTGCCCATCGCCGACACCGGCGCCTACGTCCTGGACGAGGCGCTGCGCCCGGTGCCACGGGGCGTGGTCGGCGAGCTGTACTTGGCCGGGCCCGGGCTGGCCCGTGGCTATCTGGGCCGGCCCGCGCTGACCGCCGGACGGTTCGTGGCCTGCCCGTACGGAGAGCGCGGCGCGCGCATGTACCGCACCGGCGACCTGGTGCGCTGGGACGCCCGTGGCCGGATCGACTACGTGGGCCGCGCCGACCAGCAGGTCAAGATCCGCGGCTACCGCATCGAACCCGGCGAGATCGAACGCCGGCTGACGGCGCATCCGGCCGTCGCCCGGGCCGCCGTCCTCGCCCCCGCCGACCCCCTGGGGCGGCGGCAGCTGGTCGCGTACGTCGTCCCCGCCCCCGGCGGCCCCGCGCCCGAGCCGGACGAACTGCGCCGGCACCTGGCCCGCGCACTGCCCGACTACATGGTGCCGGGCGCCTATGTGCCGCTGCCGGAGCTGCCGATGACCGTCAACGGCAAGCTCGACGTCGCCGCCCTGCCGCCCGCCCCGGCCCGCCCCACCGGCTCCGCCGCCGTACGCCCGCCCCGCACCGAGGCCGAGCGGCGGCTGTGCGCGTCCGTCACCGAGGTGCTCGGCGTGCCGGCCGGCCCCGACGACTCCTTCTTCGCGCTCGGCGGCGACAGCCTGAAGGCGATCCGCCTGGTCAACACCGCCACCGGAGCCGGCCTGCGCCTCACGCCGGCGGCCGTCTTCGAACACCGCACGCTGGAGGCGCTGGCGGCGAGCGCCGTGGCCGAGGGCGGGGCCGCCGACCGGCAACGCACCCCGGAGCCCGCCACCGCCGCCACCGCTGTCACCGGCCACGGCACCGTCGACCTGCTCGGGCCCGTCCTGCCCATCCGTTCCACCGGCACTCTGCCACCGCTGTTCTGCGTGCACGGCGGGCTCGGCTTCGGCATCCCGTTCGCGGCGCTCGCCGAACACCTCGACCCCGAGCGGCCCGTGCACGCCCTCCAGGCCCGCGGTCTCGCGGACGACGGCCCGCTGCCCGGCAGCGTCGCCGAGGTCGCGGCCGACTACCTGGCGCGGATCAGGGCCGTACAGCCGCACGGCCCCTACCACCTGCTCGGCTGGTCCTACGGCGGCATCGTCGCCCACGAGATCGCGGCCCTGCTGCACGCGTCCGGCGAGGAGGTCGCCTACCTCGCCAACCTGGACGCCTACCCGGACGACGGGCGCGGCGTCCACCCCACCGACGCGGAGTTCCTCGCCGACTTCCTCGCCGAGGCCGACGTCGACAGCACCGGCCCGGACCGGCTCGACCCGCCCGCCGTCGCCGCCCATCTGGCCCGCACCGGCGGCCCGCTCGCCGGGCTCGGCCAGGCCACCCTGGAACGGCTGCTCGCGGTCATGCGCAACCACCTCGACCTGGTCCAGCGGCACACCCCGACCCGCTTCGACGGCTGCCCGATGACCCTGTTCCGGGCCGCCGACGGGCTCTCGGCGGAGGAGCGCGCGCTGAAGACCAAGAGCTGGGAGCCGTACCTGGGCCGGCCCGTCGAGGCGTACGACGTGCCCTGCGGCCACCAGCAGATGCTGCGGCCCGCCCCGGCGGCGCTCATCGGCGCCGCCGTGGAGCGCCGGCTGGGTGCCGTCGCCGCCGCCCGCTGACCCGACGTCGTACCACCCACCGACCGTCCACCACTGCCCGAGATCTGGAGACCCGCCATGGCCAATCCCTTCGACAACGAAGACGGCACGTTCCTCGTCCTCGTCAACGACGAGGGCCAGCACTCCCTGTGGCCGTCGTTCGCCGCCGTACCCGACGGCTGGCGCGTGGCCCTGGACGCCACCGACCGCGTCTCCGCCGTCGCCTACGTGGAGAGCAACTGGACCGACCTGCGCCCGCTGAGCCTCCAGCGGCAGGCGGGCTGACCGTGGCCGCGTCCGACACCGACATGGCGATCCTCGCCGAGGGGCTGAGCAAGAGCTACCGCTCCCACACCGCGCTGCACGGCATCGACCTGGCGGTGCCGGCCGGTACCGTCCTCGGGGTCCTCGGCCCCAACGGCGCCGGGAAGACCACCACCGTCCGCATCCTCACCACCCTGGTGCGGCCGACCGGCGGCCGGGCCCGTGTCGCCGGGTACGACGTGGTCCGCGAGGGCCGCGAGGTGCGCCGGCGCATCGGCCTGGCCGGGCAGTACGCCGCCGTGGACGAACTCCTCACCGGGCGCGAGAACCTCGTCCTGCTGGCCCGGCTGCTGCGGTTCGGCCGGCGCGGTGCCGCCCGCCGGGCCGCCGAGCTGCTGGACCGGTTCGAGCTGACCGAGGCCGCCGACCGGCCCGCGGGCACCTACTCCGGAGGGATGCGCCGCCGGCTCGACCTCGCCACGTGTGTCATCGGCGACCCCGAGGTGCTGTTCCTGGACGAGCCCACCACCGGTCTGGACCCGGCCAGCCGCAACGTCCTGTGGGACGTGGTGCGCGACCTGGCCGCCGGCGGCGTGACCATCCTGCTCACCACCCAGTACCTGGAGGAGGCCGACCAGCTCGCCGACCGCGTCGCCGTCATCGACGCCGGCCGGGTCATCGCCGAGGGCACCCCGGACGCCCTCAAACGGCAGGTCGGCACCGACCGGCTGGTGGTGACCGTGGCCGGTTCCGAGAACCTCGCCGACGCGGTCGCCGCGCTGGCCGTGCTCGGTGGCCCGGCCCCGGTCACCGACGAGGCCGCCCGCCGGGTGTCCGTCCAGCTCGGCCCGGACGGCCTGGACGACCTGGCCCGCGCCGCGCAGGCCCTGCGTGACAAGGGCGTACCCACCGTCGACTTCGAACTCCGCAAGCCCACACTCGACGACGTCTTCTTCGACCTCACGGGCACGGGCCCCAAAGAGCCTTCGTCGACGACGCCGGAACACCCCACGACGACCACGAAAAACCGACCCGCGACGGCCACGAGAGCGGAGCCGACGCCGACGACGGAGAAGCGGCCCGCGACGGCCACGAGAGCGGAGCCGACGCCGACGACGGAGAAGCGGCCCGCGACGGCCACGAGAGCGGAGCCGACGCCGACGACGGAGAAGCGG